>NZ_VFXM01000002.1:0-287645 GCF_006519705.1 Ornithinimicrobium kibberense
GGACCTCGGTGCCAGAGGCCGTCCGGGTCCAGGACGCCGCCGCGGCGGTCGCGCAGGCGGACCTGAGCATCCTGGTGCAGAACCACCGTGAGTACGACGTCGACGCTCTCGCCTCCGCCTCGCAGGCCTTCTTCGACACCCGCGGCAAGGCCACCGAGGGGGAGAAGGTCACCCGGCTGTGATTGAAATGGCACCGACAAATGAGGAACCTTGCGAAGGGGACATTGGGCCCGGAACTGCAATTTGCATCCCGCCCACGGCCAGTCTCCGCATACTGTTTCTACTGGGAGGCGATGGCGCAGGAGGAACAGAAAAGCAGGCCGCTCGACTTGTAGAAGAGCTACGGAGACGGGGGCACACGGTGACCCTGGCTGTTCTCGAAGGCCACAACAATTTCCACGGCGTGAACGCGGACGTTCACTTTCACATTGAACGACGGCTCACTCCCAGAAACATGCTCCGGTGGATGAGGATGCTTTTCTACATGCTCCGACACCTGAATTCAGACCAGTACGATGTGGCCCACGCTGCCATGGCCCGAGCATACACAATCGCACCCATCCTCGCGACCTCTTCGAGGGCGCTTCCCGTCGTCGCCTGGCGGCGAAACCTGGGGATTCACCTAAACGGCAAACCGACCCTCAGAAGCTTGGAAAAGTATGCGGCCCGAAGAACCAGGACCATCCTTTGCAATAGCACGGAAGTCCGAGATTACTGGATTCAAGAATACGGGTTGCCCAATGGTCGCTACAAAATCGTGCCAAATATTGTCGACACTAATGCCACCCCATTAAACATAGCGACACCGGGCGCTCTCAAGCGAGGAAAGGCCCCAGGCGCTGCAACCCTAGTATCTATTGGAGTGTTGAAAAAGATAAAGCGACATGACATGTTGCTGGACGCTTTGGCGAACATGCCATCCCCCTGTCACCTTATGATCATCGGCGACGGCCCAGAAAAATCCCGACTAGTCGACAGGTCGGCGCTACTACCCGAACACGTCACAGTGGAGTTTGCGGGCTATAAGGAAATGCCATTTGATGGTCTCGCGCCCGGATCAATCCTGGTCCATAGCTCAGATTCCGAGGGTATGAGCAACGCCATCCTAGAAGCCATCGCTCGAAAAATGCCGGTGGTCGCAACTGACTCGGGAGGACTCGCTGCCGTTTTCGGTCAGGACGTGACGACTGTACCCCCAGGTCGCCCAGATTTGCTGCTTCAAGCGATAAAGAATGTGCTGGAGGATCCGGCTTTAGCTGCGGATCGGGCAAATGCGGCTGCGAATAAATTACGCTCAGCGTTTTCCCCACAGGCTGTCGTGAGTGCGCACGAGGCCATTTACGCTGAAGCCGTCGCCCGCGCCGCGCCCGGCAACAGGAAGAAAGGAAGGTCATGAAGTCATACAAGAAGATCAAGACGAAAACTCGGAATCGACTGATGCAGACGTCTGTGGGGCATGCGGCATATCAGACGGCCAACCATTTTCGAGTCGGATTGTCCAAAAAGCTTCCCGACCACATCGTTGCCCACATACGCTATCGTGAACGGACGGGCGAACCGTTAAACCTGAAGGATCCTCGGGGGTTCAACGAAAAGCTCTGGTGGCTAAAGTTGAACAATAGGGATCCGCTAATGACATTGTGTTCAGATAAGAGCGCCGTTAGAGAGTACGTTGCGCGCGAAGGGTACCAGCACATCCTAAGTGAGCAGTACGGAGTTTATGAAAGTCCGAACGCTGTCGACTTCGCAAAACTCCCCAAGAAGGAGTTGTTCTTTAAAACAACGCACGGCAGTGGGGGAAACCTGATCGTCGACAACAGTGCACCTGTGGCCCGGCGCAAATTTCGCAAGTTCTTCAAGTCTGCTTTGAAGGCTAACTACTTCTGGCAGTCCAGGGAATGGAACTACAAAGATATCCCTCCTAGATTGGTCTGCGAGGAAGTGTTAAGGGACTCTAGTGGATCGCTTCCTAACGACTTCAAATTCATGTGCTTTGATGGAGAGCCGCGTCTGCTCTACTATTCCGAAGGTCTCGCCAGGCGGGATGGTCGGCATGAAACACAGAACCGATATACAAACATCTATGACATGGACTTTGACCTCCAGTCGTTCAAGCGGAGCGACTTTGCAGTGAACCCTGACTACGTCCTGCCACCCAAGCCTATACTCGAAGAAATGCAGGCAATCGCGGCGAGACTATCTCGTCCATTTGTCTTTTGCAGAGTCGACCTGTATGAGGTGGACCAACGGATCTACTTTGGTGAAATTACCTTCTTTCCAGCAGGCGCATCCGGTACGGTGGAACCAGAGGAATGGGAGCTTCGTATGGGAGATTGGATCAACCTTTCGAGCTCGAAGATCAAGCTTAAGGATCGGAGTGACTAGCGTGGCCGGCCACCACCTCCTGGGTGGAAGAACGCCTTTCGATTACGTTCTTTGCCACGGTAGAAGAAGCACGTACGGTGATGCATTTGCCGGGTCCAGAAACAGGGATTTAGGATATGTCTGACTGTAAAAAACAGCCGTTCTTCACCGTCTTCATTCCATCCTACAATCGAGAGAAGACGCTTCCCAGGCTTTTCCGCAGCTTAGGCGCTCAAAGTTTCACGGACTTCGAGGTTGTCTTCGTCGACGACGGCTCGACGGATGGCACTAGGCAAGTTGTTGACGAGTGGAGAGACAAGCTTAAACAACCGGTGCGGTATCTGTATCAGCCGAATATGGGGAAGCCTAGTGCCCGCAACGCCGGCGTGGCGATGGCGAGGGGCTTCATGTTCAAGACCGTCGACTCAGACGACATCCTTGATGCGGATGGCTTGAGGCGTCTCCATGAAGAGTGGGGCAGCATTGAGGGCGACAAGTCCAAGTGTGCCGGTGTGGTCGGCCTCTGCCTTGACTACGGCACGGGCCGCGTCCTTGGACGTCCCTTTCCTAATGCGCCAGTACATAGCACACATGCGGCATGTCGTGAACTGTTTGAAGTGACGGGTGACAAAAGTCAGTGCGTCCGTACTGACATCATGAAGAAGTACCCCTACCCTGTTCTCTCTGGTGAGAAGTGGATAGCTGAATCCCTGGTGTGGAACCGGATCGGACTACACCACACGTTTCGGTTCGTGAATAGGGTTATCAAGCACGTCGAGTACCAAGACGACGGCCTGAGCTCCCAAGCGATCTCGTTGCGTTGCGCTAACGCACGCGGAGCAACGCTCTACTATTCTGAGTACCTCGACAAGATCCTCCCGAGCCTAGGCAATCCCCGAAAGGCTGTATTTCGAACCAAGATAAATCTTGTCCGGTTCTCGCATCACTCTAAGCACCATCAATGGGGAATCACGACCCAATCGCATCGTCCATCGGCCGAGGACGTCGCCTGCTTTCTTATCGGTAGCCTAGTGTATGTGCGAGATCGCTGGCTCCTGCAACGGGGATCAAAGTGAAGGATGGGGGTCGCGGAACGAATGTCCCCGTTTTGTGCCTCCATGGAGCAGTTTTCATGACTCCGTTTGATGCGCTCCGCCTGCCGTTCGCTTATTTGACACTGGCCGATCTCCTGTTCCTCGTCTGTGGGATGTTGGTATTCCGGCGTGCCGACGTCGGACCGTCCCGGAATCCGTTCGGGCCGTTTTGGGTATTAGGTCTGTACATGATTCTTGTCGGATACTTTTCAGGGGCACTATTTAATGGAAGTGCCCCAGCCATGGACTCGGTGACTAATGGCCTTCAGTTGGCGTTCGTCTTTGCTTACCTTCCATGGCTTATCGCTAGATACGGCCAAATGGACCATCTACTTCTGTTGCGGACGTTCGTCCTGGGATTGACCGCATCCGTGGTAGCTGGAGCTGTTATCCAAACGTATTTTCCGGGAATGCACGGAACCTTGTCGTCGCTCGGCTTGTACTCGACTTCTGAAAGGCGATTCGGGGCGTTCATAGGATCCAATGGACTGGCCAAGTTGATAGCCTCTATGGTGCCGATAGTCATACTTCTCATCGTCTCGAAGAGGTTCGATGTCCGTAGCGGTGCGGTCGTCTTGGTGACGTTGCTCTTTGGGCTTGTCCTTACTGCCAGTAATGGCGGGGCTCTTGCGCTAGCGGTTGGCCTGGTTTCCATTCTGCTGCTGGTGCGCGGACCTAAGGTTCGGCGCGTTCTCTTCGCGGTGATGGTTCTGACGGCTGGTCTAGTTTGGCTAGGCGTTCGTGTCCTAGGGCTCAACACCTCTGTCTTCACGACGCGAGTCTATGAGACTTTGCTCGCGGGGGATATTGAGTCTGCCGGTAGCTTTGAACAAAAGCTGGCGATTGTTCGGGTGGCATTGGGAGAACTTGCGAGGAACCCACTATTGGGCCGTGGGGCGGGTTGGTTTGCGGATGCCTTCGGCATCAACGTGCATAACACTTATCTCCTGATATGGGTCGAGGCGGGTGCATTCGGGCTGCTTGGTCTAATTCTGATCCTAACAACCCAGGCAACGCTAAGTCTCAGGATGGGTAGATTTGCGCAGCCCAGTCCCCTTGCTGGTCTCGCTCTTTCGTTTCTGATTGTATTCTCTTTCAACCTCTTGACAGGTACCGACATGTATCAACGGTTCCGGATACTGCCTCTGGCTTTGCTTGCCTTTGTCTTGGATGCAGAGTTCAGACGGTTGCTTTCTGAATCTCCCGACCATGGTAGGGGTCGAGGTGAAGATTCAATGACGGCCGGGGCATCGTCGTGAGAGGGGTTTCGCGGAATGTTTTTGCTGCGCTTGCCTCCTACATCATTATACTAGGTTGTGCATTTGGTGTGCGGACCGCCTTCGTGAGGTCTCTAGACGTCGAGTATCTGGGGCTGAACGGGCTGTTCACCAGCTTAACAAATATTCTATCTGCCGCCGAGTTGGGTATTGGTACGGCTATCGCGTTTCGTTTATATGCAACCCTTGCCAAGGGTGAAAAAGCGGCAGTTTCGGGGTACTACAATCTGTTGAAGCGGATAAATTTCGGGTTAGCGGGGGGAATTGTAGTTCTCGGGCTGCTGAGTCTCCCCATCATCGGCTGGTTTATAGGCAACGTGCCTCAGGTGCAGGAGAGTGTCAGTCTGCTGTTCCTGCTGTACCTTGCAGCGACAATCGTGACCTATGTTTTCGCTCACTACAGTGCCTTGTTGATTGCAGATCAAAGTGAGTATCTGGTAGCTGCATCGTTGGCCGTCGTAACGGTGGTCGTTAGCGTAGCTCAAGGTTATGTACTGTTGAGTGGTCGCGGTTTTGTTGCCTATCTGGCTCTGCAGCCAGTTATTCCGCTTGCTCAGGGTCTAGTCATGTGGGCTTTGGTGAGGCGGCGCCTTCCTTTCGTTCGGGAAGAGTCCAAGACGTTGGGTCCTGAGGCGAGACGCGATTTGTGGCGTGACGTCAGGGCCGTAGCCATTTTTCGCGTCGCAGGGGTTGTTATCGCTGGCGCGCCGCTGTTGCTCATGGCTGGGTTGTTTGGAGTCGTCACTCTCGGTGTCTTCAGCAACTATCACATGCTGGTTCATGCACTGCAGAACGTCATTCGGAAAGGGTTTGCTGCTTTGACGCCGAGTCTGGGCGCCTTAAATGCCAAGGCGCGAGTTGAGCGAAAGTCGGAGGCCTACCGTGGTGTGTCATTCGCCGCAGTGCTGATCTTGGGGGCTGCTGCTGCAGGGCTGTTTGATTCGCTGAACGGTTTTGTGGTCGCGTGGATTGGGGCTGAGTATCTCCTTGACGCTCGGGCTGTTTTGGGTTTGTGTCTGGTGTTTTTCTTGCAGGGTGTTACGAGAATCTCCAACGTGTTTAGAGACGCGTTCGGACTGTTCCAGCAAGGTCAGTTGCGGCCACTTTTCCTAGCGATACTTGTTGTAGTCCTGGCCTGGCTGGGCGGTACCTTCTTGGAGATACATGGATTCCTAGGGGGGTGGGCGTTAGCTTACTGCTTAGTCCCTCTTTGGTTCGACCCTTGGGTTGTCCATCGACACGCGTTGAACCTTCCAGTGGGTCCATTCTTCCTCCGTATGCTTGGTTGGACCGCGACGGTGATTGGTGCGTACGCAGTTGTTCGACCATTGGATCTCGGCGGTTTCTGGGGAGTAATTGGTCCGGTTGCCGAAGGTGCGGTGACGATGGCCGCGATCGTCGTGATGGGTGTGGCCGCCTGGTGGAAGTCGGCGGAGTGCAGATGGCTCGTGCGGAGAGTTTGGAAATAGAACTGTTGGACAACCGTCGTGGCTGCGGAGATGAGGGTGAAATGCCCCAGGTTGTCCGCGGTTCTCACCTGGTGTCAAGGGACAGTGGGACTTCCCTGTAGCCGGACAGTAAATCACCTTGCTGGCGGACAGTTCATCTCCCTGTCCGTGGTCAGCTGATCTCCCTCGAGCGGTTAGGTCAAGGGGATCACTCCTCGTCCGGTGGTGGCCTCGCCGAGGCGGAGTGAGGTGCCCTCGGTCATGGTGACGTGGGCGTGGTGCAGAAGCCGGTCGGCGGCGGCGGTGGCCAGCGTCTTGGGGATGATCGTGTCGTACCCGGAGGGGTGGATGTTGCCGGCGCTCAGGTGAATCTCCCCAGTTCTGCTCACTGAAATTCCCCACCCTGTGGCCCCATCCGGGGACGGGCGGGGCTCCTTCGATGATGGCGGTCTCTGACCACACGCCTACTCGAAGGAGCCCCTCGTCCCATGCTGTCATGGGAGGAAGTGAGTGTGCCAGTCTGAAGTGGCCCCACTTGGGGGTTTAGTGGTGCTTTGAAGTGGCCCCACCCTCGACCTGAAGCGCCCCAGGTTCTCTGCCGCTCTCATGTGGGCTGAGGCTCGGGGTTGAGTGCGCGTAGTGGTCCTGCTCGTACTCGGCCGGTGGGACGTTGCCTAGGGTCGAGTGGAGCCGGCGGTTGTTGTACCAGTCGACCCAGCCGGCGGTCCCGTACTCGACGTCGGCGATGGTCTTGTAGGGGCCGTCGTGGAAGACGGTGGTGCGGATGCACTCGGCCTTGTACAGGCCGTTGATCGTCTCCATGAGCGCGTTGACGCCCCTATAGGTCAAGACTGGCGGTCGAGGGGTGCTGGAGCTGTGCGTTGCCGGGCACGGTGGTCGGTCATGACCGCCTGGTAAATCTCGCGGGCGAGGTACCTCTTCAGGCAGCGGATGATGTCGCGCTTGGACAGGCCTTCGGCGGTGCGTCGGGTCACGTAGTCGATGGTCGGCTGGTGGAAGCGCATCCGGACGATCACGACCCACCAGATCAGGGTGCCGTTGAGGGACTCGATCCAGGCCTGGTCGGTCGGGGTGGCGGGCCGGCCGAAGTGCTGGGCGATGGCGACCATGGCCATGAACTTGCGGGTGTGGCCCGCGATCATCTGCGAGCCGTTGTCCGAGACAGCCAGCAGCAGCGGGGTGGCCTCGTCGACCCCGTCCAGGCCCAGGGGTGCGCCGATAGCTTCGGCGCGGTCCAGGGCCGCCTCGAGCAGCCCTTCGGCGTCCAGGGCCTGCTCGAAGGCGAGGCGGACCTGGGTGTGTGTTTCCTGCGCCGAGACGACGTGGGTCAGCCACTTGCGCGAGACCAGGTCCTCGATGATCAGCACCGCCATCCCGGCACGCGGGAAGTGCGTCGAGTCGTAGATCCAGATCGAGTTCGGGGTGTACGTGGCCCAGTCCGGGAACGGTCGCCGTTCACCGCGTGGTGGGCGTGGAGGGTGACGAAACCGCAGGTCATGATCGTTCAGGACGCGTCGCACGGTGGACGGGGAGGCCCAGAACAGGTCCTCGTAGGAGCCGCGGTGGGCCAGGCGCCGGTGGGAGAAGTCCTTATCCCCGAAGGTCTCGAACGCGGACACGATGGCTTCGATCTCCGCCGGCGTCAGCGCGTTCAGGGAGGCACCTGGGCGGGCGTCGACCAACGGGGTCCCGGTGTCCTTGCGCCGGGTCCAGCGGCGGGCCCGGCGTTCCTCCAGCCCAAGCACGGCGCAGGCCTTCACCAACGGCCAGCCTGCCTCCAGCGCGTGGTTAACGGCCTCGAGCAGGACTGTCTTGGTGGCCGCGTCGACGCGGGCCGGCACCGGGGCCATGGGCATCAGTCCAGCCCCCCTTTTTTCTCCAGCAGGGTCAGCTTGACCGCCAGCTCCTTGACCGCCTCGCCGAGTCGGTCGATCTCGGCGTTGGCCTCCTCCAGCTCCACGTCTCGGGCGCTCTTGCCCGGTGTCCCAGGACGGGAGGCGGCCAGCGCCGTGAGGGCACCGTCCTTGGCGACCTGCCGCACCCGGATGATCGTGGACCGGTCCACCCCGGCGCTGGTCGCGGCCTGCCCGATCGTGGCCTCACCTCGGACCAGCTGCAACCAGATCTCGTACTTCGCCGACGCTGACAGGACCTTCTTCGGCCGACGCTTCCTCGGGACCGAGGCATCGCTCGTGCTCATCGCGCACCCTCCTACAGGTGTCACGAAGACCGTACAGATGTTGCTTGATCCTCAGCCCGAAACCGGACACGAACGCTGGAGCAACCCACAGGTGGGTGCGGGCGTAGCGGAAGTAGTTCTCCTGGCGCCACCGTGAACCCATCCGGTGCAGGGATCGTGGTCCGCACGACCTTGTCGCGGCGTACCCCGGACAGGCCCAGGATGGTCATGGCCCGGTCCACCGCCCCGGCCGAGGCATCAGGAAGGACGGTGCGGCGCACGTAGGCGGTCATCTTCCGACGCCCGTACAGGCCTTCAGGGGTCAGCTTGCGCCAGCCGTGACGGTCGGTCCTCCAGGCGATGTCCCGCACGGCGTCCACGACCTGGGCGTCGGTGACCGTGCGCGCGGCCAGCACCCGGGTGGTGCACCTCCAGCTGCGGTAGGTCCGTGCGGCGATCTGGCAGCCCTGCTCGCGCAGGACCCGGCAGACCGACCCGGGCCGCGTGGCCCTGGGCCCTCATGGTGTCGATGAAGCCCATGATCAGCGGTTGCGGGGGTCGAGCTCCCCCACGAAGAAACTCGTGGCCGCCTTCAGGATCGCCACGTCCTCGCGCAGCCGCCGGTTCTCGGCCTTGAGGCGCTTGATCTCCTCATGCTCGGCACTGGAGACGCCGGGACGTTCACCGGCGTCGACCTGGGCCTGGGTGACCCAGCGACGCACCGACTCCCGCGCCACCCCCAGCTGGTTGGCGACCGCGGTCATCGCCTCGGTCACCGTGGCGTAGTCCTGCTGATGCTCCCTGAACAGACGCACCGCCCGGGCACGAAGCTCCGGATCGATCTTCCTCGGCATGGTGCTTCTCCTCCTGTACTCAAACAGGAGCGGCATCAAACCCGGGGCGCTTCAACGTCACCAACATCGGCCTCGAGCAGATGGACGGCCCCGCGGTCGTGGCCGCCTACCAGGACCTGTACCAGGTCGAACGCTCCTTCCGGATGGTCAAGTCCGACCTGCGAGCCCGGCCGATCTTTCACCACCTGCGCGACTCGATCGAGGCGCAACTGACCATCGTCTTCGCCGCGCTGGCGATCTCCCGCGAGGCCCAGCAACGCACCGGAGCCTCGATCAAGAAGATCCTCAACACCCTCCGGCCGCTGCGCACCGCCACCATCACCGTCGGCGGCCACCAGATCACCGTCGACCCCCAGATCCCCGACGAGGCGCGCGAACTCCTGAACTACCTCAACCCCGGGGTGCAACTAAAACGTCACAACTCAGGCCCGGGACACCGCGCGCGGCTCGGCCCGACAGACCGTGATCACCCGCTCGACCAGCCGCGGCGTCACCCTCGCCCGCGGCGGGCAGCTGGTCGGTCTCCTCGGTGAACGACCGTCGTGGGCACAGCGCCTCGGTGCAGGCGTAGCGGCGCTTGCTCACGAGCACGTCGAGCCGCTGCCCGCCGCACGGCACGACCTTCACGCGCCGAGTGGGCCGGGCCTGGACCCGAGAGGACAGTACCCCGCAGGAGAGGGGCAGGCGCCCTCAGTCGTGGTCGTCTCGATCAGCACCTGCCGCGGCTGCTCATCGCCGACGGCAGGACTGGCCGAGAGGACTCGGTAGCCGGACAGGTTGAACAGGATCGACGCCGCATCGACGCCGAACGTAGGCTGGTGCACGCTCGCGGTCCTCGCTCATTGGATGCCAAGACAACACCATGTTGGCGCAGGGCCGCGAGCCCTACTTCAGGGCCCCCCACCACGCGCAAAGTTGAAGAGCCGGACTAGTGCGCAGAATCGGCGGCCAGCAGCCACGAACCCGCTCGTCACACGGGGTAGTGACAGTTCCGCCCCTGTGCACCGACCCCACACCGCCTGCGGGACCCGGCCCCCGTCACCCGGTTGATCACACTACACGGTCAGTACATTCAGGTCAACGTCTGTCGTGGCGACCGGATAACGTCGTGTGCGGGCTTTAGGACGCCGTCAACTAGGATCGTACGGATGAGCAAAGCTTCACCAAGTCCACATAACACCTCGACGCCTTTCGAAGAAATGCGCCCGACGCGACCCGGCACGTGACCCTCAAAAATGGGCCCCGCGACCGGCTCGCACTCGACCAACACAATTTTTGTGCCTTCCAAGAAGCAGAACGCGCCCGGGAATGGCGGTGCTACAGCGCGGACAAGACGATCGATTCGGGCTGATGAATCCCGCCAGTCGACTCGACTATCCGAGGGGTTTCGTGCGCACCCATACGTAGCGAGATCTTCGTTCTGCGGGATAGCAGTTGCAATAGCCTTGTCTAGGTGCGGAAGAACCTCGTCAAGAAGATCTTTCAACACTTTCAGAGACTTAGAGTACAAAGTATTGATGTCGTCGCGGGGTCCAATCAGGATAGGACTGGAAGCGACGATAGGGCCCGAGTCCACCTCGTCCTGCAATATAAAAAGACTTATGGCCCACTCCGGTTCCCCATTGATTATCGCCCAGTGAAGAGGCGCGAAACCTCGGTAGCGGGGCAATGGCGCAAAGTGCGTCCCGAGAGAACCTTTGCTTACCGCGTTTCGGAGCTCCCTTGAAATCATACGACGATAGCCAAAACTCATCAAGTACTGAGAACTCGTTGTCCGCTGCCAAGCGTCCAAGGCATCTGCGGAATTGGAGATAATTGAAATCCCTAAACGCACACACAGACGCTTGATTCTGTCCCAGTCGCCGGGGTCTTCGTGGGCGTGCGGGCGGTCGAGTATCACGGTGTCGATGCGAAATTGACTATCAGCCACCGCCTTAAGTGCGCAGATGCCAACCGCGCCTCCGAGAAAGAGGGTCGCGCTAGGTTGCGACATTCGAGTCTCCACGGGATGTCTGATGTACTCGAGCGATACCCACTGGGGTGACCAGCGACACAAACGTTCTCAATAGAATCCGCAGATCGAAAAGCACAGACACATTACGGGCGTAGAACACGTCATTACCCAACCGTTCCGACCAGGGGATGGAATTCCTGAAGTAGGCCTGGTTGTAGCCCGTGACTCCAGGCCGAACAGTCAATTTCTTACGCGTCAGGTCATCGTAGTACATGGCTTGCTCAATCAAATCCGGCCTTGGACCCACAAAACTCATGTCTCCCCGAAACACGTTAAAAACTTGCGGCAACTCATCAAGACTCGTCTTGCGCAAGAAGTTCCCTAGGTGTGTTACGCGAGGGTCGTTGGGTCCGCTGTATGTAGAACCATCGGGGTTGCGCAAATCCGGCGCGTCGACCTGCATCGTCCTCAGTTTAAACATGGTAAAGGGGGCTCCATGTAACCCGACACGAGTGGCCTTGTGGAAGACGGGTCCACCATCCTTCAGCTTGATAGTCGGGGCCAGCAAACCGATGACGACCGCGCTGAAGGGGCTCAAAATCAAGGCCAATCCGAGATCGCAAATACGCTTCCCCCGGCGGGCGTAGAAGCTTGATGCTCCAGAAAACGGCCTACCGGCGACACGGCCCATTGTCACGGTTCTCCCTTCCTCTGCGAAGAAGCGGCGATCATTCGCGGTTGTGAGTGCATACTTGGAGGCGGGGTAGCACCCGTACCTGCGCCGCTCGAACGCCACGCATGTGCAATTAACTGACCTGTCACGGCACGGACATCGAATAAGGCTCGGGCTCGCGTCCTGGCCGCTACACCGTGCGTCTGGACTAACTTCGGCGACGAGATGTAGACCTCCATTGCTTCCGTAAGTTTGGCGACGTCTTTGACGGGGACGACGATGCCACTCTCTCCGTCGACTATAACATCCCTGCATCCCGGCGCGTTCGACGTGATAATCGCCCGCCCCATAGACATTGCCTCGAGCGTGCTTCTGGAAAGCCCCTCCCTGTGCGACGGGAGAATGAACACATGACTATTTGCCAGCGCGTCTCGTACATCGCTCAGATGCCCACAGAGTTCCACCTCTGGGAGGCCGTCGACGAGCCCTGACAATTCAGCCTCGGTGATGCTGTCCGAGTGGCCGAGGTCGTGCCATCCGACCAAGCGCAGGCGGAAATCGGCGCCGGACTGGTGCAACGACCTGGCAGCCCGGAGTAGTTCAACAAGCCCTTTGGATTTAAGGAATCGGCCCACGAATACGAAACTAATGGGTGGCGACTGAAGGGGCCACTGGGGATACGAATCGGTGTCTACGCCTGATCCGCGGACGATGTCAGTCAACGAATCTGGAGGAATTAATCCCATCGAGTGGAAAAGGTCATTATCATCAGAGTTTTGAAATATGATGCGATGAAAACTGGGTAGCGCACGGCGATACAAATGTCTCTGTAGCGACGGCACGATCCCTCTGCTATTCGCATTGAAGCCGATGCCTAGGCCCGTGATGACGGCAACGCCGTGGGGCGATGTACGCAACATCCGGAGTGCCAGCCCCCCATACATGACTGGCTTGGGGCCAAAGCAGTATACGATGTCAGCGGATTCTTGCATCAAAATCCGCGAAAGCATAACCACGGATAGAACCTCCTTGAGCGGGTTTGTGCTCCGCCGGCTGAGGAAAAACCTTCTTGGCCGAATGCCCTTGCGTTTAAGGAGGCGGCGTTGCGATTGAGTGAAGCGCGGTGCGGCGACTGTTATCGTGTGTCCTTCGGCGATCAACTCATCTAAGAAGTGTGATCGAAAGGTGAAAATAGCTCTCTCGTGCGCCTCGATCGCGAGCGTCTTGGGGCGTCCGGTTGGCCCCTGGGGCGGGAGTGCGTGACCCCGTGATCGTGGGCAGCGTGCGCGTTCTCTTGGTTTCCGCTGGAACCGTAGTGGGGCGGGCATTTCGGCAACTCTTCCTGATCCTGGTGTGGAGGTTCGTTGTCCCGGTGCTTCCTGCGTCCGCAGACCGACCTTGTTTGTCCTTGGGTGGGTGGTTCGGGTGGGCGGCGAGAGTTGGGCCCGTGCTCCCTCGCGGGCTCTCACGGCATGACTAGACGAGAGTAGCGATCAATGACATACTCCGCCTGTTCATCCGTCATGCTTGTGAATAGAGGGAGCGTGACTTCGCTTCGGTAGTAGTCCATGGCGTTGGGTGTGGAGGCGATCGTGTGTCCATGTCGCTGGTATGCAGTCATTAAAGGGAGGGGTTTATAATGCACGTTGGCGGCGATCCCTTGGGTGCCCAGATCCCCGATTATCTTGTCGCGCTCATCGGTGCGATGAGATGGCAAGCGCGTTATGCAAAGATGCGCGCTCGACTTCATGCCAGGTCCATCATGTGGCATAAATTCGACGTTCGGCGACGCCGATGTGTAGATCGAAATAAGTTCGTGTCTACGTCGAAGTGACGCGTCGTATCGGCTGAGCTGCGATAGTCCGAGCGCTGCTAACGTATCTGGCATGTTCAGTTTGTAGCCGAGTTCCACGACGTCATAATCCCAGGCTCCTGCCCGTGACTTCGCCAGAGCATCCTTGCTCTGCCCGTGGAGCGCTAGCCGCCTGATCTTGGCTGCCATGGCTGCTTGTTCTGCTGGAAGATCGCTCCTCCAGGTCAATGCGCCGCCTTCGGCAGTGGTGAGATTTTTTACGGCGTGAAACGAGAACGCCGTGAAGTCGCCCAGGGATCCTGAGTTCTGGTGGTTGCGGACTGCCCCCAGAGAGTGGGCAGCGTCGGTGATCACTGCCGGCCGCCCCAGGGCCGCCTGCATGTCCGACGCGGGGGTAAACTTAGTTGTGGCGAGGGCGTCGCGTAGCCGGTCGGACGGGTAGGGGACGCCGCCAATGTCTACTGTGATGACGGCCTTAGTGCGCGGTGTTAGGGCGGTCAAAAAATCGTCAATGCTGGGGGTGGGGGATCCAGCTGCGCTATCCACAAGAATTATATTGGCAGCGACGTGGTCGACCACGGCTGCCGATGCGCTGTAGGTGTAGGCAGGGACGAGTACATCATCGCCGTCGCCTATGTCAAGAATTCTTAGGGCGATCTCTAGCGCTGCGGTACAGGAGTTCAGAACGACCGTCTCAGTGGTTCCGCAGCGGCTAGAGATCGCTTCCTCAAGTCGTTGCGCCACAGGTCCAGTCGTGATCCACCCCGACCGTAGTACGTCGGTCACGGCCCTAATGTCGTCTTCTGATATGTCTGGGGGAGAGAATGGGACTAAGAGTGGATTAGCCACCTGAGCTCCTTGTGGCGTGAGGTGCGCGGCGCATGAGCATTCGTGGGCCTTAGTCTAGCGGGCAACGAGTGGGTCGCGCCCCTGGTGCCTAATGTCTCCAGGGGTGTCCCCGTGAAGGGGATCAGGACCGCGCTCCCCAGTTCAGGTCTTCGGTTAGGCATGTGGGGGGCAGACTTGGCACGTCCACGGCCGTCATGAGGGGGTGGTCGGTTGGGAGGTGTTCTTCACCGAGCGTGAAAAGCACCTCGGTCAATTTTTCCCCAGGGCGAAGCCCCGTAAATTGTATGTCCAGGTTGCGCCCGGATAGGGATATCAGTTCCCGCGCAACGTCAACGATCTTCACCGGCGTGCCCATGTCCAAGACCATCACTTGTCCGTCACGGCCGATGGCTCCCGCCTGCAGGACAAGCTGGCACGCCTCGGGGATGAGCATGAAGTAGCGCTGGACGTCGGGGTGGGTGACGGTGATAGGTCCCCCCCGGCGGATCTGCTCGGTAAACGCGGGAATAACGGACCCGCGGGAGCCGAGGACGTTGCCAAAGCGCACCGAGACGTAACGGCCCGGCTGTGTCTTTGCGTAGTGCGCGGTCAGGCGTTCCGCCATCCGCTTCGAGTAGCCAAGAACGGACGTGGGGCTGGCCGCCTTGTCCGTGGAGATGTTGACGAACGTGCCGACGCCTGCAGCCGCTGCGGCCTGGAGGACGTTGTGGGTGCCGAGGACATTGGTCTGCCAGGCCTCCTGCGGGTAGCGCTCAAGCAGGCTGAGGTGCTTCAGCGCTGCGGCGTGAAAGACGACGTCCGGGCGTATCTCGGCGAACGCCTCCTGCAAGCGGGCCTCGTCTCGGATGTCGGCGAGGAGCAGGTCCTCACCCTCGAGCAGTCCACGCCCGGTCATCGACAGCTGGACGGCGTGGAGTGCGGACTCGTCACGGTCCAGCATGACCAGGCGTGCGGGGTTGAACCGCTGAATCTGGCGGCAGAGCTCCGAACCGATTGAACCTCCGGCCCCGGTGACGAGAACGACCTTGCCGGTGAGGTGCTCGGCAATGGCCTCCTGGTCGAGCTCGACGGCGCGCCGGCCGAGGAGGTCCTCGAGGTTGATGTCGCGCAGATCGGTGGCTTGGGGGTCGGACGCCCGCAGCCACTGCTCGATCGGGGGGAGGGTCTTGACCTGGAGGCCGGCCTCGCGGGCCTGCTCCTGGATCTCCCGCAGAAGGTCAGAGTCGGCCCGGGGGATGGCCACGGCAAGATACTTCGCCTGCGTCCGATCGGCCACGGCGGCCAGGTCGCCGCGGGTGCCCATGACGGGGATGCCCTCGATCTTGAGGCGACGCTTGGAGCGGTCATCGTCCAGGAGCCCGACCGGCGCGAACTCGGAACGGTCGTCGTGCAGCATGTTGCTGATAAGGCGACGACCGGCCAGGCCCGCCCCCAGGACGATGACACGCTCACCGTCCGGGTTCTGCGCCACCTGACGCGAGCGGTAGGTGCGCACGGTGAAGCGGACCGCGAGCATCAGCACGATCGCCAATGCCGGAGCCAGCACCGCGACGGACCGGGGGAGGAAGACCTCCGGCGTCGCCCAAGCGATTGCGATGATGGCCAGCCCAGTGATGAGAGCAGTTTTGACGACAGAGGTGACCTCATCGAAGCTCCCGCGCATGTGTCGGACCATGTATGGGCCTGTCGTGAGGCCGATGGCTCCGTGCAGGACGGCCGCCAGACCCGCGACGATCCAGGGGGAGGCCTGGGTGAGCAGGTCCGGGTCGAGACTGAGCCGCGTCCAGAGAGCCAGGAGCACGGCGATGGCCCACGAGGCGCCGTCGGTGAGCACCCACAGGGCTCGGACCATCAGCTCACGGCCTGATCGTGGATCGATCGGCTGCTCCTGGGACACGACGCATTACCCCTCTGCGACATAAGGGACGGGACCAGCCAATACTGCCGCAGGTTGACGACGTACGCAATGTGACGGCGGAGACTAACGGTGCGCCGGGCAATTTGTGGGGAGGTTGTGAGGGCGTGTCGGGCACCGCTGGGCGGTGTGTGCCCGCCGGTCAACTCACTTGTTGGTCTCGTCCGCCAGCTGTTTGGAGCTCTTGCCCTGACCCTTGGCCACGACCTTGGTGGTCTGCCGGTTGGCCAGCATGCGCACCATCCCGACGACCGCACCGGAGAGCACCGCGAAGGCGATGGCCTCCTTGATGTCGATGTCCGGGTCCTCCGGGTTGCTGGGGGAGTCCTTGCCGGTGACGAACTTCCAGGTGCCGTCGGTCATCTTGCGGGCGACGACGCTGGCGCCGATCGCGGCGGCGGTGGTGGCGAGCTTGGCGACGAGGTTACCCATGGGCCCGATCCTGCCACAGCGGTGCTAGCGTGGATAACGGAAACGACAGGGGAGCGCCCCGAAGCGCTGAGAGTGCGGCACCCGCCGCAGACCCTCGAACCTGCACCGGTTAGCACCGGCGAAGGAAGTCGACAAGGAGACGCGATGATGCCCACCCACCGGTCCACCACCCGTGCCCTGGCCCTGACGGCCGCAGCCGGCCTGGTCCTGAGCTCCTGCACCCTGCTGGGGGGTGAGGACGAGGAGCCCGCCCCGGCTCCGGCTCCCGCTCCGACCCAGGACGGGGAAGGCACGACGGGTGCCGGCGCCGACGGTGACAGCTCGACCGCCACCGACGGCGACACCAGCACGGCGACTGCCGCCGCGCCCACCACCGACGAGGTCGTCCTCGTCACCCACTCCTCGTTCAACGTGCCCGAAGAACTCGTCACGGCCTTCGAGGCCGAGACCGGGTGGGACCTGACGATCCAGTCCTCCGGCGACGCCGGCGAGCTGACCAACCGGCTCGTGCTCACCGCCGGCAGTCCCATCGGCGACGCCGTCTTCGGCATCGACAACACATACGGCACCCGCGCCCTCGACGAGGGCGTGCTGGCGGCATACACCCCCTCCGACCTACCCGAGTCGGCGGAGGAGCACGCGCTGCAGGGGGGTGCGGCATACCTGACCCCGGTCGACTTCGGCGACGTGTGCGTGAACGTGGACGACGTGTGGTTCGCCAACAACGGGATCGCTCCGCCGCAGACGCTGACGGACCTGACGGAGCCGGAGTACGAGGACCTCTTCGTCACGCCGGGGGCGAGCACGTCCTCGCCGGGGATGGCGTTCCTGCTGGCAACCATCGGGGAGTTCGGGCCGGGGCAGTGGCAGGGCTACTGGGAGGACCTGATGGCCAACGGGGCCAAGGTCACCAGCGGCTGGACCGACGCCTACACCGTCGACTTCACCGCCGGCGGGGGCGGAGGTGATCGGCCGATCGTGCTGTCCTACGCCAGCTCGCCGCCGTTCACCATCCCCGAGGGCGGCTTCCAGCCGACGACGCGGGCGCTGATGGAGACCTGCTTCCGGCAGGTGGAGTACGCCGGGGTGCTGGAGGGGGCGGAGAACCCCGAGGGCGCGCAGGCGGTCGTGGACTGGCTGGTGAGCCCGCAGGTGCAGGCCTCGATCCCGGACAGCATGTTCATGTTCCCCGTGGACGAGGAGGTCGAGCTGCCCGAGCTGTGGGCGCAGTGGGCCACCGTGGCCGAGGACCCGATCGTGGTCCACCCGGACCAGATCGAGGCCGAGCGGGAGACCTGGCTGCGGGAGTGGGCGGACATCGCGACCGGGTGAGCCGGGCGCTGTCGGCGGGGTCGGTCAGCGGCTGCGGTCACCGGCGCGTCGGAACAGGCTGCGGCGCTGGAGGGCGCGCGGCGTCTGGCCGCCGTAGGGCGACACGGCGAACTCCGCGAGCTGCTCGCCGGTCCGGCTGACGACGGCGACGCTGCCGCCCTCGACCGCGCAGCGGCGGCGCGCGAAGCCCTGCGCGCGCAGCTTGTCACCCGAGAAGAGGCGTTTGCCGGTGTCGTCCAACACCTCCCAGCTGCCACGGTCGTTCATCTTCACCACTAGACGTGTCACGGTCGTTCTCCCCTGAGTCCTCATCGTCGAGACGGGAGATTGTGACACGGCTGTGTCGCAACGGGTTAACGGCGTAAGCAGCGGTCTGCGCCAGCGTCCGGCAGGACCGCGATCGTGGTCAGCAGCAGGTCTGCGACCTCCGGTCGGCACACGACCAGGTCCGGCAGCCACGGGTCCGGCGCGTTGTAGCGCAGCGCTGACCCGTCGGTCCGGCTCGTGTGCAGCCCGTGGGCCCGGGCCACCGCCACCGGGGCCGCGGAGTCCCACTCGAACTGCCCGCCGGCGTGCACGTAGGCGTCGACCGTCCCGTCGACGACCGCCATCGCCTTGACCCCCGCCGAGCCCATCGGCACCAGCTCGGCCTGCAGCCGCTCCGACAGGTCCACGACCAGGGCATTCGGGCGGGACCGGGAGACGGCCAGCCGCAGGGGACCGGGACGCCGCGTCGGGGGCCGGCCCGCGGCGAACGGCCCGGTGCTGTGGACGACCCCTCGGGCCGGCAGGGCCACCGTCCCGGCGACCAGCTCGCCGCGCTCCCACACCGCCACGTGCACCGCCCAGTCGTCCCGTGGCGGCTCGCCGAACTCGCGGGTACCGTCCAACGGGTCGACGATCCACACGCGGTCGCGCGACAGGCGCCGCAGGTCGTCGGGCGCCTCCTCGCTGAGCACGGCGTCGCCCGGGTGGAGCCGGGTCAGGCCACCGGCGATGGACTCCTGCGCGGCGCGGTCGCCGGCGCGCTTCATCTCCCGGGGCCCGACCCCCTCGGCCCGCAGCCGGGCGCGCAGCTCCAGCAGCACCGCACCGGCCTGCTCGGCCAGGTCGCGAGACGAGGAGTGCAGCGTCCGGTCCGTCATGGCCGTTCCAGTGTGGCACTCGGCCGCGGGTCGGCACGCGTGGCCTGTAGCCTGGAGGGGTCCGACAGGGGAGCGCCCCGGCGCTGAGAGTGCGGCCCGCAGCCGCAGACCCTAAGAACCTGCCCCGGTTAGCACCGGCGAAGGAAGTCGACCTTGGCCCTGCCCACCACCTCGTCCCCGCGGAACCCGTCCGCGCCGGGCCCGCCCGACCCCGCGCCGGGGCGCACGTCCGCGCGGCGCCGGCGCGCGGCATACCCCTCCGGGCCTGGCCTGGTCCTCGGCCTGGCGGCGCTGCTGCCGCTGGCCTTCCTCGCCGTCTTCTTCGTGCTGCCCGTCGGCGGGATGCTGGCGCGCGGGTTCCTGCCCGACGGGCGGCTCGACCTCTCCGGGGTGCCCGAGGTGCTCGGGCGGGCGCGCACGCTGCGGGTGCTGTGGTTCACCCTGTGGAGCTCGGCGGCCGGCACGGCGGGCACGCTGCTGCTGGGGCTGCCGACGGCCTACGTCCTGCACCGCCTGCGCTTCCCCGGCCGCGGCCTGCTGCGGGCGGTCGTCATCATGCCGTTCGTGCTGCCGACCGTGGTCGTCGGCGTGATGTTCCGCTCGCTGCTGTCGACGGGCGGGCCGCTGGGCTTCCTCGGGCTCGACGGCACGTGGGTGCCGATCCTGCTGGCGTTCGTCTTCTTCAACCTCGCCGTCGTCGTGCGCACCGTCGGCGGGATGTGGGAGGGGCTGGACCGGCGGGCGGAGGAATCCGCCGCCACCCTCGGGGCCACCCCCTGGCAGGTATGGCGCACCGTCACCCTCCCCGCGCTCGCGCCGGCGGTGGTCTCGGCGGCCACGCTCGTCTTCCTCTTCTGCTCCACGGCGTTCGGGGTGGTGCTGACGCTGGGCGGGCTGCGCTACGGGACGGTGGAGACCGAGATCTACCTGCTGACCACCCAGTTCCTCGACCTGCAGGGCGCGGCGGTGCTGTCGGTGCTGCAGCTCGTGGCCGTCGTGGTCATGCTGACCCTGGCCGCGCGGACCCGGCGGCGCACCGAGGGGGCGCTCAAGCGGGTGGGCGCCCGGGCGGCGGCGCGTCGACCGCGCCGGGAGGACGCCGCCGCCCTGGCGGTGACCGCGCTGGCGGTGGCGCTCGTGCTCGTGCCGGTGGGGACGCTCGTCGTGCGGTCGCTGCGACGGGGCGGGGCGTGGACGCTGGAGAACTACCGCATGCTCACCGACCCGACCTCGACCCCGGTGCTGCGGGTCAGCGTGACCGACGCGGTGGAGAACTCCCTGCGCACCGCCGTCGACGCGACGGTCATCGCGATGACGCTCGGGCTGATCGTCGCGCTCGTGGTCTCGCGCCGGCCGCGGTCGCCGGGGTGGGCGCGGGCGGTGTCGCTGCTCGACGGGGCGTTCATGCTGCCGCTGGGGATCTCGGCGGTGACCGTGGGCTTCGGCTTCCTCATCACCCTCGACCGGCCGCCGCTGGACCTGCGCTCCTCGCCGGTGCTCGTGCCGATCGCCCAGGCGATGGTGGCGCTGCCGCTGGTGGTGCGCACCCTCACGCCCGTGCTGCGCTCGGTCGACCCGCGGCAGCGGGAGGCGGCCGCGGCGCTGGGGGCCGGGCCGTGGCGGGCGGCGTGGACCGCTGAGGCGCCGGTGCTCGCGCGGCCGCTGGCGGCGGCGACCGGGTTCGCGTTCGCGGTGTCGCTGGGGGAGTTCGGCGCGACGGCGTTCCTGGCACGGCCCGACCGGCCGACGGTGCCGGTGGTGATCTACCAGCTCATCTCGCGACCCGGGGCGGAGAACCTGGGGATGGCGCTCGCCGCCTCGGTCGTGCTGGCGGGCCTGACGGTGGCGGTGATGGCGGTCGTGGAGCGGCTGCGCGTCGGGTCGGTCGGGACGTTCTGAGATGGTTGAGGCGATGCTGGAGCTGAGGGACGTCACCGTGCGGTTCGGGGCGCTGGCGGCGGTGCGCTCGGTCTCGCTGTCCGTGGCCGAGGGGGACGTGCTCGCGGTGATCGGGCCGTCCGGGTGCGGGAAGTCGACGCTGCTGCGGGCCGTCGCCGGGCTGGAGCCGCTGACCGCCGGGTCGGTCGTCTGGGACGGGCGCGACCTGGCGGGGGTGCCCACGCACGAGCGCGGGTTCGCGCTGATGTTCCAGGACGGGCAGCTGTTCAACCACGCGTCGGTGGGGGAGAACATTGCGTATGCCCTGCGCCTGGGTGGCATGGGGCGCGCGGCGCGGCGCGGGCGGGTGGAGGAGCTGCTCGAGCTGGTGGGGATGCAGGGGTATGCCGACCGCCGCCCCGCGACCCTGTCCGGCGGGCAGCAGCAGCGGGTGGCGCTGGCGAGGTCGTTGGCCGCGGACCCGGCGCTGCTGCTGCTCGACGAGCCGTTGTCGGCGCTGGACCGGTCGCTGCGGGACCGGCTGGCGGGCGACCTGCGGGAGATCCTTGTGCAGACCGGGACCACGGCGGTGATGGTCACGCACGACCACGACGAGGCGTTCACGGTGGCCGACCGGATGGCGGTGATGCTCGAGGGGAAGATCGCCCAGGAGGGGCCGACCGGCGAGGTGTGGCGGGCGCCGGTGTCGCGGGAGGTGGCCGAGTTCATCGGCTACGAGACGTTCCTGTCGGGGGAGGCCGCGGAGCGGGTCGTGGGGCGGGAGGTCCTTGGACACGAGGTGTGTGGTGGCGGTGCCGGTGGGGGAGCGGACGGGCGGGTCGTGGCCCTGCGGCCGAGCGCGCTGCGGGTCGACGAGGCCGGCGGGCTCGCCGGGGTGGTCCGACGGGCGGTGACGGTGTCGGACGCCGTGCACCTGGACGTCGACGCCGAGGGCGTCGGGACGGTCGCGGCCCTGGCCGACGAGCCGGACCACCGCCTAGGGGACGAGGTGCGGCTGCGGCTGGACGACCGAGGGGTGGCCCTGCTGCCGCGGTAGGCGGGGGCGGGCCACCTGCGGCCGGTCAGGGCCGGAAGATCTCCTTGCCGAACCGGGCGCGCGGGTAGCCGCCGAGCACCGAGGCGCTGACGATCGCGTCGTGCAGCGTGCGGTTCTTGCGGTCCCACAGCGGCCACAGCATCGACAGGACGACGAGGAGACCTCCGGTCACGGGGCCGACGAGCCAGAGCACGCCCGTGCGCACCAGGCCCACCGGCCCGCCGAGGGTGGAGCCGTCGGCGTCGCGGACGACCCGCAGGCCCAGGACGGCCTTGCCCGGAGACTGGCCCTTGCTGCCGTTGAGCCAGGCCATCCAGCCGGCGAGGCCGAACCAGGCCAGCGCCGCCAGCCCGCCGAGGGTGTCCGAGACGTCCGTGAGGGTGCCCGCCACGAGCAGCGCCGCCAGGAGGACGCCGCCGTCCACGAGGCCCGCGCCGACCCGCTCGCCCCAGTCCGCGTAGCGTGTCCCGGCGGGCGGGGGCGGAGGCGCGCGGCGCTGCATACCCTCCGCGTGGGTCGGGCCCGGTGGGTTGTAGGTGGGGATGGGCGGCGGCCCGCCCGACCACGGGGCATCGTCGGGCGGCCCCTGGGTCCCTCTTCCGGGCGCGTCGTCCTGGGGTGCCCAATGCTGTCCACGGTCTCGAGACCCGTCGTCGAACCTGTCCTCGGGCGGCCAGGTCATCATGGGCGTCCTCCCCGCATCGTCCGCCCGGCCTCGTCCTCGAGAGCTGGGCTCGCCACCCAGTCTGCCGCACCTGTCCCCCTGTCGGCCCGGGGTGGTTCACTTGCCTCCTCATCCCTCCGAACCCTGGAGCTGCCGTGGCCACGTCCCTGAGCCGCAAGACCGTCCTCTACGCCGCCGTCGTCGGCCTGCTCGCCTCGATGCTGGTCTGGATCCAGCCGTCGGTGGCCGTCATGGCACCCAGCACGCTGGCCGACCGCAAGCCCGTGCAGGCCGGGCCGGTGGAGCCCGGCTTCCCGATGGACTTCGTCGGTGTCCTGCACGACGCCCCGGGGGCGCACGGCCACAGCCAGGAGCACGGGCACGCCACCTCCCAGGCCGCGGTCCGCCTGCGCCACGACGGGGTATGGGGTGACTGGCTCCCGCTGCAGGAGGACGGCGCCCAGGCCGAGGACCGGTGGACCAGCGCGCTCGTGCCGGCAGCCGGCGCGACGGCATACCAGGTCCGGGGCCTGCCCGCGTCCGCCCTGGACGCGCAGGCGGTGGCGATCAACACGACCGACGGCCCGCTGGAGAAGGTGGGGGAGCGGCCCGGCGGGGCGGCGAACGCGTGGTCGACCACGGACTGCGTGGCCCGGGCGGGGTGGGGCGCCGACGAGAGCCTGCGCGAGGAGTTCGAGCTGTCGTTCCATGCGCCCCAGGCGCTCACCGTGCACCACACGGTGACGGCCAACGACGACCAGAACCCGGCCGCGACCGTGCGGGCGATCTACCGCTACCACGCGGTGGACAACGGATGGGGCGACATCGGCTACCAGTACCTCATCGACGAGAGCGGCACCGTCTACGAGGGCCGCTGGTCCGGCACGGCGAGCACCTCGTGCGAGGACTTCGGCCACGAGGACGGTGGCGAACGTGTGGTCACCGGCGCGCACACGGGCGGCTGGAACTCCGGGAACGTCGGGGTCGCGCTGCTGGGGGACTTTACCGGGCGGGGCCGCTACAAGAGCGCGCCTAAAGCCGCGGCCGTCGACGGGCTGGAGGGGCTGCTGGCCGACTTGTCCGTGCGGCACGGGCTCGACCCGGAGGCTGAGGTCACCTACGTGAACCCGGTGAGCTTCGAGGAGAAGGTCGTCCAGACCATCGGCGGCCACCAGGACTACAACGCGACCGCGTGCCCGGGCGAGCTGCTCTACGCGCAGCTGCCGGAGATCCGGACGGCCGTGGCGGAGCGGATGGCGGCGGCCGATTCCGGTGACCCGACAGACCCGACAGACCCGACTATCCCCACCGATCCGGTTGACCCCGATCCGACCGACCCTCCGACCACCGACCCGGAGCCGCCGACGACCATGCACGTCGGTGACCTCGACGCGACCACTGTCGACATCAAGAACCAGTGGCGCGCGGACGTGTCGGTCACCGTCCTGGACGGCGATGGCACGCCGGTCGAGGGCGCCACGGTCTCCGGCACGTGGTCCACGACCGGAGGTGCCGGTTCGTGCGACACCGCCGCCGACGGGACGTGCACGGTGACCGAGACGACCGGTAAGAAGGACAACGCCCTCACCTTCGTCGTCAAATCTGTGACGGCAGGCGACCTCGCCTACGTGTCGGCCGCCAACACCGACCCCGACGGCGACTCGGACGGCACGACGATCACGGTGGTGCGGGCCGGGTAAGAATCCGGCAGCAGCACGAAGGAGGCCCCTCCCGGACGGATCCGGGAGGGGCCTCCTCGTGGGTTCGACGGTCTAGCCGTCGGTGCTCATCCTCAGGGGTTGACGGTCACAAGCGTGCTGCCCGCGAGCGTCGTGCCGTCGAGGAAGTTGACCTGACCGAGGTAGCGCTCGCTCGCGTCCAGCCCGGACCACGTCGCGGTGAGTGTGGTGGTCTCCGTCATCGTGACGGGGACGGAATCCGGCTCCACCGTGAGGTTCCCTTCGTCGATGTCGGACAGCTGCCAGCTGTGCAGCTTCAGAGACGAGACCGGCTCCTCGCTCCACACGTCGACCGCCAGGACGTAGGTGGCAGCCTCAGGATCTTCCACCGTGATCATCTCCGTCGAGCTGGCGGACCCACTGCCGGCAACGGGGTAGAGGAACTCGCCATCGTACGTGTAGAGGTTGAGGTCGATATCAGCGGCATCGACCTCCTCCCTGTAGGTCGCGAACCGGAGCACGTCGATACCTTCCGGGACCTCGAAGGCCTCGTAGCCGTCTTGGAGGGTCGGGCCGCTCTCCACCGTCATGTCTGTTGCAGTAGAGGGCAGGAGTCCGCTCACACTCGTGTTCAAGGTTCCAGTGAAGCCTGTCGTCACGGACAGGTCGGTGGACCCGTCCGTTCCGGTGCCAGCGACCTCGACCGGTGCGGCGACACCGACCGGACGAACAGCGATCGGGCTGCGGACCTCGCTGACGACCGAGTCGCTCGGGACCCAGGTGAGCGCACCGAAGGTGTACTCCTCTAGAGCAGCGTCCGTGCGGGTGATCGTGACCTCGAAGTCAGCCTCGCCACCGGCCGGCACAGTCAAGGTGCTCGGGTTCACGTCCACCGTCGTACCAGCGGGGACATCCACCCGCGCGGTGTAGGTCATCGCACCCTGGCCCACGTTGGTGACAGTACGGGTGACCGTCTGGGTTCCGGTGAGGTCTCCGACGGCGATGCTCGGGTAGTTGAGGTCGCTCGGGTTCATCGGCTCCTGTGCGGCGCAGTACCCTGCCCCGCCGACCAGCTGCAGCTGGTCGATCGAGCACGCGTAGGCGTACCAGTCCTGCCAGTCCGAGTCGTAGACCAGACCGGGGTTGTAGGACCTGGTCGGCACGACCTCGCCGGAACCGAAGTTCAGCGGGGTGGCGTCGCCCCCGGCCCACTGGATGGGCTGGCCGGCGTCAGTGGTCTGACGAGCCGTGGTCATCATGGCCGACTTGACCGCCATCGGGCTCCACGTGGGGTTCTTCTGCTTGAGCAGCGCAGCCAGCCCAGCGATGTGCGGGGCCGACATCGAGGTGCCGGAGATCTGGTTGAACGTCGGCTCACCGGTCTCGGGGTCCTCGTGGTAGGCCGCGGCGACGTCGACACCCGGAGCGGTGATGTCGGGCTTGAGCAGGTCACCGCCACCGGCCAGAGCCGGTCCGTAGGACGAGAAGCCGGCCATCGAGGGCGCGTCGACAGGGTCGGTCGACATGGCGGAGATGGTCGCGGTCGCCTCGACACCGACAAGGTCCTCGTACGCCTTGATCTCGGCGCCGTCTGTCCCGTCAACGTGGATGCTCGGCACGTGGTGGAAGTCCGCGTTGAGCGACTCGACGTCGTTGTTGTTGGCCTGGATCATGCCGATGCCACCGGCCTGCTTGACCGCCAGGCTCTTGTCGACCCGGGCGATCGCGCCGCGGTCACAGATGACGATCTTCTCGGCCGCCTCGGTGGCGTCGAGAGAGCCGGGGTAGCACAGGGCCGCGTCTGCGGACTCGGAGTCGGCGGCGGGGATGTCGCCGGCGTAGACGAGCGGCGCAGGACCGACGGCCTCGCCGACACCCACTCCCTCGTAGACCTCGCCGTTGCCTAGGGTGACGGTCTTCTCCGCGCCCCGGTTGTGCGTGCTCGCAGCGACGGTCATGGTCCACGGGGAGTTGTGGGCCACCGAGGACGTGCCGACGGTGTCACCGCTGTTGCCGGCCGAGGTGGACACGAACACGCCAGCGTCAGCCGCCCCGAGGAACGCAAGCTCGTCCGCCGTCACGACATACGTGCTCGAGCCGGAGACCGAGTAATTGATGACGTCGACACCGTCAGCGACAGCGTCGTCGATCGCGGCCACCAGTCCCGAGGACGTGCCGGAGCCGTTCCCATCAGCCGTCTGCCACAGCGCCTTGTACACCGCCACGTGAGCGGCGGGTGCCATGCCGGAGCCCGCGCCCAGGTCGGTGCCCATGATGGACATCTCGACGCCGTGGTTGCCCACAGCGGTGCCGGCGGTGTGCGAGCCGTGACCGTTCATGTCCCGCGGGCTCTCGTAGTCGTAGGCGACATTGTTGTCGTACTCAGTGCCGTAGTAACGGGCGCCGACGATCTTCTTGGAGCACTTGAACTCGGGATCCCTTGGAGTCGCACACTTGAACTTGCCCTTGGGCTTCTTCACTTTGTCGATCTGGGCGAAGCTCGGGTTGTCCGGGTCGATGCCGGTGTCGATGACGCCGACGACGATCCCCTTGCCTGCATCTGCGTCGCCGCCGAACTGCTCCTGCCACACGCCGTTGGCGCCAGTCATCCCGAGGTAGTCCGGCGTGGACACGGTGTCCGCGTGGCGGAGCTCGTCCTCCCACACGTTGACCACGCCTGTGGTCTTGGAGAGCTTCGCGGCCTCGCTTGCGGTCAGGTCAGCAGTGAAGCCGTTGATAGCCACCGTGAACTCGTGGACCTTGGCCTCGGCGGGAAGGCCGGCCTGGCGGAGGGCCTTGGCCTGCTCGTTGCGCAGATGCATCTCGTAGGCGCGGGCGTTGGCCGACTCAGTGTCCACCTTTTCGCCCTTGGCTGGCTTGGTGGCCGGGATGCCGGCGACGCCGCCGGTGTAGCTGGCTACCGGTGCGGCCTCCAGCTGGACGATGTACGTCTTGCGGCTCTGGTCCACCTGCAGCTGCGGTGCTGCGTTGGCGGACAGGGCGAGCGGCGAGACGACGACGGTGGCGGCGGTGGCGAACGCAGCGACGCGTGCACCCCGGCGCGGGGACGTCATACCCACGGGGTTCCTCTCTCACAGGGATGGGACGGATCCGGGTGGTCACAGCGGTGTGACTCCCGGACCCGCCCCGATCCTCCGCTCTCGGAAACGAGATGTACACGGTCTTTGCCAGATTGTTACCAGCAAGTCACCCCTGGGGGTGGGGCCGGCCAGGACGTGGGGGAGCCCCGGTCACCTGACGGTGACCGGGGCTCCCCGGGTGGTGATCGCTAGGACAGAGTCACGGACGTCCCTTGCCCTTGCCAGGGTTGGGGCCGTTGCCGGCACCGGTGTCCGACCCCTCGCCCCACTCGACCGTGAAGGCCGGGGAGGTCCAGGTCTCGACGTGGTCCGGGTTGCTCGGGTCACCCAGGGCCCGCAGCACCTCGATCTCGAGGACGTAGTCGCCGTCGGCAACCTTGCGCGCCTTGTCGTTGCCCTTGCCGTTGTTGCCCTGGTGGGTGCCGTCCCAGGCCAGGATGTCCGGGTCGAACGTGCGGCCCAGGTCGGTCAGGGTCAGCCAGTTGTGGAACCGGCTGTGCACCTTCTTGCCCTTCTCGCCGTCCTCGTTCGCCTCGTAGACGTTGATGGCGAGGGAGGAGACCGGGTACTCGCGGTGGTGGATCAGGTAGGGCACGTCGTCACCCACCATCGAGTAGGTGTAGCCCGCCTCGTCGTTCAGGTAGAGCCCACCGTCGATCACCACGCCCAAGGACGGGAGGGGCAGGCCGGTCGGACCGTCCGTCAGCACCTCGAGCGCCTGGTAGTCGCCGGACATCCCGGCAAACGGCACCGACAGGGTGTCGGTCTCGGTGCTGAAAGTCAGCCACCCGCCGTGGATGACGCCGTCGGTCTGGTAGGGGTCGCCGATGGTGACGTCCACGGAAGCGGACCCGCCCGCGGGGACCGTGACTGAGTCGGCGGAGAAGGTGACGTCGGTGCCGGGGCCGTAGAAGCCGGGTGCGCTCGTGCTGCCGGCGGTGGCGATACCGGCGAAGGCATCCAGCTCGTACGTGACGTCCTCAGCACCGTCGTTGGACACGGTCAGCGTGGTGGTGACCGGGCCCGCCTCGCCCTCGCCGAGCGAGATCTTTGACGCCTCGACCTTGGTGGCGGTGGTGACGGCCTGCGGGATGTCGATCAGACCGGCGCCCTGCCGGTGGACCGGCTCCAGGTATGCACCCGGGGCGCGGTACCAGCCGAGCTGGTCGGCGGTGTTCTGCAGTGCCGTCCGCACGTCGAGCGGCTCCAGGTCGGGGCGTGCCTCGAGCAGCAGTGCTGCGGCGCCTGCGGCGTGCGGCGCGGCCATCGAGGTGCCGGAGAGAGACGCGTACTCGCCGTTCTCCAGCGGGTAGGTGGAGTTGATGCTTCCACCCGGGGCCGCCACGTCGGGCTTGAGCGTCAGGTCAGCAGCCAGCCCGTAGGAGGAAAAGTCGGACATCAGACCGCCCGTTGGGTTGTCGAAGGCGACCTTCTCGTCGGTCCAGGTGATCGTGGTCGTGTCGTCCCCGATCTCCTCCTGGAGCGCCAGCCCGTCCGCCTGCAGGATGGTGACGGCCGGGATGGTGATGGGGGGATCTCCCGCGACGGTCGCGTTGATGACGCCCTCGACGTTGTTGTAGATCACGACGGCCTCGTAGCCCGCCTGCTGCGCGTTGAGCGCCTTCGAGTGGAAGGAGCAGACACCGCGCTCGACCAGCAGGGCCTGGCCCGCACTCGCCTCGGGTGCTGGCGCTGCGGCAATCGGAGGATCCGCGTCCGGATCGGCCAGGCAGGCCCTGGCCGCGTCACTCCCGGCCGGCCCGGCCGACACGAGTTCCAGCGATCCGGAGGTCGGTGCGGCCGGCGCGTCGCTGGCCTCCGCGTAGGCGACCGAGAGTCCGCCGGCCGTCTCGAAGGTCGAGGCGAGGAAGTGCGTGTTGTCCACCGACGCGACCGTGATCACGTCGTGCGCGACGCCCGGAGCGCCACCGGAGAAGGTGCCGCTGGTCCCGGAGTTGCCCGCCGAGACCGTGTAGGTCTGGCCGGCCGCGGTGAAGGCGTCGGCCGCCTGGGCGGTCGGGTAGGACGGCCAGGTCATGAACCCGGCACCCAGGGACATGTTGACCACGTCCATGCCGTCCTCGAACGCCTGCTCCATCGCGGCGAGGATGATCTCGCTGTCGGAGGAGCCCTCGCAGCCGAAGACCCGGTATGCGCCCAGGTCCGCCTCGGGAGCAACGCCGGTGATCTCGCCGGAGGCGCCGACGATGCCGGCGACGTGGGTGCCGTGGCCGTTGCAGTCGTCGGGGAACTCGTCCGGCACCGGGTTGGGGGTGCCGTTCTCGCCCGAGGCGTCGTAGTCGTCGCCCACGAAGTCGTAGCCGGCGACCACGCGGTCGTTGGGGAAGTCGACGGCCTCGTCGTTCGTGCCGCTCCCACCCAGGTCCGGGTGGTTGTAGTCGATGCCGGTGTCGATGACACCGACCTTGACACCCTTCCCGCTGAGGCCGAGCTCGGTCTGGGCCACGTCGGCGCCGGTCATGGCGACGGCGTAGTCCATCTGCGGCTCGGCCGAGGTGGTCGGACGCTCCACCTCGACGACGGGGAACACGCCGACGACGCCGGCGACGTTGCGCAGGGCCTCGACGTCCCGGTCGGCCACGTGGGCGGAGAACCCGGTCCAGCCGGCCTCGAAGGCGCGGTCGACCTTGACGTCCACGCCGTCGGCACGGGCCGCCTGGACGACGGCGGAACGGGCCCGGTCGGCGGCCTTTGCGCTGCCGCCGGCCACGCGCGGAGCGCTGTCGACCTGGACGAGCCACCGCCCCTCGATGGCGGACTCGCTGAGGTCGACGCTGGTGTCGTCGACGGTGGGCGGGGTGATGCCGAAGTCGGCGGCGCTGCCGAGGTACTCCGGCTGCTGGGGGTCGGCGGACGTCGGCAGGGCCGTGGTCCCGACCAGGCAGACGCCCGTCAGTCCGGACAGCACACCTGCTGCCAGGCGACGACGCCCTTGTGGTGCGGCTGGCATGAATTCTCCTTGGTTGCGTAACAGGCACGGGCTACCCCGACCGGGGATGGGCGGGGTGCCGACAGTCTGCCCCGGGCCCGGCCGTTTAGGGAGGCTGTTGACCCAATCGTTACCTTGCGGTAGGGGAGCCCGGCAGGCTGCTCCCGGGTGCTCTAGTTCTGGACCCGCCGCGCCTCGAACTCGGCGTCCAGCTCCTGCAGCTCGATCAGACCGGCCTCCTGGACGGCGGCGTTGGGGCTGCGCAGCTTGGCGACCGCGCGGGTGAGGCGGCCGGTGTCGACGCCGGCGACCTCGGCACGACGCAGGTTGGCCTCGGTGTCCAGGTCCATCGCCAGGACGGCCTGGGCCTGCTCGCGGACGGTGAGGTCGGACGTCCGGGTGGGGCGGTCGGCCGAGGGCGACTGGCGCACGGTGGCCGTGGCTGTCAGGTCGGCGTCGGCGGTGGCGACCTTCTTGCCCTTGCCGCCACCTCCCTTGCCGCCGCCCTTGCCCCCGCCACCGGTGGAGCCGTCGTCGCCGCCCCCGCCGCCGGGGGAGGTGACGAGCGCGGGGGCGAGCGCGACGGCATACCCCTCGTTGCCCAGCCTGTTGGGGTGGTAGGACTCCACGACCGGGTTGCTCAGCCCGTTGATCCACTCCGGGTCGTCGCAGACCGCGTGCCCGAGGAAGGGCTCGCGCACGTCGACGTAGGTGAAGCCCACGCCGGTCGCCTTGGCCTCGATGAGCGTGTCGAGCTCGGCGGTGCCTGCGTTGAGCTCGCGCATCTCGCCGGAGGAGAAGAAGGTGGCCAGGTTGCAGTCCTCGCCGTTGAACAGGTACGGGTAGCCGGCGACCACGACCGTGGCCTGCGAGGCCCGCGACCGGATGTCGCCGTAGAGCGCGTCGAGCCGGCCCGGCAGCTCACCGTCGAGGATGGCGCGCGAGCGGTCGATCTCGCCGTAGCAGTTGCTCATCCACCCCGGCAGCGCGCACTCGGTGATGACGTCGGCGAAGCCCACGTCGTTGCCGCCGATCGTCATGGTCACGTATGCCGTCGCGTCGGTGAGCGTGCCCAGCTGGTTGGCGTGCACGTCGGCGGTGGTCGCGCCGGAGCAGGCCTGGTAGTCGAGGGCCAGCTGCTGGCTGGACGCGAGCAGGGCCGGGTAGCCGTAGGGGGAGCGGTAGCACTCGTCCACCGCCGCCCGGGTGCCGGTGCCGGCGGAGAAGCTGTCGCCCAGGGCGACGTAGTGCTCGCCTGCGGCCTGGGTCGGGCTCGCGGCGAGGGTGGCGGTCAGGGCGGATGCGCAGAGGGCCGTCAGGGCGGCTCGTGTCGTCGTTGACATGGGGGGATGCTTCCACCCGGCCGGGACGGCGGCAAGGGGAAACGTGTTTCAGGTCACATGTCGGACGGTGCCGTGCCCCCGCCGGAGGGCGCCGTCGGGTTGGCGCAGTAGGTGAACGGACCGTCCGCCGCCGCGTGGTAGCTGGCCTGCTGCCCGTCGACCGCCAGGACCAGCTGCCGGCCGGGGACCAGCGCCTGGGTGTACATCATCCCCGGCTTCGGGCAGCCCAGGCTGCCGTCCGACCAGGTGACGGTGGCGTAGCCGACGACCTCCACGTCCTCGGGGTCCACGCCCTTCCGGTCGGCCTCCGCGGCGATCGCCTCCTGGACGTCGTCGTTCTGGAGGACCGCGTCCGGGACGGGCCCGGTCGGCAGCGCCGGACCGGGCACCGGGATCGGGGTCCTGCTCGGGTCCATGTCGTCCTCCGTGCTGTCGTTGGTGTCCGCCTGGTCGGGGGCCGGCGTGGTCGCGGTGTCGTCGGTCGCCTGGCCCGGCGCGGTGGTGGCCGCCCCGTCGGACGCGGCCGGGTCGGACGTGTCCCCGCAGCCGCCCAGCACGAGGGTCAGCGCGGCCAGGCCAGCGACGACCCCCCGGACCCGACCCTGGTGGTGCGTCCGTGCGGTCCTGCGTCCGTCTCGCATCCTGGCCTCCTCGCCCTCGTCCTGAGCATCTCACCCCTGCTGGTGCGACGGGCCGGGGGTCCCGGACGTTCCCCACGGTGCCCCGGGCGTCCCTTCCGGACCTGCCCGGCGGGAGGCGGGCGAGGCCCCGGCCGTAGATTGCCTCCATGGGTGTGGTGCTCCGGCTGGTCTCGACGTTGGCGGTCGCGGTGGTCCTCGCGGTCGTCGCTCTCCTGCTCTTCGGCCGGTTCGACCTCCCCAACCCGTTCCGGACCGAGACTGTCGACCGCAGCCAGCCGGTCCTGCTGGAGTCGGTGCAGGAGATCAGCCAGTTCCACGCGGCGGTGGGCACCTTCGAGGTGATCCTCGACCAGGAGGAGGAGGTGCGCTGGGTTCCCGGCTTCATCGCCGGGGAGCGCTCGCTGTTCGTCGCGGCGGGCACGGTGAACGCCTACGTCGATCTCTCCGGGCTCGCGGACGGCGACCTGACCCTGTCCGAGGACGGCACGACGGCCCGGATCCGGCTGCCCGAGGCGCAGCTGGATCCGCCCAACCTCGACCACGACCGGACCTATCTCTACTCGCAGGACCGTGGCGTCATCAACCGGCTGGGGGATGCGATCTCCACCCAGGACCAGCAGGAGCTCTACCAGCTCGCCGAGGAGAAGATGACGGCCGCGGCGCAGGAGTCGGGCCTGACGCAGCAGGCCGAGGAGAACACGCGCACCATGCTGACCGGCATGTTCAGCGCCCTCGACATCCAGCTGACGGTCGTGGGCGACTGATCCGCAGGTGGTGGGGTGCCGGTCCCCTGAACCAGCACCCCACCCCTGCTCCCCCAGGGTGAGTCACGTCGCTGTGAGGCGCCCCTCGTGACTGCCATCGGGTGTCCCGTCCCGACATCAGTAAAGACGTCCGGGAACCCCCGTTCGTTGCCCCGATTCTCTGTGATCTGTGTCACATCTGCCGGAACGGACCGCCCCCGTCAGCCCCTCGGCCGGATCGTCAGCGCCTGCTCGACCGTGCCCACCGGCCCGGCCACGTCGTGCACCACCGACGACGTCTGCCCCGCCCCGGTCGGCCCCCAGCTGACCGAGGTGTCCAGCCCGACCCACTCGCCCTCGGGCTGCCGGTGCAGGTGCAGCGTGAGGTCGACGTTCGGATACAGCCACTCGGTCGGCGCCTGCCGGTTGGCGATCCCGTTGGCCACGTCCAGCAGTCCGCACCACCGCGCGAACCCGCTGCTCTCCTCCCCGTCCACCAGGCCCACCGGCGTGCGCGCCCACGCGTGCCCCCGCCCCGGCCGGGTCTCCGCGGACCGGAACTCCAGCGAGCTGATGAACCCGCCGCCCCAGTGCTCCATCCCCGTCCACACCGGCACCTCCTCCGGCCCCGGCATCGACGGCGCCTCCACGCCGGCGACCTCGGCGGTGTCCGTCCGCGCCAGCCGCCACGCCGTCGCCCGCACGACTTCCCGGCCGCCGGCGCTCGCGGTCGCCTCCACCAGCTCGATCGTCCGCCCCGGCCGCAGCGTGCGCGTCACCACCGTCGTCTCCTCGAGGTGGATCATCCCCAGGATGTCGAAGCTGATCCGCGCCCACTGCAGCTCGGGCCGCGGGTCGTGCCGCTCCAGGCAGTGCACGAGCAGCCCGGCGACCGGCGCCATGTGCTGCTCGGTCTCCTGCCACGCCCCCTGCGCGTTGCGGGTCGGGGCATACCGCCCGTCCCCCTGCGCCACGTAGTAGTAGCCCTCGTTCTCATCCGCGCTCACCCGGCGAGTGTAGTAATGGACCATGTCCCCCCTCCCACCGCCCGCCGACGCCGCCGTCTGGAGCCGCATCGCGCGCGCGGTCGTGACCACGCCGTACCCGTGGTCGCCCGGCCACCTGGTCACCGGCCCCGACGACACCACCCTGGTCCCCGAACGCCTGCACCCCGCCTTCCACGGCGCCCTCGACTGGCACTCCTGCGTGCACGTCCAGTGGTCCCTGGTCACCCTCCTGCTCCGGTATGCCGACGCGCTCGGCGAGCAGGAGACCGCCGCCGTGGTCGGTCTGCTGGGGGAGCGGCTGACGGTCGAGAACGTCGCGGCCGAGGTGGCCTACCTGCGGGAGCGGCCCTCGTTCGAGCGGCCCTACGGCTGGGCCTGGGCGACCCAGCTGGGAGCGACAGTCGCGGAGGGGGCCCGACGGCATACCTCCTGGTCGTCCTGGGCCGACGCCCTGGCACCGCTGGGGGAGGTCCTGGCCGAGCACGTCCTGGCCTGGCTGCCCCGGCAGACCTATCCGGTGCGCCACGGCAAGCACCAGAACGACGCGTTCGCGCTGTGGCTGCTCATCGACGGCTTCGGCCGGCTGGGGCGGGACGACGTCGTGGCCGCGTGCCGGGAGCGGGCGCTGGCGTGGTTCGGCGAGGACGTCGACGCCCCGACCGCGTGGGAGCCGGGAGGCACCGACTTCCTCAGCCCCGCGCTGACCGAGGCCGGGTTGATGACGTGCGTGCTGGAGCCCGGGGCGTTCGCCGGGTGGCTGGAGGGGTTCCTGCCCGGGCTCGGCGAGGGTCGGCACGAGCACCTGCTGGCGGTGCCGGAGGTGGGTGACTCGACGGACGGGCAGTACGCCCACCTGCTGGGCCTGGCGCTCAGCCGGGCCTGGCAGCTGCGGGTGCTCGCGGGGCGGGTCGACCCGCGGGTGGCCGCGCGGCTGCGGGCCGGTGCCGACGCCCAGGAGCGGGCGGTGCTGCGGGAGATCACCGACGGGGACTTCATGGCGACCCACTGGCTGGTGTCGTTCGCGCTGCTGGCGCACGGGGTGCTCGAGGAGCGGGGGGCGGGGGACGTTCCGTGAAGGGTCGCGCCTGGTCGGTCCGGCAACGGCTGCTCGCCCTCGTCGTCGCCGTGATGACGGTCGGGCTGGTGGTGACCGGGCTGGTCAACTACGCGCTGGGCTACCGGTCGCTGGCCGAGCGGGTGGACGCCGAGCTGCTGCAGGAGCAGGCCGAGCTGATGCTGCTGGCCCAGTCGGGGCCGGAGCAGGACGGACGGCCCTACCAGGACGCCGACCAGCTCTTCCTGGCGTTCCTGCAGACCGCCGTCGCCGGGGAGGACGAGGCGCTGCTGGCGCTGGTGGACGGGCAGGTCGCGCTCTACTCCGGCGGCGAGCGGCCGTTCAGCGTCCGCCACCCCGACGTCCTGGCGGCCGTCGAGGAGCTCGCCGTCGCGGAGGGCAGGGCCGGGGTGACGTCGGTCCGCACGCAGGGGACGACGCTGCGGATGCTCGTGACGGACGTCCAGCTGCCGGAGGAGACGAGGGAGGCCACGTTCGTCGTCGTCATCGACCTGGGCCGGCAGAGCGCGCAGCTGACCAGGCAGGCGCTCACCTACGCCGGGCTGTCGCTGGCGGTGCTCACGGTCGCGGCGCTCCTGGCCCACCTGTCGCTGGGGCGGCTGCTCCGCCCGCTGCGCGACCTGCAGCAGGCGACCGCGCAGACGACGACCGAGGACCTCAGCCGACGGGTCGAGGTGGAGTCGGCCGACACCGAGGTGGCCGAGCTGGCGGTGCGCTACAACGAGATGCTCGACCGGATCGAGGCCGGGGTGCGCGAGCAGCGGCAGTTCCTCGACGACGCGGCGCACGAGCTGCGGACCCCGCTGACCGTGATCCGGGGCAACGCCGAGCTGCTCGACCCTCGGGACGCCGAGGACGTGGAGGCCTCGCGACGGCTGGTGCTGGACGAGGTCGACCGGATGCAGCGGCTCGTCGACGACCTGCTCATGCTGGCCCGGTCGCAACGCCCGAACTTCCTGCGCCCGGCCGAGACCGACGTGACCGAGCTGGCCGTCGAGGCGATGGACCGGATGGTCGCGCTCGGCCCGCGGGCCTGGCGTCTGGACGCTGACGCCGAGGGTCTGGTGGAGGTGGACCGGCAGCGGGTCCTGCAGGCGCTGGTCCAGCTGGCCGCGAACGCCGTGAAGTTCAGCGACGAGGGGTCGGTCGTCGAGCTGTCGACCGCCTGGGCCGACGCCGGCTCCGAGCAGGGGCGACGGGCCCGGGAGCTGGGCGCCCGGCCCGCGCCGAGATATCTCGTGCTCGGCGTGGGCGACCAGGGGATCGGGATCCCGACGGAGAGCCGTGAGCGGGTCTTCGACCGGTTCGCCCGGGCCGAGAACGCCGCCCGGACGGAGGGCTCTGGGCTGGGACTGCCGATCGTCCGGGTCATCGCCGAGTCGCATGGCGGGGTCGTCGAGGTGGAGTCCGAGGAGGGCGCCGGGTCGACGTTCCGGATCTTCCTGCCCGCGACCGCGGGTCGTGAGGCCCTCGGTGCCGCGGAGCAGCCCACCGATGTCCGGGAGGGTGTCGTCAGCTGAGGGGGCCGGCTCAGCGCCGGGCGAAGGATGCCGCGGGGTGAGGCGGCCGGCTCAGCGCCGGGCGAAGGGTGTCGTGGGGTGCGCGGTGGCGGGGTCGTGGTGCCCCGTCTCGCCCTCCGGCAGGTCCGGGAACGCCACCCCCATCGCCAGCAGACCCACGCCGCTGGTCACCAGGGCGTAGGTGCAGGCGGTGAGCAGCGGCTGCAGCAGGTCGGGGGCGGTGGTCCGGTCGACGAGGGCAGATCCGGCGGCCAGGAGGACGAGGCCGACCATCAGGCAGGCGACGCCAACGCGCACGAGGGTGTGTGAACGCATCGGAGGACCATAACGCCGCACCCAGGCTTTCCCAAGTCCGGTGTCCACAGGCGTGTTCCGGCTCGGCATCGTCGCTGGTCGGAGGGCTGTTCGAGGCGTGACTCGGCGTTCGGGAGGGGTGTCGTCCAGTATGCACGGGGGTGTCATCCGGTTTCACCACCGCCCGGGCACGTTTCCGCAGGTCGCCCGACCAGCGACCCGTGCAAAGCGGCCGAGACCTCGACGGCAGTCGGTCCTCAGGACGCGAGCTTCTCCCACCGCACGGTCCTGGCGGCATCCTTGATGTGGCGGTCGATGAGGTCCGGCCTCCGCAGATCCTGGCTGCCTACCCGGACCACCCCGTACCCCAGGCGCCGGATGCGGTCCTCGCGCAGCTTCTCGGCCACCACCGCGTCACCGTCCCCTGAGCCGTCGGGCCGGACGTACTTCACCCGTCCGTCGAACTCGACGACGACCCCGAGCTCGGGCAGGTAGAAGTCCACCCGCGCGAAGACCCGCCCGTCCTCGCAGATGGTGTGCTGAGCCACGACCGTGTAGCCGAGCTCGACGAGGATGAGCCGCAGCCAGGACTCGGGCGGCGACTCGGCCAACCCGTCCGACTTCGCCAGTGCCTCGCGGACGTGCGGGATCCCGGGGACGAAACGCATCCGGTCGAGCCACTCCCGCAGCTCGGGCACGGTCGCGAGCCGACGCTGGCGGACGGCGTCGATGATGCTCACCGCGATGCTGGTCCGGGTGAGCTGCGCGCTCTGGATGGCGGCGACGGCCGGGTGGACCACAAGGACGGTGCCGGTCGCGGCGGGCGAGGGCCGGGCGTCGGCGTCGTCCGGCCCGGGGTCGCCGGCAGGCAGGACGAGGCCGAAGGTGTTGGACGACCGGACGACCTCCGCCGGGACGACCGCGTCCTCACCGGGGCAGCAGTGCACCGTGAACTCCCGGTGGACCCGGGTCGTGCCCTTCCTGGTGCGGTGGCAGACATGCATCCGCTCCAGCTCGGAGGCAGGGACGGGCAGGCCCCACATCGCCGCGGCGCTGGTGTGGCTCGCCGCGACGTCCTCCGGACGGGTCCGCAGGAGAACGGTGGTGCGCAGCACGTGGCGCGCCTCGTAGCTCACGGCCAGCATCGCCGACCTCGTGACGTATCCGCCGCGGACCACCCGGACCAGCTCCCCCGTGCGCACAGCCGCCTGGATCTTCTCGGTCCTGATCCCGACCGACCTGGCCTCGCGTGCCGTGATGATGTGGTCGTGCTCGTCCAGGTAGCTCTCCAGGTCCCCATCCATGCCGAAGCACGATGACGCATGCGGGCGTTGCGCCGCTGGCGTGCTGCGCCGGCCTGTGGACGACGATCCACGCCCGTGATCGTCCGATCCACCCAGGTGCAGTCGGCACGCCCCGGGGTCTCATCCACTTTGATCACCGCGCGACCGCGTTTCTGCAGGTCACCGATCACGACCTCTGGCCAAACCGGACGACACCTCTGAACAGGCCAGTCGACACCTCTGAACAGGCCGGTCGACACCTCGCCGGCCGCTGCCCGTTCCGCCCGCGACTACCCTGACGCCATGCAGCACATCCTGATCGCGGAGGACGAGGAGGGCATCGCCCGCGTCATCGACCGCGGTCTGCGGGGGGCCGGCTACCGGACGACGGTCGTCGGCGACGGCCTGGCGACCCTCGAGGCCGTGGCCGAGGGCAACGTCGACCTCGTCGTCCTGGACGTCGGGCTGCCGCGGATGGACGGCTTCACCGTGCTGAGGATGCTGCGCACGATGGAGGACCCGGTGCCGATCATCATGTGCACCGCCCGCGACTCCCTCGAGGACACGGTCTCCGGCCTGGAGAGCGGCGCCGACGACTACCTCGCCAAGCCCTTCCGGGTCGAGGAGCTGCTCGCCCGCGTCAAGGTCCGCCTGCGCCAGTCCGCCGCCGCGCCCGCCGACACCCAGCAGGTCGTCGCCGGCGGCGTGGTCCTCGACCTGGTCGCGCACACCGCCGCGGTCGACGGCCGCCCGGTCGAGCTCTCCGCCCGCGAGTTCGCCCTCGCCCGCGAGCTCATGGAGCACGCCGGGCAGGCCCTCAGCCGCGACCAGCTCCTCGACCGGGTGTGGGGCTACGAGGTCACCGGCAGCTCCAACGTCGTCGACGTCTACGTCCGCTACCTGCGCGCCAAGCTCGGCGCAGACCGCATCACCACCGTCCGGGGCATCGGCTACCGCTTCGAGTCCTGACCATGAGAGCACTCTCACCGAGACGTCATCCTGCGCTCATCCCCCGGTAGTTGACTCGTCCCACGGCCGCCACCCCGGCGGTCGGGACGAGGAGGACGACCATGAGCAGGTATGCCGTGCCGGAACCGGTCCGGGTGGTCTTCTACTCCCACGACTCCCAGGGCCTGGGCCACTTCCGCCGCAACCGCGCCCTGGCGCACGCGCTCGCCGACGGGCTGCCCGGGCTCACCGGACGCCAGGTCACCGGCCTGCTCGTCAACGGCGTGGCCGGCACCTCCGGGGCGTCGGTCCCCGAGGGCTTCGACGTGGTCACCCTGCCCGGGGTCGGCAAGAACGGCACCTCCTACGGCCCACGCAGCCTGGGCATCGGGATGGCCGCCGTCACGGGCCTGCGCAGCGAGATCGTCCGCGCCACCCTCACCGCCTTCGCGCCCGACCTGGTCGTCGTCGACCGGCACGCGCTGGGCGTCGACGGCGAGCTGGCCCCCGCCCTCGCCGAGCTGCGGGCCACCCGCCCCGGGGCCCGCACGGTCCTGGGCCTGCGCGAGGTCCTCGACGACCCCGCCGCCGTCGCGGCCGAGTGGGCCCGCACGCCCGCGTCCCTCGTGCGCGAGCTGTTCGACGAGATCTGGGTCTACGGCGACCCGCGCGTCCACGACCTGCGGACCACCGGCGAGCTGCCCGAGGCCCTCCACGACCTGGTCCGCTACCAGGGCTACCTCGCCCACGGCCGGGCCGAGGACCCCGACGACCTGCACCCGGCACGGCCCTACCTCATCACCACGGCCGGCGGCGGCAGCGACGGCACCGCGCTGTGCCGGGCCGCCGCGGCCGCCGAGGTGCCCGCCGGCCACCACCACGTCGTCGTCACCGGTCCCCAGATGACCGACGCCGACCACCGCGAGGTCGAACGGGCGGCCGGCCCCTCCACCCGGGTCGTCCGGTCGGTCCCCGACGCCGGCGGTCTCATCCGGCAGGCCGTCGCGACCGTCTCGATGGCCGGCTACAACACGGTCGCCGAGACCATGGCCACCGACGTCCCCGCCCTGCTCGTCCCCCGCGACTGGCCCCGGCGCGAGCAGCTGATCCGCGCCGAGGGCCTGACCGCCGTGGGCGCCGCCGACGTGCTGCGCCAGGGCGACCTGACGCCGGAGCGGATCAGCGGCTGGTGGGCCTCCGTCCTCGGCCGCCGGGTCGACCGGAGCTCCCTCGACCTGGCCGGGCTGTCCACGGTCGTGCGCTCGACGGCCCGGCTGACCTGCGAGGCGACCCCCGCCCAGGCGGAGGCCGCCCACCCCGCCCGCGTGACCGCATACCCCACCCCTGCCGCCCGACCCGAGGAGCTGCGCCATGCCGGCTGAGACCGTCACCCCGACCCGCCGCACCGCCTACGTGCTCAAGGTCTACCCGCGGTTCTCCGAGACCTTCGTCGTCACCGAGATCCTGGCGCGGGAGGCGGCGGGGGAGGAGCTGGCGATCTACGCGCTGCGGCCGACCAGCGACGCCCGTTTCCACCCGCAGCTGGCCCAGGTGCGCGCGCCGGTCACCCACCTGCCGCGGCCGCACAAGCTGGCCACCGAGTGGGACGTGCTGGCCCGCGCGCAGGCCGAGCTGCCTGGGTTCGGCGAGCGGTTCGGCGCGCTGATGCCGCTGCTCGTCCGGCTCGACCCGTCCGTGGTCGCCCAGGGCGTGGACCTGGCGCTGCGGCTGCGCGCCGACGGCATCACCCACGTGCACGTGCACTTCGCGTCGATGGCCTCGTGGGCGACCGCGATCGCCTCCGCCCTGACCGGCATCCCCTACACCGTCACCACGCACGCCAAGGACCTCTTTCACGACAGCGTCGACCGGGTCGTGCTGGGCGAGGTGCTCCACCGGGCCGAGCGGGTCGTGGCGATCAGCGACTTCAACCGCCGGTTCCTGCTGGACATCGACCCGGCGCTGGCCGACAAGGTCGTGCTCGTGCGCAACGGGCTGGAGCTGGGGCGGTTCCGCTACCGCGACCCGCAGGAGCCGCAGGGCCCGTTGCGGGTGCTGGCCGTCGGGCGTCTCGTGGAGAAGAAGGGCTTCGGCCACCTCGTCGAGGCGGCCCGGCTGCTGGCCGGCAAGGGGGAGGGGGCGACCGGGCCCGAGCGCTTGCCGCTCGACGTGCGGATCGTCGGCGACGGCGAGCTGAAGGCCGACCTCACCGCCCAGGTCGAGGCCGCCGGGCTGGGCGAGACCGTCCAGCTCCTCGGGCCCCGCAGCCAGGCCGAGCTCGTCGAGGAGCTGGCCGCCGCCGACGTCCTCGTCGCGCCCTGCGTCGTCGGCGCGGACGGCAACGCCGACGGCCTGCCGACCGTGCTCCTCGAGGCGATGGCCAGCGGCGTCCCCTGCATCGCGAGCGACGTGACCGGCATCCCGGAGGCGGTCCACCCGGCCGGGGAGCAGGGTCCGGCCACCGGCATCCTCCTGGGCGCCGACCCCTCCGACCTGGCCGAACGGCTCGCCGCCGCCCTCGCCGAGGTCGCCGACCCGTCGTGGCCGCGGGTGGAGGTCGCCCGGGCCGCCCGGGCGCTGGTGGAGAGGGAGTTCGACACCGCCCGCCAGAGCCGTCGGCTGGCCGCGCTCGAGGGTATGCCGCGGGCCGGGGAGGGTGCCGACGACGCCGTCGAGGGCGTCTTCGCGGATGGTGGCGACGGTGCTGCCGCGGAGCCGACGGGTGCCGTCCCGACCCTGGCCGGTGCGCGATGAGCCTCACCGTCGCCTACGTCTGCGCCGACCCGGGCATCCCGGTCTTCGGGACCAAGGGCGCCAGCGTGCACATCCAGGAGCTCGTCCGGGCCTGGCGGGCCCGCGGTGCCCGCGTCGAGGTCTTCGCCGTCCGCCGTGGCGACGACGTCCCCGCCGACCTGGCGGACCTCCCCGTGCACGTCGTGCCGGTCGCCAAGGTGCCGCGGGAGCGTTCGCGGACCGTGCAGGTCGCCGAGCGTGAGCGGGCCCAGCAGCGGGCGGCCGCGCAGCTGGCCCGGATGGTGACCGAGCTGGCGCCCGACGTGGTGCACGAGCGCTACTCGCTGTTCTCCACCGTCCTGGGGCAGGTGCAGGACGTGCTGGACGCGCGTGGTGCCGACGTCGCCACGATCCTGGAGGTCAACGCCCCGCTCATCGACGAGCAGCGCACCCACCGCGTCCTCGTCGACGAGACCGCCGCCCGGGAGGCGCTGGCCGACCAGCTGGCCGCCGCCGACGTCGTCGCCTGCGTGTCCGAGCCGGTCGCCGACTGGGTGCGCGGCGAGCACGATCGGCAGGCACGGCAGTCGTGTCACATCGGTCGCCCGGACGACCGATGTGACACGACAGCGGCGCACATCGGTCAGGGCGTTGGCCCCGCGGTCGTCGTCACGCCCAACGGCGTCAACACCGACCGGATCCGCCCGACCACCCCCGACCTGTCCGACGACCCGGTCGTCGTCTTCGTCGGCACGCTCAAGCCGTGGCACGGCGTCGAGGACCTGCTCCGCGGAGCAGCCCTGGCCCGCCGTCCCTGGCGGCTGCGGATCGTCGGCGACGGGCCCCAGCGCTCGGCGGTCGAGGAGCTGGCCGCCACCTGCGGCCGGCCCGTCGAGCTGGTCGGGGCCGTCGCGCCCGACCAGGTCCCGGGCACACTCGAGGGGGCGCTCGTAGCCGTGGCGCCCTACCCGGAGTCGGGCGACCACTACTTCTCCCCGCTCAAGGTCTACGAGTACGCCGCGGCCGCCCTGCCCGTCGTCGCCTCGCGGATCGGCCAGATCCCGCAGGTCGTCGAGCACGGCCGCACCGGCCTGCTCGTCCCGCCGTCCGACCCCGCCGCCCTGGCCCGGGCGATCGACGACCTCGTCGCCGACCCGGCCCGCGCGCAGGAGCTGGGCCGGGCCGGCCGCGCGCTGATGGTCGAGCACCACTCCTGGCACGCGGTGCTGGACGCCACCCTCGCCCCGCTGGGACGGCCCGGCGACCCCCACCCGGGCCTCGCCCGGACGGCGGACGCGCCCGCCGGCGCGACTCCATACCCCGGAGGTGCCCGTGGCGTCGCGTGACACCCTCAGCCCCTCCGCCCTGCGCCGCACCCTGGGGCTGCTGCGCCCGCACCTGCCCGGGCAGCGGCTGCTGCTCGCCGGCGGGGGCGGGCTGCTGCTGCTCGAGGTCGTCTTCCGGATCCTCGAGCCGTGGCCGACCAAGCTCGTCGTCGACGCGGTGACCCGCAGCCTGGGCGCCGACCTGGGCGAGCCCGGCCCGACCGCCGGCGTCCAGCTGCTCCTGGCCTGCGCGCTCGCAGCCGTCTCGATCATCGGCCTGCGGGCGGTGTGCAACTTCGGTGCGACCGTTGCGTTCGCGCTCGGCGGGTCGCGGATCGCCACGGCCCTGCGCGCGCGGGCGTTCGACCACGTGCAGTCGCTGAGCCGGACGTTCCACGGCACCGCCCGCTCGGGCGACACCGTCCAGCGGCTCGTCGCCGACGTGGGCCGGCTGCAGGAGGCGGCCGTCTCCGCCGGTATGCCGCTGCTGGTCAACGTCGTCACGCTGATCGCGATGCTGGGCGTCATCACCTGGCTCGACCCGGTCATCGCCGTCGTCGCCCTGGCCGCGGTCGTGCTCTTCGCGCTGTCCTCGCCGCGCAGCAGCAGCCGGATCACGCACGCCTCCCGCAAGACCCGCCGCAGCGAGGGCGACCTGGCCAACATCGCCCAGGAGACGCTCGCGGGTATGACGCACGTGCACGCCTACGGGATGGAGGAGGACCGCGCGCAGCACTTCCGCGGCTCCAACGCCCGCTCGCTCAAGGACGGCGTGCAGGCCAAGCGGCTGGCGGCCGGGCTGGAGCGGCGCACCGACGTGCTGGTCGGGGTCGCGACCGCGGCGGTGCTGTTCATCGGCGGGCTGCGGGTGGTCCAGGGCGCGATGACCCCCGGCGACCTGGTCATCGTCCTGACCTACCTCAAGACGGCGATGAAGCCGCTGCGCGACATGGCCAAGTACACCGGCCGCATCGCCCGCGCCGCCGCCTCCGGCGAACGGGTCGCCGACCTGCTCGACGTCACCCCCGACATCACCTCCCCGGCCGAGCCGACGCCGCTGCCGCGCACCGTCCGGGGGGAACTGGAGTGGCGGGACGTCGACCTGTCGTTCGTGCCGGGCGTCCCGGTGCTCGACCGGTTCTCCCTGCATGTCCCCGCGGGCCAGCAGGTCGCGCTGGTCGGGCCGTCGGGCTCGGGCAAGTCGACGCTCGTCGCCCTCGCGCTGCGCCTCGTCGACCCCGACCAGGGCAGCGTCCGGCTCGACGGGATCGACCTGCGCCGCCTCGACGTCGGCGAGCTGCGCGCGCAGACCGCGCTCGTGCAGCAGGAGGCCGTTCTGTTCACCGGCACCGTCGAGGACAACATCCGCCACGGCCGCCCCGGCGCCACCGACGCCGAGGTCGCCCGGGCCGCCCGGCTGGCCGGGGTGGACGAGTTCACCCGGGCCCTGCCGGAGGGTATGCGGACGCTCGTCACCGAGCGTGGCGGCAGCCTCTCGGGCGGTCAGCGGCAGCGGATCTCGCTGGCCCGGGCGTTCCTGCGGGACGCCCCGGTGCTGCTGCTCGACGAGCCCACGACCGGGCTGGACCCGGAGAACGTCGAGCTGGTCAGCCGGGCGATCGAGCAGCTCTCCCGCGGACGGACCTGCCTCGTCGTCACGCACGACGCGCAGACCGCCCGCCGGGCCGACCGGGTGGTCGTCGTGGAGGGCGGCCGGGTCACCTGGGACGGCCCGCCGCAGGACGCACCGCTGGAGCGGGTGCTGGAGGAGGAGACGGCCGGGGCCGGAGAGCAGACCGCCCTGCGGAGCGTCTCGTGAGCCTGGGCGACGCGGGCCTGTCCCTGCTGCTGGACCCCGACCGGCTGACGGTCCTGGTAGGTCGCCCTGTCCGGGCCACCCACCTGCGCGCCAAGCCGGGGGTGAGCGCGACCGCCACGCTGATGGACGAGGACGACCGGCCGTGGGGGTGGGTCCGGACCCTGACCGGCCAGGCCCGGGTCAAGGGCGACAAGGCCAGGGCCGTGGCCGACGAGGTGGGCCTGGCCGGCGAGCTGCGCGAGGCCGAGCTTCCCGGCCGGGACACGGTCGTCCAGTGGGGGCCGGTCGCGACCGACCCCCGGCTGGCCCGCGAGCTGGCGCGGGTCGCCCGGGTGCTCACTGTGCAGGACGCGACCGTCCTGCGCTACAACCCGTTGCGTCGTCTCGTCCTGAGGCACGACGACCTCGTCCTGCGCGTCACCGAGGACCGGCACCGCCGCCGGCTGGTGGGCACGACCCGGCCGCTGGCCGCCGCCGGCGTGCCCGTCGTCGGGTCGTGGCGCGCCCACCCGGCCGCCTCGTCCCGCACCTCCGTCTGGTCGTGGGTCCCCGGCCGGGACGCCTCGGGCACGACGGACCTCGTGACCCAGCGCGCCGTGGGCGAGGCACTCGGCCGGCTGCACCGCGCCGACCCCGCCCTGCTGCCCGACCTGCCGCGCCGCGGCTGGGCCCAGCTGCGTGCCGCCGCGGCCGACTCGGTCGCCCTCCTGGAGCAGGTCGCGCCGGGGGCCGCGTCCGCCGCCGCCCGCGCCCTGGCCCGGCTGCCGGAGCAGGACCCCGGCCCCCACCTGCCGCAGGTCGTGGTGCACGGGGACTTCTCCCTGGACCAGTGCGTCGTGGCCGGCAAGACGCCGGCCCCGGTCGTGCGGCTCCTCGACCTCGACCGGGCCGCGCTCGGTGCCCCGGTCCTCGACCACGCCGTCCTGCTGGCCACCGCGCTCGCGTCGGACGACCCGGTCCTGGACGCGCCGGGCGGGCTCGCGGCGCTGGGCGAGGGGTACGCCACCAGGACCGGACGGCCCGTCGCCGTGCCCGGTGCCTGGGCCGCGGCAGCGCTCCTGGCCCGGGTGGCCGAGCCCTGGCGCGGGCAGCGACCGGGGTGGCAGGTCGAGACCGCGCGGCGCTCCCTGCTGGCCGCCCGGCTGGCCCAGGAGGAGGACGCCTGGGCGGAGCGGGCGCCCGGCAGGCAGGTCATCACCGTCCAGCGTGCCTGGCCCGGTCGTGCCCGGGACGGGGTCCGCGAGACCACCGTCGAGGGACGCGACGCCGACGGGAGGCTGCGGGCCGGGACCGTGGGGCCCGACGGCATACCCCGGGTGCTGCCGCCCGGCACCGACCCCCGCCTGCCCGCGCTGTCCAGGGTCGCCCCCCTGGGCGAGGTCGTCGTGCACCGGGCCGGGCGGCGCGCGGTCGTGCGGACCGCCGACGCCTACGTCAAGGTGCTCCGACCAGGTCGGGCCCCCGCGGTCGCGCGGGCCGGGGCGGCCGGGGCGGCGCTGGCCCGGGCCGCCGGTCTTGCGGCCCCGGAGGTGCTGGGCAGCGACGAGGACACCGTCACCTTCGCGGTGCTGCCCGGGCGGTCGGTGCACGAACTCTCCGCGGACCCGGGCTGGACCGAGGTATGGCGTGCCTGGGCCCAGGCGTGGACCCGCCTGCAGGCGCTCGGGCCGGGGGACGCCGCGGCGGCTGGGCTCCCGACCCACACCGGGGACGACGAGGCCGGGGTGGTGGAGACCTGGGTGGGCCGGGCCGTCGAGGCCGGGCTGCTCGACGACCTCTGGGCCCGGCGCGGCCGGGAGGTCGCGGACCGGCTGAGGGAGGCCGGCGACCCCGTCCGGCTGGTCCCCACGCACCGCGACCTGCACGACAAGCAGCTGCTCTGGGACGGAGCCGCGCCGGTCGGGCGACGGCTCGGGGTGCTCGACCTGGACACCGCCTGCCTGGCCGACCCGGTGCTGGACCCGGTCAACCTGGCCGTCCACGCCGACCTGCGCCGGGCCCAGGGGCTCTGGTCGGCCACGGCCTCCGGGGTGGTGGTGGCCGCGGCGCGCTCCGTCGTCGACGACGCCGACCGCTGGGCGGTCGCCGAGCTGGCGACGGTGGTGCGGCTGGTCTGCGTCTACGCCTTCCGTCCGCAGTGGCGGGAGACGGTCGCCCGGTGGGCCGAGGACCGGTGGGAGCGGGCGGATGAGAGTTCTCTCATCGACGTCTCACGGCCCTCTCCTGCCGACCGGGCATTCTGGGTCTCATGAAGGTCCTCGCGTCAGCCATCGCGCTGCTGCTCGTCGGTCTCACCGGGGTGTGGCTGTGGTTCGACGCGACCGCCGAGGCGGGGCAGGACCGCGCCGGGGTCGTCATCACCGGCGAGGCCGACCTGGCCACGACGCGCGAGCTCGCCGAGGCTGCCGGTCTGGACGGGCCCCCGGTGGTCCCGGGGGAGGAGGAGACTGCTCCGCGGAGCACCGAGCCTGCCAGCGCGGCCGACGAACCGTCCCTCGACGAGCAGGACGGGGCCGAAGTCCAGGAGGCTGCCGAGGCCCAGGAGGCTGCGCGGGCCGGCCAGGTCGTCGACGTCCTCCTGGGGGCCTCTGCCGACCTGCGCCTGCGCGTGCGGGAGGCCATCGAGGCCATCCGCGCCGAGGAGGCTGCCGAGGCCGCCGAGCAGGCTGAGGCCGAGCGGGAGGCCGCCGAGAAGGAGGCCGCCGAGAAGGCGGCAGAGGAGCCGGCCCCTGCGCCCCGGCCGGCGACCGTCCAGCCCGTGCCGGTCCAGCCCCCGCCCGTCGTCGTCCACGACGACGACTGGGACGACGATGAAGACTGGGACGATGACGACTGGGACGACGACGATGACGACGACTGGGACGACCACTGACTGACTGACGGCTCGCCCCGGCTACCGTGACCCGGTGACCACGACCGACCGCCGCACGCTGCTCACCGAGACGGTGCTCGTGCTCGGGCTCAGCCTCGGCGCCTCCGCCGTCTGGTCCCTGCTGTCGCTGGTCCGCAAGCTCACCGCCGAGGCCCCGCTCTCGGCCCAGACCACGGCCATGAACACCAGCCGGGTGCCCGACCGGCCCTGGCTCGACCTGGCCTACCAGCTGGCCGACGTCACCCTCGCGCTCGTCCCCGTCCTGCTCGCCCTCCACCTGCTGGCCCGCGACCCGGGGCCCGCCGTCCCCGGCGCCCTCGGCACCCCGGGCACCCTCGTCACGCCCGGTGCTGCCCACGCCGCCGGCCCGCCGCACCGGCTCATGGGCCTGGACCTGACCCGGCCGACCCGGGACTTGCTGCACGGGACCGCCCTGGCCGCCGCGATCGGCATACCCGGCCTGGGCCTGTATCTCGGGGCCCGCGCCCTGGACCTGAGCACCACCATCGCCCCGGCGAACCTGCCGCAGGTGTGGTGGGCGGTGCCCGTGCTCGTCCTCGCCTCGGTGCAGAACGCGCTGCTCGAGGAGGTCGTCATGGTCGGCTACCTCTTCCGCCGGTGGTCCCAGGCGGGCTGGTCGACGGTGACGGTCGTCGTGGTGTCGGCGCTGGTCCGCGGCACCTACCACGCCTATCAGGGCTTCGGCGGGTTCGTCGGCAACGTGGCGATGGGGCTGCTGCTCGGGTGGGTCTACACGCGCACGCGCCGGGTCATGCCGCTCGTCGTGGCCCATACCCTCCTCGACGTCGTGGCGTTCGTGGGGTATGCGGTGCTCGCCGACCGCGTCGGGTGGCTGTGACGGGGCTCGCCGCTAGGCTGGGGCGCATGACCAACGTCGCAGTCGTGCACCGTCCCGCCGAGTCCCGCTGGGAGGCCATGAGCGGGGAGGACGTGGTGGGGCACCTGTCCTACGACACCACCGGCAACACGGTCGACCTGCACCACACCCTCGTGGAGCCGGCCCACCGCAACAAGGGCGTGGCCGACAGGCTCGTCGAGGAGGCCGTGCGGGAGATCCGGGCCGAGAAGATGAACCTGCGGCCCACCTGCTCGTACGTGCGCGCCTGGATGGAGCAGCACCCCGAGCACCAGGACCTGCTCGAGCCCAGCCTGCTGCCCGAGGACCAGGACGAGGCGGGGCAGGACGGGTCCGGTCCCGCCGAGCCCGCGTCGTGACCCCCGGCCAGGGCGGGCAGGACCCGGGCTCCGAGGGGATCCCGGTCGAGCTGGTGCCGATCCGGGACGAGTCGATCCGACTCGGCCAGCTGCTCAAGCTGGGCAACCTCGTGCAGGACGGCGCCATGGCCCGGATGGTCGTGGAGAACGGCGAGGTCAGCGTCGACGGCGAGATCGTCGTGCGACGCGGCACCCAGGTCCGTCCGGGCCAGGTGGTCGAGTACGCCGGCCAGGCGATCAGCCCCGTCCGCCGCTGAGGCGGTCGTTCGCACCCTGCCCGGGGCACCTGCGATCATCGAGGGATGCACACCCCTCCTGTCGCACTCACCATCGCCGGCTCCGAGGCCACCGGCGGCGCCGGCGCCCAGGTCGACCTCAAGACCTTCCAGCAGCACGGCGTCTTCGGCTGCATGGCCCTGACCTGCATCGTCTCCTTCGACCCCAAGGACGACTGGAACCACCGGTTCGTCCCCGTCGACCCGCAGGTCATCACCGACCAGCTCGAGGTCATCACCACCACCTACCCGCCGGAGCAGCTGCGGGTCGCCAAGATCGGCATGCTCGGCACGCCCGCCACCATCGGCACGGTCGCCGAGGCGCTGCAGCAGCGGCAGTTCGAGCACGTCGTCCTCGACCCGGTCCTCATCTGCAAGGGCCAGGAGCCCGGCGCCGCGCTCGACACCGACGAGGCGCTCAAGGCCCAGGTGCTGCCGTTGGCCACCTTCGTCACCCCCAACCACTTCGAGACGATGTCCTTGTCCGGCATGGACTCCATCGAGACGGTCGAGGAGCTCACCGAGGCCGCCCGGCGGATCCACGAGAGTTCCGGAGCCATCGTGCTGGCCAAGGGCGGGGTGCACCTGCCCGGCGACGAGGCGCTGGACGTCTACGTCGACGCCGAGCGCACCGAGGTCCTCGCCGCCCCCAAGCTGGGCGACGGCGCGCAGGTCGCCGGGGCCGGCTGCACCCTGGCCGCCGCCGTGGCCGCCCGCCTCGCGCTGGGCGACGACCCGTTCGGCGCGGCCAAGGCCGCCAAGGAGTTCGTCACCCGCGGGATCGAGGGACGGCTGGCCAGCGCGGCACCCTTCGACGTGGTCTGGCAGGGCGCCTGAGGTGACCCTCTCGCCGAGCGGCTCCGACGCCGTCGTGACCGGTCACCCCGGTCGCGCGTGGTCGATCATGCTGATCGGCGGGGTCCTCGGCTGGATCTCCGGCCAGTCCTGGAGCATCGACCGTGGGTTCGGCGAGGCGTTCTCCCTCTTCATGGCCTTCGGCACGCTCGCGGTCATCGCCGCCCCGGCCCAGATGACGGCGGGCCGGGCGGCGCGGCCGGTCTGGGTGGCGGTCGCCGGGGCCATCGGCATCACGGTGCCGTGGTTCTTCGACCTGGCCATCGAGCTGGGGGGCGACGGCGTGTGGCTGCCGACCCTGTTCGTCCTGGTCGTCGGGTTCGGCGTGACCTACGGCGTGGCCACGTTCACCCGGATCGCGATGCACCGCCTGGAGGACTGGTAGACCGCCGACCGGCAGGGCACCGGCGGGCAGGCCACCGGCCGGGTCACTCCCGGCTGTGCAGCCACTCCCCGGCGATCCCGAGGAGCCGGTCGTTGGCCTCGGTCTCCCCGATCGAGCAGCGCACGCCCTCGCCCGCGAACGGCCGCACGGTCAGCGCCCGCGCCTGGCAGGCCTGCGCGAACGGCACCGCGTCCTCGCCCAGCGGCAGCCACACGAAGTTGCCCTGCGCGGCGGGCACGTCCCAGCCCTGCTCGACCAGCGCGGCGTGCACCCGCTCCCGCTCGGCCACCAGCTGCTCGACCCGGACCATGAGCTCGTCCCGGGCCGCGAGCGAGGCGATCGCCGCCTGCTGCGCCAGGTCGGTGACCCCGAACGGCGTGGCCGCCTTGCGCAGCGCCGTCGCGACCTCCTCCTGCGCCACGGCATACCCCACCCGCAGCCCGGCCAGGCCGTAGGCCTTGGAGAAGGTGCGCAGCACGACCACGTTGGGGTGCTCGCGGTAGAACGCCAGCGCGTCCGGCACCGACTCCTCGGTCGTGAACTCCAGGTAGGCCTCGTCGATGACCACCACCACGTCGCGCGGGACCTTGGCCACGAACGCCCGCAGCTCGTCGCCCGTGACGGCCGGCCCGGTCGGGTTGTTGGGCGTGCAGACCAGCACCAGCCGGGTCCGGTCGGTGACCGCCTCGGCCATCGCGTCGAGGTCGTGCCGCGCGTCGGCCGTCAGCGGCACCTGCACCGAGGTCGCGCCGGAGAGCGCCACGACGATCGGGTAGGCCTCGAAGCTGCGCCACGCGTAGACGACCTCGTCGCCGGGCTCGCAGGTGATCTGCACGAGCTGGGCCAGCACGGCCACGCTGCCGGTGCCGGTGGCCAGGTGCCCGGCCGGCACGCCGAGGTGCTCCGCGAGCGCCTGGGTCAGCGCGACCACGCCCATGTCGGGGTAGCGGTTCATCGTCGCCGCCGCGTCCGCCACGGCCCGCACCACCGAGGGCAGCGGCGGGAACGGGTTCTCGTTGGAGGAGATCTTGTAGGCGGTCATCCCCTCCACCGGTGCCGGCGGCCTCCCGGGGGAGTAGGCGGGCACCTTCGCCAGCGCCTCGCGCAGGCGGACGGGGACGGGCCGGTCGGCGGGCTGCTCGGACGTCATGGGGCGAAGCCTAGTGAGGCGGGGCGACACACGTGGCGGCAGCCGGGTCAGGGCGAGGCGGCTGTCGGTGCCGCGTGCCACGATGGTCCCATGAGCATCCTCATGCAGATCATCGCCAACGGCGTGGCCCTCTGGGTGGCCTCCCTGCTGCTCGACGGCATCGAGTTCGGCGGGTCCGGCACCAACAAGGTGCTGACCATCGTCGGGGTGGCCGTCATCTTCGGGCTGGTCAACGCCCTGGTCAAGCCGCTGCTAAAGCTGGTCTCCCTGCCCCTGGTCGTGCTGACCCTGGGGCTGTTCCTCATCGTCATCAACGCGCTGATGCTGCTGCTGACCTCCTGGCTCTCCGGGGTGGTCGGCCTCGACTTCACCGTGCAGTCCTTCTTCTGGGACGCCGTCCTCGGCGGCATCATCGTCGGCGCCGTCGCCACGGTGGTCGACATGCTGCTGCCCGACGGTCGGGAGTGAGCCGATGATCGAGCCGGTCCCGCACGAGATCCCCACCGCCGACGGGGCGCTGCCCGGCCTGCTCTGGCTGCCCGAGGGGGCCTCGGCCGACGCCCCCGTGCCCGGGCTGGTCCTGGTGCAGGAGATCTTCGGGCTCAGCGACTACGTCCGCTCCCGCGGCGCCGACCTCGCCGCGCTGGGGTATGCCGTGCTCGCCCCCCAGATCTTCGGTCGCCTCGACCCGCCGGTCGTCGCGGTCGAGGACGACGACCCCGACGTGCTCGGCACCGCCATGGGCCTCGTCGGCCAGGTCGACTGGGAGCTGGCCGCCCGCGACGTCCTGGGCGCCCGGGACGCGCTCGTGGCGATGCCCGAGGTCGACGACCTCGCGGTCGGGCTGGTCGGCTTCTGCTTCGGCGGCGGGCTCGCCTTCGACGTGGCCGCCCGCGCGGCCCAGGCGCAGACGCCGGTCGCTGCGCTGGTCAGCTTCTACGGCTCGGCGCTGCCCGGGCTGCTGGACCGGGCCGGGCACGTCACCTGCCCCAGCCTGCACGTCTTCGGCACGGCCGACAGCTACATCCCCATGGAGCAGGTCGAGCAGATCCGCGAGGCCGTCACCGCCGGCGGCACCCGGGAGCAGGTGCGCTTCGAGCTGCACGAGGGCGCGGGCCACGCCTTCGACAACCCCAACCCGATGTTCCACCACGAGCGGGCCAGCCGGGAGGCGTGGGCGCAGGCCGAGGAGTTCCTCGCCGAGCACCTCCCGACGGGGCGGTAGCGCACCCGCGGGGCGCCTCCGCATACCCCCTCGTGGGTGGTTGACGTGCACGTCCGGCAGGCCCTGGGCGGTGAGGTAGCCTGCCACCGAACGAAGCCGTCACCGTCACGCCGCGGCACGCCGCCGCACCGATGAAGGAGTCAGCGTTGAGCGACGAGGAAGTCGCGCGGTCCACCGCGCCCAGCACGCACGAGCCGCCTGAGCGGGACATCACCGACGGTGGCCCGGACATGGTCCAGTTCCTCGCCGCCGACGGCACCCGGGTCGAGCCGACCGAGGTGAGCGCGCCCTACCTGTCCTTCCTCGACGACGTCGACGACGAGGCGATGCGGGGGATGCTGCGCGACCTCATCCTCGTGCGCCGCGTCGACGCCGAGGGCTTCGCGCTGCAGCGCCAGGGTGAACTGGGGCTGTGGCCCAGCCTGCTCGGGCAGGAGGCCGCCCAGGTCGGCGCCGGCCGGGCGATGCGGCCGCAGGACTACGCCTTCCCCGGCTACCGCGAGCACGGGGTGGCCTGGTGCAAGGGCGTCCCGCCGGAGAACCTGCTCGGCATGTTCCGCGGGGTCAACCACGGCGGCTGGGACAGCAACGAGAACAACTTCCACCTCTACACGATCGTCATCGGCAACCAGATGCTGCACGGCGTCGGCTACGCGATGGGCGTCCAGCTCGACGGCGACGTCGCCACCGGCGACCCGGAGCGGGACACGGCCGTGATGGCCTTCACCGGCGACGGCGGCACCGCCCAGGGCGACTTCAACGAGGCCCTCGTCTTCGCCTCGGTGTCCAACGCGCCGGTCGTCTTCTACGTGCAGAACAACCACTGGGCGATCTCCGAGCCCAACGAACGCCAGTTCCGCGTCCCGCCGTACCGCCGCGCCGACGGGTTCGGCTTCCCCGGCGTGCGGGTCGACGGCAACGACGTGCTGGCCTCGTACGCCGTCACCCGCGCCGCGCTCGACCGCGCCCGGGCGGGGGAGGGGCCCACGCTGATCGAGGCGTTCACCTACCGGATGGGCGCGCACACCACCTCGGACGACCCGACGAAGTACCGCATCTCCGCCGAGGTCGACGTCTGGAAGGCCAAGGACCCGGTCGACCGGATGAAGAAGTACCTCCTGACCGAGGGGATCGTCGACGAGGACTGGCTCACCGCCGTCCACGAGGAGGCCGACGAGCTGGCCCGGCGCATCCGGCACGCCTGCCAGACGATGCCCGACCCCGGGCACGAGGAGATGTTCCAGCACGTGTATGCCGACGCGCACCCGCTGGTCGAGCGCGAGGCCGCCGAGTTCGCGGCCTACCAGGCCGGCTTCGAGGACTGAGGAGGAGAACGATGACGACGACGACCAGCACCTCCTCGGGCGGCGCCCCGGCCAGCACCGCGAGGCGGACCACGATCGCCAAGGCGCTCAACGCCGGGATGCGGGCGGCGATGGAGCGCGACGACAAGGTCCTGCTCATGGGCGAGGACATCGGCAAGCTCGGCGGGGTCTTCCGGATCACCGAGGGCCTGCAGAAGGACTTCGGCGAGCACCGGGTCCTGGACACGCCGCTGGCCGAGGCCGGGATCATGGGCACCGCCGTCGGCCTGGCCCTGCGCGGCTACCGCCCGGTCGTGGAGATCCAGTTCGACGGGTTCGTCTACCCGGCCTTCGACCAGATCGTCTCCCAGGTCGCCAAGATGCACTACCGCTCCCAGGGCACGCTCAAGCTGCCGATGGTCATCCGCATCCCCTACGGCGGCGGCATCGGGGCGGTCGAGCACCACAGCGAGTCCAACGAGTCCTACTTCGCGCACACCGCCGGGCTGCGCGTGGTCACCGCCTCCACGACCGAGGACGCCTACTGGATGATCCAGCAGGCCATCGCCAGCGACGACCCGGTCGTCTTCTACGAGCCCAAGCGGCGCTACCACGAGCGCGGCATGCTCGACCTCGGCGACGGGAGCGCGCCCGACCTGGCGGACGCGCCATACTCCCTGGACCAGGCCGTCGTGCGGCAGGAGGGCAGCGACGTCACCGTGCTGACCTACGGGCCGATGGTCAAGGTCGCCATGGCCGCCGCGCAGGCCGCCGAGCTGGAGGACGGCCCCTCGATCGAGGTGCTCGACCTGCGCTCGCTCTCGCCGATGGACACCGACGCGATCGAGGCGTCGGTGACCAGGACCGGGCGGGTGATCACCCTGTCTGAGGCGCAGACGTTCACCAGCGTGCACGCCGAGATGGCCGCGTGGGTCCAGGAGCACTGCTTCTACCACCTCGAGGCGCCGGTCCTGCGGGTCGGCGGCTACAACATCCCCTACCCGCCCAGCCGGCACGAGGAGGTCTTCCTCCCCGACCTCGACCGCGTGCTCAACGCCGTCGAGACCGTGCTGTCCTACTGAGGAGCCACGCATGCCCGAGTTCAAGCTGCCGGACCCCGGTGAGGGGCTGGTCGAGGCCACGATCGTCCAGTGGAAGGTCGCCGTCGGCGACACGGTGAAGACGAACGACATCGTCGTGGAGGTCGAGACCGCCAAGTCGCTCGTCGAGCTGCCCGTCCCCTGGGACGGCACCGTGACCGCGATCCTCGCCCAGGAGGGCGACGAGGTCGAGGTCGGCACCCCGATCATCACCATCGACACCGGTGACGGGGCGGGGGCCGACGGCGGGTCCGCGGGTGAGACCGCCGGGGACGAGGGCACGGCTGATGGCGCCGGGACGGACGGCACGACGGCCGAGGACGTCACCGACGCCGCGACGGCCGCCTCCGACGACATGGTGCCCACGCCGCCGGACGGTGGTGGCGACGAGGGCGGGCCCGGGCCGGGCGGCCGGGAGGCCGTGCTCGTGGGCTACGGCGCCATCGAGACCTCCACGACCCGGCGGCGTCGCCGCGGCGCGGCCGCGGCCGAGGAGGCCGCCGAGCAGGCGGGCGCGCCGCGCCGGGCCAAGGCCAAGCCGCCCGTGCGCAAGTACGCCAAGGACAAGGGCGTCGACCTGACGCAGGTGACCCCGAGCGGTGAGGACGGCGTGGTCACCCGCGCCGACGTCGACCGCTACCTCGCCGGGGGTGCCGCGAGCGGGTCGGCCCAGCACGCCGCCGCCGAGCACGCCGTCCCGCCGGCCCAGGGCGCCGCCACCGGCGACGCGGCCCCGGGCGTCGGACCCGACACCGCGGGCGGTGACACCGGCGCAGGCGGCCGCGAGTCGGCATACCAGCGTCCGACCCTGTCCCACTCGGGCGAGCGTGAGGAGCGCACCGACGTCAAGGGCGTGCGCAAGATGATGGCGCAGGCCATGGTCAGCTCGGCCTTCACGGCGCCGCACGTCACCGAGTTCATCACCGTGGACGTGACGCGCTCGATGGAGCTGGTCGAGCGGCTCAAGTCGGACCGCTCCTACGGCATGAGCGACCTCAAGGTCAGCCCGCTGCTGTTGCTGGCGAAGGCCATGTGCCTGGCGGTGCGGCGCAACCCGGGCATGAACGCCGTGTGGGACGACGAGGCGCAGCAGGTCGTGCAGCGCAACTACGTCAACCTCGGGATCGCGGCCGCGACCCCGCGCGGGCTGGTCGTGCCGAACATCAAGGACGCCGACCTCATGGACCTGCGTCAGCTGGCGGAGGCGCTGGGCGACCTGGTGACGACCGCCAAGGCCGGGCGCACGCAGCCGGCCGACATGGCGGGCGGGACGATCACGATCACCAACGTGGGCGTCTTCGGGGTCGACACCGGCACGCCGATCATCAACCCCGGCGAGTCGGCGATCGTGGCCTTCGGCGCGGTCCGGCGGATGCCGTGGGTCGTCGGCGAGGGCGCGGACGAGCGGATCGAGCCGCGCTGGGTGTCCCAGCTGGCCGTGTCGTTCGACCACCGGCTCATCGACGGGGAGCTCGGGTCGAAGTTCCTGGCCGACCTGGCCGCGATCATGGAGGACCCCGCCCGGGCGATGGTCTGGGGCTGAGGGCTGAGGGCCCAGGGCTGAGGGCTCGACCAAGGGCTGGGCCGCGGGGCGTCGCGGCCCGCGGCGCCGGGTCCGCATACGATCGCGCACATGGCTTCCCGCGCCCGGCTCCAGGACCGGCTGTTCTCGCTGCTGACCACGGTCGCGGCGCTGGTCGTGCTGGTCGTGGGCCTGTCGCGCGGCAACGTGCGCTTCGCCGTGCTGGGGATGCTGTTCTTCCTCGGCTACGGGGTGCTGCACTCGGTCAGCCGGCGGCTGATGCCCGCGGCCCGGCTGCTCGACGGCTCGGAGGCCGACCAGGCCGAGCGGATGGCGCAGTTTCGGGCGACCCGGCTGACCGGCCAGGTGGCCCTCGGCGTGGCCGCCGTGGCGTTGGTGGCCGAGCTGTCGGTGCAGTGGCCGCCGGCCCTGTGGGTGGCCGGGACGGCGATGCTGGTCGTGGCGGTCTTCGTCGGGGCGCTGTGGTTCTACGGCCGGGGTGCCCGGCGCTGAGGCTGACGGTCGGTCGCCGGCCCCGGAGCCGGTCGGCCTGTGCAGCAACCGTGTCCTGACGCGGGACACGCCGCAGCGCTGACGGCACAGTGCACGACACGCCGGGCCGATCGGCCGGCCTGTGCGCGACACGCCGGGCCAAGCGGCCGACAACCGGTCAGTCGGCCTCGGTGCCGGGGGCCCGGTCGTCGGCGCTGTCGGCGCGGACGCCCGGGCCGACGCGGTTGTGGCGGCGGGCGGCCAGCGAGCGGAGCTGGTCGACGCGGCCGCGGGCGGCCTCCTCGCCGGCGTCGATGGCCACGGCGCTGCGGTGGAAGTCGCCGATGTCCACCCCCTCGATGTGCGGGTCGATGAGCACGTCCGGCCGGTAGAACCCGAGCCGGGCGGCCGTCAGCTGGGCCTGCATGACGTCGATCGCCCGGAACGCCTCGCGCAGCGTCCCCAGCGCGTGCCGTCGCTGGTAGCGGTCGGCCTCGATGTCCGGGGCCGACATCGGGGTCAGGGCGGTGGCGTCCACGGCGATCACCCGTCGGGCGCCGTGGGCCAGCGCCCCGTCGACCGGGATCTGGTTGAGGATGCCGCCGTCCACGAGGAGCGCGTCGCCGGCCGGCACCGGCGGGATGACGCCGGGGTAGGCGGTGGTCGCCCGCAGCGCCGTGATGAGGTCGCCCTGGGACAGGTAGTGCAGCCGCCCCTCGACGATGTCGGTGGTGGCCAGCACCAGCGGCAGGTCGAGCTCCTCGAAGGTGGCCGGCAGGTGCTCGGCCAGCCAGGCGGCGATCCGCTTGCCGCTCAGCAGCCGGCCGCTGATCCGCCAGTCGATCATCGAGGCCCAGCGCACCTCGAGGGCGACCTTGGTCATCTCCTCGGCGGTGTAGCCGGCCGCGATGAACGCCCCGACCAGCCCGCCCATGCTCGTCCCGGCGACGAGGTCGGGGCGGATGTCCAGCTCCTCCAGCACGCGCATGACGCCGACGTGGCACAGCCCCCGCGCGCCGCCGCCCCCCAGCGCCAGGCCCAGCGGAGACTCCAGCCGGCGCAGCTCGGCCTGGTGGTCGTGGGCCTCGGGCCCGTCCGGGCGGCCCCGGTCGCGGCGGGCTGACGGCAGGGGCACGGTCAGGGAGTGAGCGAGAGGGCGTCGAGGACGGTCCGGGCGAGCTCCTCGTCGCCGGTGACGTGGTATGCCGTGCCGTCCGTCGGGCAGCGACCCGCGGCCCGACGTCCGAGGGCGTGGGTGGACAGCGCGATGGAGGTGGTGCGGTCGGCCGACTCGTCGTCGACGCTGGGCACGTCGTCCTCGTCGCTGGTCTGACCGGTGAACAGCTCGTGCGCCACCGGGTCGCCGTCGGCGTCGGTGCCGATGCGCACCCCGCCCCGGGCGGTGACCGGGCCGGTGCACTCGAGGATCACGACGGTGCCGGGCTCCGGGCGGACCTTCTCCAGCACGATCCGCGGCAGGGCGTCCAGCACCTGGGAGACGACCTCGCTCGCACCGGGGGAGTCCAGCGAGCCGGGCCGGTCGAGGGCGTCGCGCAGGTCCTGCTCGTGCACCCACACGTCGAAGATCCGGCGACGAGTCAGCTCCTCGAAGGTCGCCTGCCGGCCCCGCAGCGACCGGACGGGGGTGTCGAGCTCGAGGTCGGGGTCGTACATCCCGGCCGCCCGCACCTCCACGAGGCCGCGCAGCTCGGCGACCATAGCCCGCGGGTCCTGGCCGCGGCGGGCCCGGACCCCCTCCTCGATCCAGACGCCGAGCGAGTGACGCACGTGCTCGGGCTCGCCGACCCGCACCGGCTCGTCGTCGGCGCCGCTCCAGCCGGCCCCGGGGTGCTCGGAGCCGGACAGGTAGTCCTCCACGTGCACGACGTGGGCGAGGTGGTCGCGGGCGGTCCATCCCGGGCAGGCGGTGGGCAGGTCCCACTCCTGCTCCCGGAGGGAGTCGGCGACGTCGCAGAACGAGCTGAGCGTCTGCCGGTAGGCGTCGACCAGCTCGGTGACGTCGGCGGGCGGGGCGGGGTGGACGGGCATGACCTCAGGCTACGCGTCGCGCCCGGCACCGCCCCACTTCTGCAGGTGGGAGGGTCCGGAGACGCCGACGGCCCCGGGTCGCGGGGACCCGGGGCCGGAGCGTGACGGCATACCCGTCGGTGGTGGGCTCAGGAGGTGCAGGAGCTGAGGAACTCCTCCTGCGCCGCGGCCGAGTCGGTGGTGTCGACCTCGGGGACGGTGATCTCCGCGTCGGAGACCGTCTGGTCCGGGTCGTCCAGGACGGCGTCGCGGACCTCCACGAACGGGGCGTTGATCCGCTCGAGCAGCTGGGCCTGGTCGGCGGAGGCGTCCTCGACCAGGTCCTCGATGCGCTGGCTGAGCAGGCTGATCTCGCCGTAGGAGGCGGGGTCGCCGACCTGCGCGTCGTCGAGCATCTGCCGGTCGGTCTCCGCACGGTCGGCCAGCTGGACCGCACCGCTCTGGAAGAAGTCGACGCAGACCTCGTCGTCCATCGGGGCGGCCGCCGCGTCCGCGGTGCCGCCGGTCGTGTCGGTCTCCTCGGCCCCGGCGTCGCCGGTCCCCTCGGTGCTCTCGGTGGTGCCCTCCTCGGTGGCGGCCGGGGTCACGGCCTCGTCCGCACCGTCGTCGGAGCAGCCCGCCAGCACCAGGGACAGGCCCAGGGCGGCGGTCAGGGTGATGCCTCGCATCGTCATCTCATCCGTTCTTCTCGTCGGTTCCTCGTCGCAGCGGGGGGAGCCCACGGAGGGAAGGAGATACAGGGTGCCCACCGCGGACCGGCACCCTCGTCGTCTGCGACCTCCCATTATGACCGCTCGGTAGCCGGCCGCGAACCCGGGTCGTCAGGAGGCCGACCTAGCATGGGTCCATGTCCCTCACCAGCGCCCCCGCGACCCGGTCGCCGCGGTGGGCCACCCCCGTCACCGTCCTGCTGGTCGCCCTGGTGACGGCGGTCCCGGCGGCCGCGCTCTCCGGGGCCGCGGCCCCGCTGGTGCTGGGGGACGCGGGCCCGCTCGTGCGCTGGGGTATGCCGCTGCTCGGGGTCGTGCACGACCTCGCCGCCGCGCTCACGGTGGGGCTGCTCGTGGTCGCCGCCTTCCTCGTCCGGGAAGGACGGACCACCGACCGGCGCGGCACCGCCGCCCGGCTCGCGGTGCGCTCCACCGCGGTCTGGCTGGCCACGGCCGCGGTCGGGCTGGTGCTGACCTTCGCCGAGCTGGCCGGGATACCGGTGGGGACCCCCGGCTTCCTGACCGACCTGGTGGACAACGTCTGGCGCCTGGAGCTGACCCGGCTGCTCGTCACCGAGATCCTCCTCGTCACCCTGCTCCTGCTCCTCGTGTCCTGGGCACGCACCCGGGGTGCCCTGGCCTGGTCGGCGGCGCTGGCCCTGCTGGCCCTGACGCCGCTGGCCTTCACCGGGCACTCCGCCTCGGCCCTGGGGCACGAGACGACGGTGACCGGCCTGGGCCTGCACCTGGTGGGCCTGTCCGTCTGGGTGGGCGGGCTGATGGCCATCGCCATGCTGCTGCCGGTGCTGGGCCGGGCGCTGCCGGACACGGTGCGCCGCTACTCGGTGCTGGCGCTGTGGAGCTACGTGGCCGTGGGCCTGTCGGGGGTCATCTTCGCCACCGTGACGCTGGGCGGGGTGGGCAACCTCGCCACGCCCTACGGCCTGGTCATCGTGGCCAAGGTCGTCCTGCTCGTGGTGCTCGGGGTGTTCGGGTGGCGGCAGCGGCGCACCGTCGTCGACCGGGGCGTGGACTCCCCGGGCCGGTTCGCCCGGCTGGCCTCCGTCGAGCTGGCCCTCATGGGAGCGGCCGTCGCCCTCGGCGTCGTGCTCTCCCGGACCGAGCCGGCGGTGCCGGAGCAGATCGACATCAACTCGGTCATCGACCTGACCGGCTACCCGATGCCCGAGCCGTGGGCGGCCGGACGGCTGCTGACCACGTGGCGGGTGGACTGGCTCTTCCTCCTCATGGCCCTGACCGCCGTCGGTCTCTACGTGTGGGGGATGGTCCGGCTGCGGCGCCGGGGAGACGGGTGGCCGGCCTGGAAGCTGCTGCTGTGGGTGCTCGGCTGGGGCGTGTTCGTCTACGTCACCAACGGTGCCCCCGGGGTCTACGGACGGGTGATGTTCTCGGTCCACATGGTCGAGCACATGGCCCTGATGATGGCGGTGCCGATCCTGCTGGTCCCGGCCAACGCCGTCACCCTGGCCATGCGGGCCCTGCCGGCCCGCCGCGACCGAACGCTGGGTCCACGGGAGGTGCTGCTGGCGGTCGTGCACTCCCGGTGGGCCGCGTTCGTCGTCAACCCGGCCGTCGCCGGCGCCCTGTTCTTCGGCAGCCTCGTCGTCTTCTACTGGAGCGGCATGCTGGAGTGGGCGCTGACCACCCACACCGGCCACCTGTTCATGGTCATCCACTTCACCCTGACCGGCTACGCCTTCGTCTGGTCGCTCGCGGGCACCGACCCCGGGCCGCCCAAGTGGCCCGCGCCGTTCCGGATGATGGTGCTGCTGGCCACGCTCGCCGGCCACGCCTTCTTCGGGCTGGCCCTGATGCAGGGCGCCTGGCTGCTGGCCCCAGAGTTCTTCAAGGCCATCGAGGTGCCCTGGGTGCCCGACCTGCTCGCCGACCAGCAGCTCGGCGGCACCATCGCCTGGGGCATCGGCGAGCTGCCGACCGTCGTGCTCATGCTCATGGTCGGCCTCGACTGGCTGCGCCGGGACACCCGCGAGGCGGTCCGGTCCGACCGGCAGGCCGACCGGGACGACGACGCCGAGCTGCGCGCCTACAACGAACGCCTGGCGGCCATGTCCGCCCGCACCGACCGGAGGAGCACACCATGAGGATCGCCGTCGTCCAGCTGTCCTACGGCGAGGGGGCCGACGAGAGCGTCGCCGAGCGGGCCGCCCGCGTCGCCGACCTGGTCCGCGAGCACGCGCCGGGGCACGACCTCGTCGTCCTGCCGGAGCTGTGGAGCGCCGGCGGCTTCGCCGTGTCCGAGTGGGAGGAACGCTCCCAGTCGCTGGAGGGGCCAGACCTGCCGGAGGCCCTCGCCCCGCTGCGGGAGGCGGTCCGCGGCACCGGCGCGGTACTGCATACCGGGTCGGTCGTGGAACGCACCGCCGCACCGGGCCCCGAGGGTCGCCACCTGCGGAACACCTCGGTGGTGCTCGACCCCGAGGGCGAGGTGGTGGCGACCTACCCGAAGATCCACCGGTTCGGCTTCGGCGGCGGGGAGCCTCGGCTCATGGAGGCCGGGGGCGACCTCGTCGTCACCGACCTGCCCGCACCGGCCGACGCGCTGACGGTGGGCCTGTCGACCTGCTACGACCTGCGCTTCCCCGAGCTCTACCGGGCGCAGGTGGACCTGGGCGCCCAGATGTTCGTCGTGCCGGCGGCCTGGCCGGCGCCCCGGGTGGAGGCCTGGCGTCTCCTGCTGCGCGCCCGGGCGATCGAGGACCAGTGCTTCGTGGTCGCCTGCAACACCGCGGGCGAGCACGCCGGGATCCGGATGGGCGGCTTCAGCGCCGTTATCGACCCGTGGGGCACGGTGCTGGCCGAGGCGGGCACCGGGCAGGAGGTCCTCTCGGTGGAGATCGACCCCGGCCAGGTGGACCGGGCGCGGACCGACTTCCCGGTGCTGGGGGACCGCCGGCTCTGAGGCCACCCCGCCGGCCGCCGCGCCCTGCCCCGACGGTCGCCGCCCCATGCCCGGGCGGCACCGGGCCTGGCCAGGGCCGCCGCAGCGCGTCGGCAGGCCGGTCGGCGTCGGACGGGCTACCGTGGTGGACGGTCTTCACGGAAAGGAACCACCATGGGCCTCGGCCTCGGCATCTTCCTCCTCGCCGTCGGCGCGATCCTCGCGTTCGCGGTCAACTACGCGGTCTACGGCATCGAGCTGCAGACGGTCGGCTACATCCTCATGGCGGCGGGCGTCCTGGCCCTCCTCCTGGGCCTGGTGATGAACACCCAGCGCGCCAACACCACCCACCGTGAGGTCGTCGACCGGCGCGACGACACCGACGTCCGTCACCGCGACGTCTGAGCCGTCGGCCCCCGCGCCCGGCACCGCGGCGGACCGGTTCGCCGCCGCCCGGGACCGGGTGCACGCCTGGCTCCCACGCGGGCTGGCGCAGATCCTGCCCGCCACCGCGATCGGCTTCGCGGCGATCAGCTCCTTCACCTACGCCGTCGACCTGACCGTCCTGGCCGTCGGCTTCGACGTCCTGGAGCTGCCCTACCCGGTCGCCGTCACCGTCGGCTACCTCGTCGCGTTCACCCTGGCGTTCGTGCTCAACCGGTGGCTGAACTTCCAGTCGCACGGGCCCGTCGCCGGGCAGACCGGCCGCTACGTGCTGACCGTCGCGGCCAACTACGTGCTGTTCATCCTGCTGCTGTCCAGCACGCTCGAGGCCACCGGCGTGCACTTCCTCGCCGCCCGGCTCGCCGCCGGGGCGTGCGAGGCGGTGTTCATGTACCTCATGATGCGGATCGTCGTCTTCCGGCAGAAGCGCTACGCCTGAGGTGCCGGCGACGTCCTCAGAAAGACTCCTCCGGCAGGTCCATCAGCTCCGAGGCGTCGCCGGCGGTGACGACCCGACGGTCCGCGCCCAGCCGGGGCAGCACCTCGGCGGCGAAGAACCGGGCGGCGGCCACCTTGCCCTTGAGGAAGGCCTCGTCGGCCGGCCGCTCGCCGGCGGTCAGCAGCCGCTGGGCCACCTCGGCCTGGCGCAGCAGCAGCCAGGCGATGACGAGGTCGCCGGCGGCCATGAGTAGCCGGGTGGTGTGCAGGCCGACCGCGTAGATCTGCTCGGCCTCCTGCTGGGAGGCCATCGCCTTGCCGACGAGGTGCTCGACCATCGCCTGCAGCTCGCCCAGCGCCCGCATCACGGCCTGGCGCACCTCGCCCAGCCCGTCGTCGGTCTGCGCGGTCGCGGTGGCCATGATCTGCTGCGCGACGTAGCCCAGGGCCGCGCCCTTGTCGCGGACGATCTTGCGGAAGAAGAAGTCCAGGCCCTGGATCGCGGTCGTGCCCTCGTAGAGGGAGTCGATCTTGGCGTCGCGGACGTACTGCTCGACGGGGTAGTCCTGCAGGAAGCCCGAGCCGCCGAAGGTCTGCAGGGACTCGGTGCCCAGCAGCACCCAGGCCCGCTCGGAGCCGCAACCCTTGACCAGCGGCAGGAGCAGGTCGTTGACCTTGACCGCCATCGCGGCCTCGGAGTCCGGCTCGACCTGCTCGTGCCCGGACGCCAGCTGGGCGGCCTGCACCGTGTCCTGGAAGGAGGCGGTGTAAAGCATCAGCGCCCGCAGCCCCTCGGCATACGACTTCTGCAGCATGAGCGAGCGCCGCACGTCGGGGTGGGAGGTGATCGTCACCCGCGGGGCGGTCTTGTCCGTCATCTGCGTCAGGTCGGCGCCCTGGACCCGCTCCTTGGCGTAGTCCAGCGCGTTGAGGTAACCGGTCGACAGGGTCGCGATGGCCTTGGTGCCCACGAGCATCCGGGCGTACTCGATGACGCGGAACATCTGGGCGATCCCGTCGTGGACCTCGCCGAGCAGCCAGCCGACGGCGGGCCGCGACTCGTCCTCGCCGAAGCGCAGCTCGCAGGTGGTGGAGACCTTCAGGCCCATCTTGTGCTCGATGTTGGCCACCTGCACGCCGTTGACCTCGCCGATCTCACCGGTCTCCAGGTCGACGTGCTTGCCGGGCACGACGAACAGCGACAGCCCCTTGGTGCCCGGGCCGGCACCCTCGGGACGGGCCAGGACGAAGTGGATGACGTTGTCGTAGAACGGGGCCGTGCCGCTGGTGATGAACCGCTTCACGCCGCTGATGTGCCAGGAGCCGTCCTCGGCCTGCACGGCCTTGGCGCGGCCGGCCCCGACGTCCGAGCCGGCGTCCGGCTCGGTGAGCACCATGGTCGCGCCCCACTTCCGGTCCACCATGAGCTGGGCCAGCTTCTGCTGCTCCGGCGTGCCCAGGCGGTAGAGGACCGTCGCGAAGGAGAAGCCGGCGGAGTACATCTTCACCGCGGGGTTGGCGCCCAGGACCATCTCGGCGACGGCCCAGGCCAGGCTCGGCGGGGACGCCGTGCCGCCCAGCTCGGTGGGGACCTCCAGGCGCCACCACTCGTTGTCCACCCAGGTCTGGTAGGACTTCACGAACGACTCGGGCATGGTCACCGAGCCGTCGGCGGGGTCGAGCACCGGGGGCGTGCGGTCGGACTCCAGCAGCGAGTCCCCGATGGGCCCCTCGGCCAGCTCGGCGACCTGGTGCAGCACGTCGCGTGCCGTCTCGACGTCGATGTCCTCGAACGGCGCGGTGCCCAGCACGTCCCCCCGCTCCAGCACGTCGAACAGCATGAACTCGATGTCACGGACGTTGCTCCGGTAGTGACCCACGGTCGCCTCCACGTTGAGTCCCGGTACCCGGTACCGGGAGTACCTACTTCTTGGTAACAAGTGTGGACCACGGGTCCGGGGAAAGCAACATCGGGGGTATGCCGTCGCGCCGGGGTGCGGGGCACGCGCCGGACCCGTACCTGCGGACGTGCGTGCGGACCGTCGACGGTGCTGCCGGGTCAGAGCCGGAGCAGCTGCTCGCGGGTCGCCCGCGCCAGGCACTCGGCGGTGCGGTGCCAGGAGGCGTGCGCGCCGAACCGGGCGGACAGGTCGACGGCGCTGACCCGGCCCACCTGGCCCACGGGGGTGCCCGGCCGCACGGTGCCGACGAGGACCACGACCGGGATGCCGTGCCGCGCCGCGGCCGAGGCCACGCCGCCGACGACCTTGCCGCGGAAGGACTGCTCGTCCAGGGCCCCCTCGCCGGTCAGGACCGCGTCGGCCCCCTCCAGCGCGGCCTCGAGCCCCACGTGCTGGGCGACGACGTCGAAGCCGGGGGCCAGCCGACCCCCGAGCGCCACGAGCCCGGCGCCGAGGCCGCCGGCGGCACCTCCGCCGGGCATCGTGGGCAGGTCCACCCCGGCGGCGGCGAGACGCTCGCCGAAGACGTCGAGGTACTCCGCCTGCACCCGTTCCAGCCGCGCGGTCAGCTCCTCGACCTGCTCGGGGTCGGCGCCCTTTTGCGGGCCGAAGACCCGAGCGGCGTCGGTGAGCACGGTCGTCACGTCGCAGGCGGCGACGACGTCGACACCCAGCCCCAGGGGGGTCCGGCCGTCCAGCCGCTCGAGCACCGCGGCGACCGCGTCGCGACCCCCGTCGGTCGTGGCCGACCCGCCCAGCCCGACGATGACGGTCCGGGCCCCGGCGCGCACCGCCTCGGCGACCAGCTCACCGGTGCCGCGGCTCGTGGCCCGCACCGGGTCGTTGGCTGCGGCGCCGCCGGCCAGCGCCAGGCCGGAGGCCTGGGCGCTCTCGATGACGGCCGTGCCGTCGTCGCCGAGCCGCCAGGCGGCCTGCACCGGACGGCCGTGCGGCCCGGTGACCGTGCTCGTGCGGGTCGCCCCGCCGAAGGCGTCGAGCATGCCCTCCCCCCCGTCGCAGAACGGCATGCCCCGGACCTGCCAGCCCAGCTCCTCGGCGGCGGGGGTGACCGCGGCGACCACCTCGGGGGCGGTCAGCGACCCCCGGAACTTGTCCGGGGCCACGACGAGCACGCGCGAACGTCCGGCGTCCTGCGTGCGGTCCCCATCCATCTGCCGATGCTACGTCCCCCCGCTGCTGTCCTTCCGATCGGTCGTCGCGGGCACCCCGTCGTCCTCCCCGCCCCCCGACGTCTCCTTCTTGTTCTTCCGCTCCTCCTTCTCCTGCTTCCTGTGCTCCTTCTCCTGCTCCTTCCGAGCCTTCTCCTCCTCGCGCCGCTGCTCCTCGTCCTCGTAGGACTTCTCCCGGGACGCCAGCATCTCCAGGGTGCGCGACATCGTGATGAGGACGGCGGTGGCGGTGGGGGAGGCCGGGGTGGAGGGGTCGTTGACGACCTCGTCCAGGGCCTCGGTGGCCCTCCGCATGCGTCGCAGGTCCAGGGTGTCCATGGGCAGGCGCCAGCCGTCGAGCAGTTCCTGCAGCGCGCGCAGCGCCTCGCAGGTGACCTCGGCCACCGGCTCCCGCATGGCCGGCCCCCTCAGGTCGCTGCCGGCGGCGACCATCCCCATCGCCGCCGCGGCGAACTCCCAGGTGCGCAGCTGGTCCTCGGCCCGGGCGATCGTGGCGCCGTGCTGGTAGGCGCGCTGGTTCTTGCGCCGGGCGTCGCGCAGCTCGGCCACCGACTCCCGCGCCCTGGCCAGCTCCTGGTCGAGGTCGGGGGCCCGGCCCTTCCCGGGGTCCTTGGCGTCCTCCGCCATCTCCTCGGCGCTGCGGGCGTCCTCCTGCCGGGTCCCCTCGGTCTCCGTCCCGCCGGTCGTCGCCGCCCCCCGGGTCTCGCGCTGGTCCCCCCGGCCCTGGGCGTCCGCGGAGTCCTTCTGCTCCTCGTCATCCTCGTCCTCCTCCTGCGCGGCCTCCAGGTCGTCCTCGAGCCGGTCGATGACGTCCTCGACCCGGTGGGACAGGGCGTAGCGCAGCCGGTCCAGGTTCTGCTCAGCGAGCGCGACCGGCTGGCCGGGCAGGACGACGGCGATGAGGATCGCCATGACCGCACCGAGCAGGATCAGCAGCGTGTAGTACCCGACGAACGGCAGGTCGCCGCCGCCGAAGATGAGCGTGAACAACGCGGCCGTTGGCACCCAGGACCCCATCGGACCCAGCCAGCGGAAGGAGCCCAGGACCACCGCGATGCCGACGGTGATCCCCATCGCGAGCCAGCCGTCGTGGTCGCCGAAGAAGTCGGCGACGATGGCCGCCGTGCCGCCCAGGACGATCGCGGCCGAGGCCTGCAGCGCGGTGCGCAGCGAGCCGCCGGGGTTGTTGGTCGTGGCGATGACCGCGCCCAGCGGCGCGTAGTAGGCGTAGTTCGACGCCTCGCCGGGCAGGTTGTAGGCCACGATCCAGGCCAGCGCGACCGCGAGCATCGTGCGGAACGCGTTGGCCACGATCGGGTTGCGGTCCCAGAGGGACACGGACCTGAGCAGCGCCTGTCGGGGGGTGGGGGTGGCCACCCCCCGATTGTGGCCCAGATGCCTGACGACGGCAGGGGCGGGTGGCGGTGGCGGGGTGCCATGCAGGATGATGCGGAGCCATGAGGACGTCGATGAGGACGAGAACCCGCGCCCGCGCCGTCGCCGGCGTCGCCGCGGTGGCCCTGCTCGCGGGGTGCAACGCGGGCGCCGGCAGCAGCGACCCGACCACCGACCCGGGGGACGGGGGCACCGAGGAGGGGACCGACCCGACCGACGCCGAGGACGACACCGGTGGCGCGACGGGGGAGGCCGCCGGCGGCGGCAGCGACGAGACCGTGCGCATCGGCCTGGTGGCCGAGCCGGCCAGCCTCGACTTCTCCACCACCGACGGCGCCGCGATCCCGCAGCTGCTGCTCGACAACGTCTACGAGACGCTCGTGCGCGTCGACGTCGAGACGGGGGAGGTCGTCGGGGCGCTCGCCGAGGACTGGGAGGTGAGCGAGGACCGGCTGACCTACACCTTCACCCTCAAGGACGGCGTCACCTTCAGCGACGGCTCGGAGTTCACCGCCGAGGACGCGGCGTTCTCCCTCGAGCGGGTCTCCTCCGACGCCTGGACCACGAGCCTGAAGGCCCAGCTCGACGTCGTCGAGGGCGTCGAGGCGGTCGACGACCGGACGCTCGAGGTCACCCTCTCCCGGCCCAGCAACCAGTTCCTCTACGCCCTGACCACCCGCGTCGGCGCGATGTACGACACCGAGGGCGTGGACGACCTGGCCAACGACCCGGTCGGCACCGGCCCCTACGTCTTCGACGAGTGGCAGCGCGGCTCCCGGATCACCCTGCAGCGCAACGAGGACTACCACGGCGAGACGCCGTACTTCGCCACCGTGGAGATGCACTACTTCCGCGACCCCAACGCGCTCAACAACGCGATGCTCACCGACGCCATCGACATCGTCTCCACCGTCCAGGCACCGGAGTCGCTCGACCAGTTCGAGGGCGGTGACTACCAGATCGTCGAGGGCACCACCAACGGCGAGGTCGTCCTGTCCTTCAACAACGGCGACGGCCCGTTCACCGACCTGCAGGTGCGCCAGGCGGCGCGCCACGCGATCGACCACCAGAGCCTGCTGGACACCTGCTGGGCCGGCCGCGGCGAGCTCATCGGCAGCATGGTCCCGCCCACCGACCCCTGGTACGAGGACCGCACCGGCGACTACCCCTTCGACCCCGAGCGGGCCCGCACCCTCCTGCAGGAGGGCGGCGCCGAGGGCGAGGAGGTGCGCCTGCGCCTGCCCACCCTCCCGTATGCCGTCGCGTGCGGCACCGTGGTCGAGTCCATGCTCGAGGACGCGGGCTTCGAGGTCACCGTCGACGAGCTGGAGTTCCCCTCGGCCTGGCTGGAGACGGTCTACACCAACAAGGACTACGACATGTCGATCGTCGCGCACGTCGAGCCCCGCGACCTGGGCAACGTCTTCGGCAACCCGGACTACTACACCTCCTACGGCACCGAGGAGCTGCGGACCCTGCTCGACGAGGCCGACGCCGGCACCCAGGAGGAGCAGGTGCAGAAGATGCAGGAGGCCGCCGAGCTGATCAGCACCGACGCGGCAGCCGACTTCCTCTTCCTGCTGCCCAACCTCATGGTCGCCGACCCGGACATCACCGGGCTGCCCGAGAACGCGATCACCGAGTCCTTCCGCCTGGCCCAGCTCGGCCGCGGCTGACCGGCGCCCCGACGGTCCGCACCCGCCCGAGGCGAGACGGAGACCACCTTCCCCATGCTCCTGCGAGTCGCGCACCGGCTGACGGTGCTGCTGGTGAGCCTGGCGCTGGCCTCGGTGGTGGTCTTCGCCTTCATGCGCGTCCTGCCCGGCGACCCGGCCCGGGTCGCGCTGGGGGTGAACGCCTCGGAGGAGGCGGTGCGGGCGCTGCGCACCCAGTTCGGGCTGGACCGGCCGGTGCTCGTGCAGTACGTCGACTGGGTCGGCGGGCTGCTCACCCTCGACCCGGGCGTGGAGTTCCTCTCCCGCGCCCCGATCGGCCCCCAGATCGCCGACCGGCTGCTCGTGACGGCATGGCTCATCGTCTCGGCGATGCTCCTCGCGCTCGTCGTCGCCGTGCCGGTCGGCCTGTGGATGGCGCTGCGGCACCGCCACTGGGACGGGATCGTCCTCTCCGGGCTCTCCCAGGTCGGCGTGGCCGTGCCCGCCTTCCTGGCGGGGATCCTCATGATCTCGGTCTTCGCCGTCCGGCTGGGCTGGCTCCCCTCGGGCGGGTGGGTCGTGCCGGCGCAGGACCCGGTGGGCTTCGCCCGGCGGCTGGCGATGCCGGCGCTGTCCCTCGCGCTGGTGCAGGGGGCGGTGCTGGCCCGCTACGTGCGCTCGGCCGTGCTCGACGTGCTCCGCGAGGACTACCTGCGCACCGCCCGGGCCAAGGGGCTGCGGCCGGTGCAGGCCCTGGTCCGCCACGGCCTGCGCAACGCCGCCGTCCCGGTCGTCACGGTCCTGGGCCTGCAGCTGGCCACCCTGCTCATCGGCGCGGTCGTCGTCGAGCGCGTCTTCGTCGTCCCCGGGCTGGGCTCGCTGCTGCTGGACTCGGTCGCCAAGCGCGAGCTGCTCACCGTCCAGGCCGTGGTCATGGTGCTCGTCGTGGCGGTCCTGGTCATCAACTTCGTCGTCGACCTGCTCTACCTGCTGATCGACCCGCGGCTGCGGACGGGGGCCCGATGAGCGGGGGCGGCGGGGCCGTGACCGGGCCGGGGACGCCGGAGGGACCGGTGACGGGTGCGCGCGGGGACGGGCCGGCCCTGGAGGCCCCGCAACCCGCGGACCGCGCCTGGGGGCGCCGGCTCAACCCCAGCCTGGTCGTCGGCGGGGTGCTCGTGACCGCGATCGTCGTGCTGGCCCTGGTCTCCTACGTCTGGACCCCCTGGCCGCCGATGCGGGTGCTGCCCGTCGAGGCGTACCAGACCCCCAACGCCGAGCACTGGCTCGGCACCGACCGCTTCCGGCGCGACGTGTTCACCCAGATCCTCGTCGGCGCCCGCACCACCCTCTACGTCGGGCTGGTCGCCGTCGGCGTGGCCGCCGTCGTCGGCGTGCCGCTGGGCATCCTGGCCGCCATGTCGCCGGGCTGGCTCGGCCAGGTCGTCATGCGCACCAACGACGTGCTGCTGGCCTTCCCGGCCCTGCTGCTGGCGATCATGTTCGCCGCGCTCTACGGCGGGTCCACCCGGGTGGCGATGATCGCGATCGGGATCGCCACCATCCCCGCCTTCGCGCGGATCACCCGGTCGGGCGCGCTCGGGGTGATGAAGAGCGAGTACGTCGTCGCCGCGCGCGCCGCGGGCCGCTCCCCGCTGGCCATCGCCTGGCGGCACGTGCTGCCCAACGTCGCCGGGCTGGTCATCGTCCAGGCCTCGGTGTCGTTCGCGATCGCGATCCTCGCCGAGGCGGCGCTGGCCTACCTGGGCCTGGGCACGCCCACCGGGCAGGCATCGTGGGGCCGGATGCTCTACGAGGCGCAGACCACGCTGCGCTCGGCGCCCCACCTCGCGCTCGTCCCCGGCGCCGCGATCGCCCTGTCGGTGCTCGGCTTCAACCTCTTCGGCGACGGCCTGCGCGACTGGCTCGACCCGCGGCTGGAGCGGCGGTGAGCAGCGTGGCCGGCGCCGTCGGGGACGGCCAGGAGGTGCAGGAGGTGCCCGACCGCACCGTCCTGCGGGTCGACGGCCTGGACGTGCACGCCGGCTCCACGCCGCTGCTGCAGGACGTCTCCTTCGCGATCGACCGCGGCGAACGGGTCGGGCTGATCGGCGAGTCCGGATCGGGCAAGTCGCTGACCGCCCTGTCCGTCATGGGCCTGCTCCCCGAAGGGCTCGGGGCGACGGGCGACGTCCGGCTGGCCGCGCGCACCCCGGCGGAGCACAACCTGCTCGAGCTGGGGGAGCGGGCGCTGGCCCGGATGCGCGGCGACGGCATGTCGATGGTCTTCCAGGAGCCGATGACCGCGCTCAACCCCACGATGCGGGTCGGCGCCCAGGTCGCCGAGGTCATGCTGCTGCACCGCACCCGCTCGAGGAGGGCCGCCCGGGAACGGACCGTCGAGCTGCTCGACCAGGTCGGCCTGCCCGACCCCGCCCACGTCGCCCGCGCCTACCCGCACGAGCTCTCCGGCGGCCAGCGCCAGCGGGTCGTGCTGGCGATCGCCCTGGCCAACGACCCGGCGCTGCTCATCTGCGACGAGCCCACGACGGCCCTCGACGTGACCGTCCAGGCGACCGTCCTCGACCTCGTCGTCCGTGGCGTCGAGGCCCGTCAGGCGGCCCTGCTGTTCATCACCCACGACCTCGGCGTGGTCGCGACCGTCTGCGAGCGGGTGCTCGTCATGTACGGCGGGCGCATCGTCGAGGCCGGCCCGGTCCAGGACGTCTTCGGCGACCCGCGGCACCGCTACACCCAGGGGCTGGTCGCCGCCAGCGACCTCGCCGGGGCCGACGGCCGGCGCGAGCGCACCCGGCTGCCGACGATCCCCGGCTCGGTGCCGCCCGCCGGCCGCTTCCCCGCCGGCTGCGTCTTCCGGACGCGGTGCGCGCACGCCACCGACGTCTGCGCGACCCCGCCCCCGTGGACGCCGCGCGCGGAGCACCCTGCGGGCGCGACCGCATACGGGTATGCCTGCTTCCACCCGGCGGGAGGTGAGGAGGATGGGTGAGGGGACCGGCACGCCCGCCGTCGAGCTGCGCGGGGTGAGCCGGCAGTTCCGGCGGCGGCGCACGTCCCTGCTGACGCCGGCGCCGGTCGTCGACGCCGTCCGGGACGTGAGCGTCACCGTCGCCCGGGGCGAGCGGTTCGGCATCGTCGGCGAGTCGGGGTCGGGCAAGTCGACCCTCCTGCGCCTGGTCAGCGGCCTCGACCAGCCGACGGCCGGGGAGATCCTCGTCGAGGGCCGGCCGGTGCACGACCAGCCCGCGCGTCGGCTCGGCTGGCTGCGGGAGACGCTGCAGCTGGTCTTCCAGGACCCGATGAGCAGCCTGGACCCACGGATGCGGGTGCGCGACATCGTCGCCGAGCCGCTCGTCGCCCAGGGCCGGCACGACAACCGCGAGCGTGTGCACGAGCTGCTCGAGGCGGTCGGGATGTCGGCCGAGGCGGCCGACCGCTACCCGCACCAGTTCTCCGGCGGGCAGCGTCAGCGCATCTCGGTCGCCCGCGCGCTCGCGCCGGGGCCGGACATCCTCGTGGCCGACGAGCCGGTCAGCGCGCTCGACGTCTCCGTCCGCGCGCAGGTGCTCAACCTCATCGACGAGGTGGTCGACGGCTTCGACCTGACGTTGATCTTCGTCTCCCACGACCTGTCGGTGGTGCGGCACGTGTGCGACCGGGTCGCGGTGATGCGGCGCGGGGAGTTCGTCGAGGTCGCCCCGACCGAGCAGCTGTGGAACGACCCGCAGCACCCCTACACCCAGCAGCTGCTCGCGGCCGTCCCCGACCTGCACGGGGCGCTCGCCGGCCGGACCGCGCGGGACCTGGCCGCCGACGTGGCCCGCCGCGGGCAGGACGGGGACGGGACGGGCTGACCGCCCTGGCCGACGTCGGGGCCCCGTCCCGGGACCTCACGCCCCGGACGCGGCCCAGTCGGCGGGGCGCGGCAGGGTGCGCAGCGCGCGGCTGGACAGGACCGCACCCACCGCCAGCAGGCAGATCGCGGCGCAGGCCAGCAGCGTCGGGCGCAGGCCGAGCAGGCTCAGCCCCCAGCCCGCCAGCACCGGCGCGAGCGGCAGGGCACCGGCCCCGACCAGCTCGGCCGCGCTCATCACCCGCCCCAGCACCCGGCGTGGCGTCTGGTGCATGAGGTAGCTCATCATCGCCGCGTTGGTCGCCGGGCCGCCGAGGATCCCCACGGTCAGCACCGCCAGGGTGCCCCAGAACCCGGGGACGAACGGCAGCACGAGCATCGACAGCCCCGCCAGGGACATCCCCGCCATCGCCACCGGGCCGGAGGGGAAGCGCTGCACGACCGGGCCGGCGGCCACCGCGCCCACGAGCATCCCGACGCCGAGGGCGGTCGAGACCAGCCCGATGCGCGCCGGGTCCTCGCCGGTCGTGGCCAGGTGGTAGAGCAGCGTGGTCACGGCCGCGTTGAGGCCGAGGTTGAGCAGCAGGGCCACGGTCATGACGCGCCGCAGCTCGGGGCGCGCCCACAGCCACCGCAGGCCCTCGACGGCCTCGGCGCGCACCGACGCGACGTCGGTGGTCCGCTCCGCCCGGAAGTCGCCCCGGAGCACCAGCGCTCCCACCGCGGCGACGAGGTATGCCGCGCCCGCGGCGGCGAGCGCGGGGAGCGCCCCGATCCCCAGCAGCAGGCCGCCGAGCGGCGGGCCGCCCATCGCCACGGCGGCGTCCCGGGCCTGGTTGGCGCTGGAGGCGGTCGGCAGCAGGGCGGGCGGCACGACCTGCTTGAGCGCCGCGTCCGAGGCACCGGCGAGCAGGCCCGCGCGGACGCCCGCCAGCAGGTTGAGCGCTCCGAGCGCGACGAGGCCGAGGTCCAGCGTCAGGACCGCGACCATCCCGGCGACGACCGTCGCGGCGAGCGTCCCGCTGAGCGTCATCAGCCGGCGCAGGTCGTGCCGGTCGGCCAGCACCCCGCCGAGGAGCGTGGTGGCGATGCGGCCCCCGGCGCCGAGCGCGGCGACCGTGCCGGCCGCGGCGGCGCTGCCGCTGACGACGACGACGAGCAGGGGGACGAGGAAGAACTGCAGCGACGAGCCCAGGGCCTGCCCGGTGTCGCTGAGCAGCCAGGCCCAGTAGGCCCGGTGCCGGTGCAACGCGGGGAGGGCCGGCGGGACGGCCGTCCGGCCGGCGGGGCTGGGAGCCGACGGGTCGGCCGGTGCGGTGGTGGTCATGGACCGACAGTAGACCCGCACCGAGAATTGCGCAATAGAATGTGCGCAAGTAAATGTGCGGGATGGTCGGTAGGGTGGCCGTCATGACCGACGACCCGTCCTCCGCGCCCGCCGCCGGGCCGGCGTCCGGCACCGTCCGGCTCACCTCGCCGATGCTCAAGGCGATGGCCCACCCGCTGCGCCGACGTCTGCTGGAGCTGATGCACGAGGACGTGCCCCGCCGTGCGGCCGACCTGGCCGAGCTGGTCGACGCGCCGGCCAACTCGGTGAGCTTCCACCTGCGCCAGCTGGCCAAGGCCGGCCTCATCGTGGAGGCACCGGAGCACGCCCGGGACCGGCGCGACCGGGTCTGGGTGGCCTCCGGCAGCGGCTTCACCGTCGGTCCGCCGGAGGGCCCGGTGACCGCGGACGAGGAGCTCGTGCTGCGCTCCTTCATGGACCAGGAGGCGCTCGACCTGCACGACCTGGTCGCCCGCATCACCGCGTGGGCGGCGGCGTGGGGCAGCGGACGGGAGGAGTCGGTCCGCGCCGCGATCCACACCGGGCTCGTCGAGCTGACCGAGGAGGACGTGCGCTGGCTCAGCGGCGAGCTCGAGGCGCTCATGGACCGGGCGATCGAGCGCAGCCGCACGCCCACGGAGCAGCCGAAGAAGCTCTGGCGGATGGTCTCCCTCGTCGCCGACGACTCGCTGCCCCGCCCGACCCACCCCGACCACGGAGAGGCACCATGACGACCCAGCCCACCGCCGGCCCCACCAACTCCCTCGTCGACGTCGCCGGCCTGTCGGTCGGCCACCACACGGCTGCCGGCGAGGGGTGGCTCACCGGATCCACCGTGGTGCTCGCCCCGCCGGAGGGGGCCGTCGGCGGGGTCGACGTCCGCGGCGGCGGCCCCGGCACGCGGGAGACCGACCTGCTCGACCCGCACAACCTCGTCGACCGGGTGCACGCCGTGTCGCTGTCCGGCGGGTCGGCGTTCGGCCTGGCCGCCGCCGACGGCGTCATGCGCTGGCTGCTCGACGAGGGGCGCGGCTTCCCGATGGGTGCGCCCGGCCAGGTCGTCCCGATCGTCCCCGGCGCGGTCATCTTCGACCTCGGCCGCGGCGGCAGGTGGACGAGCACGCCGGACGCCGAGTTCGGCCGGCAGGCCTGCGAGGCGGCCCGGGACGTGCTCGCCGACGGTACCGACGGGCGTGCCGCCGCGCCCCCGGTCGGGGCCGTCGGCGCGGGCACGGGCGCCCAGGTCGCCGGAGGGCTCAAGGGCGGGGTCGGCACGGCGAGCCTCGTGCTCGAGGACGGGACGACCGTGGCGGCGCTGATCGTCCTCAACGCCGTGGGGTCCACGGTCGACCCGGCCACGGGCGAGCTCTACGCCGCCCACCGCCTCCTGCCCCGCGACCTGGAGGACCTGCCGGGCTTCCCCGAGGGGGCGCGGCTGCATACCCCCGAGCCGGTGGACGTCGAGGCCGCCCGCACCCGGGCGGCCGAGCTGGGGTCGGAGGGCCTGCCGCGCACGCTGGCCACGACGATCGGGGTGATCGGCACCGACGCCGCCCTGTCCAAGGCGCAGGCCTCCCGGCTGGCGATGAGCGGGCACGACGGCATGGCGCGGGCGGTCGTGCCGGCGCACACGATGTTCGACGGGGACACCCTCTTCACCCTGGCCACCGGCGAGCGCGAGGCGCCGGACGCGTGGGCCATGCACCAGCTCCTCCAGGGCGCGGCCGACGTGGTGGCCCGCGCGATGGTGCGGGCGACGCTGGCGGCCCCCACCGTGACCACCTCGGCCGGGACGTGGCGGGGCTACGTCGACGCCTTCCCCAGCGCCGTGTGGTGAGAAGCCTGCCGGCTGGCACCTAGACTCGCTGCCCGTGACCGCCGAGCCCGGACGCGACGTCGTCCTCACCCTGTCCAGCCCCGACCGCCCCGGGATCGTGCACGCCGTCTCCGGCGTGGCGCTCGAGCAGGGGCTGACGATCACCGACAGCCAGCAGTTCGCCGACCCCTCCAGCGGCGAGTTCCACCTGCGGATGGAGCTGCGGCGCGACGGGGACGGCGCGCAGGGGCGGCCGGCCACGGGGCCGGCCGGGATCGCCGACCTGCGCGCCGCGTTCGCCCCGGTCGGGGAGCGCTTCGGCGCGCAGTGGGACGTGCACGACCGGGCCGAGCCGCACCGGGTGCTCGTCATGGTCAGCCGGATGGGCCACTGCCTCAACGACCTGCTCTTCCGGGCCCGCAACGGCCAGATCCCGATCACTGTCCCGGCGATCGTGTCCAACCACGAGGACTTCGCCGACCTGGCCGCCTGGCACGGCATCCCGTTCCACCACGTCCCCGTCACCAGGGACACCAAGCCGCAGGCCGAGCAGCGGCTGCGCGAGCTGCTGGCCAAGCACGACGTCGACACGATCGCGCTGGCGCGCTACATGCAGGTGCTCTCCCCGCAGCTGTGCGCCGACATGTCGGGCCGGATCATCAACATCCACCACTCGCTGCTGCCCAGCTTCAAGGGGGCCCGGCCCTACACCCAGGCGCACGACCGCGGCGTGAAGGTCATCGGCGCGACCGCGCACTACGTCACGGCCGACCTGGACGAGGGCCCGATCATCGAGCAGGACTTCCGCCGCGTCGACCACCGGCTGACCCCCGAGCAGCTGGCGCAGGCCGGCCAGGAGGTCGAGGCCGCCGCGTTCTCGCGGGCGGTGCGCTGGCACGCCGAGCACCGGGTCGTGCTGCGCGGCGGTCGCACGGTCGTCTTCAACTGACCTCCCCCTGGCCGTCCCGGCGCGGGCGCTGCCAGGATCGGGGTATGACGTCGCTGGACTACGCCCGCATGTTCCGTCTCGACGGCCGCCACGCGGTGGTGGTCGGCTGCGGCGGCATCGGGGCCGAGATCGCCGCCGGGCTGGCCGCCCAGGGGGCCCGCGTGAGCTGTCTCGACAAGGACGAGGCGGTCGCCGTGGCCGTGCGGGACCGGCTGTCCCGCAACGAGAGCGACGGGGAGGCGGGCACCGGCGACGGTGACGGGACCGGCGGTGCCGGGCACGCGGCATACCCCGTCGACGTGCGGGCCGAGGGCGCCCTGGCCCGGGTCGCCGAGGAGCTGGGCGACGTCGACGTGCTCGTGCTCACCGCGGCCATGAACGTGCGCAAGCGGCTGCTCGACTACACCGGCGAGGAGTTCGACCGGGTCGTCGGGCTCAACCTGCGCGCCACCTTCGACGCCGCGCGGGCGTTCGCGCCGCGGATGGTGGAGCGGGGCACCGGGTCGGTCGTGGTGCTGACCTCCATCCGGGCGGTGACCGTCGAGCCGGGGCAGGGCGTCTACGCCGCGACCAAGGCCGGGGCCATGCAGCTGGTGCGGACCCTGGCGGCCGAGCTCGGGCCGGACGGGGTGCGGGTCAACGCGGTCGCGCCCGGGGTCGTCGAGACGCCGCTGACGCAGCAGATCCGCGACGACGCCGAGTGGGGGCGGGCCTACGCCGAGAAGTCGGCCCTGGGCCGGTGGGCGCGGCCCGAGGAGATCGTCGGGGCGGTCTGCTGGCTGGCCTCGGACGCGGCCAGCTTCGTCACCGGCAGCCAGGTCATGGTCGACGGCGGGTGGACGGCGGTCGACGGACGGTTCACGCCCCCGACCTGAGGCCGGGGCCGCCCTCCTCCTGGATCAGCTGCTCGCCCTTCTCCCGCAGCTCGACCTTGCGGATCTTGCCGGTGACCGTCATCGGGAACTCCTCGGCGACCTGCACGTAGCGCGGGATCTTGTAGTGCGCCAGCCTGCCCGAGCAGAAGTCGCGCACGGCCTCGGCGTCCAGCCGCGGCGCCCCGGCCCGCAGCCGCAGCCAGGCCATGAGCTCCTCGCCGTACTTCTCGTCCGGCACCCCCACGACCTGGGCGTCGACGACGTCCGGGTGCGACATGAGGAACTCCTCGATCTCCCGGGGGTAGATGTTCTCCCCGCCGCGGATGACCATGTCCTTGATCCGGCCGGTGATCTCCACGAAGCCCTGCTCGTCCATGACGCCGATGTCGCCGGTGGCCATCCAGCCGTCCCGCACGACCTCGGCGGTCTTCTCCGGCTCCTCCCAGTAGCCGAGCATCACCGAGTAGCCCTTCGTGCAGAACTCCCCGGGCTCGCCGCGCGGCACGACCTCGCGGGTCACCGGGTCCACGATCTGGATCTCCAGGTGCGGGCCGACGCGGCCGACGGTGCCGACCTTCTTCTCGAACGGGTCCCGGGGCGAGGTCTGCGTCGACACCGGGGAGGTCTCGGTCATCCCGTAGGCGATCGTCATGTCCCGCACCCCGGCGTCGATGAGCCGCTGCATGACCGACGCGGGGCACAGCGACCCCGCCATGATCCCGGTGCGCACCGTGGCCAGGTCCTGGACGGAGAACCCCTGATCGGCGTCGATCAGCTCGAACATCGCGATGAACATCGTCGGCACCCCGTAGAGCGAGGTGCACGCCTCCTCGCGCACGGCCGTCAGCGTGGCCGCCGGGTCGAACCCCGGCCCCGGGATGACCATGCAGGCGCCGTGGGTGACGCACGCCAGGTTGCCCATGACCATGCCGAAGCAGTGGTAGAAGGGCACCGGGATGCAGACGACGTCCTCCTCGGTGTAGCCGCAGCCCACGCCCACGAAGTAGCCGTTGTTGAGGATGTTGCGGTGCGAGAGGGTCGCGCCCTTGGGGAAGCCGGTGGTCCCGGAGGTGTACTGGATGTTGATCGGGTCGGTCGGGGAGAGCCGCCCCTGCAGCTCGGTCAGCCGCGCCCTGCTCACCTGGTGGGCCCCGCCCCGGAACTCCTCCCACGCGTGGCCGCCGATCACCAGCACCTGCGCCAGCGTCGGGCAGTCGCGGCGGACCTCCTCGACCATCGCCGGGTAGTCGCTGGAGCGGAACCTCTCGGCGACCACGATCGTGCTGATCCCCGCCTGGTCGAGGACGTAGGCCAGCTCGTGGGTGCGGTAGGAGGGGTTGATGTTGACGAGGATCGCGCCCATCTTGGCGGTGGCCAGCTGCACGAGGGTCCACTCGGCGCAGTTCGGCGCCCAGATCCCCACCCGGTCCCCGGTCCGCACCCCCGAGGCGATGAACGCCCGGGCCAGCAGGTCGACGTCCTGCACGAGCTCGGACCAGGTCCAGCGCCGCCCGCTGGCGGACTCCACGAGCGCCTCCCGGTCCGGGTGGGCCCGGGCGGTGTCGTCCAGCGCCTGCCCGATGGTGGTCTCCAGCAGAGGTATGTCGTCGCGCCCCCGGGCGTGGGACAGGTCGGGCGAGGGGGCGGGGACTGCGCTGTCGTCCATGGGGCCATCCTGCCCCCGCCGGGGGCACCCGCTCCACCCGGGGCCGTGGCCTCCTGCCTGCGGCGTGGGGGAGGTCGGCACGGCATACTCGACGCATGACCGACACCGCTGCCACCGCCGGCCCGGACGACGCGACCGCCCAGGAGCTGCCCGCCCTGGTCGAGGCCCACGTCAGCGTGCCCGACACGGACACGGCGCAGCGCATCGCCAGCGACCTCGTCGCCCGCCAGCTGGCGGCCTGCGTCCAGGTGCTCGGGCCGATGACCTCGGTCTACACGTGGGAGGGCGAGGTGCACCGCAGCGAGGAGTGGCTGCTGCTGGCCAAGACGACCGCCGTGTCCTTCCCGGCGCTGGCGCGGGCGGTCCGCGCGCTGCACGGCTACGAGGTGCCCGAGGTCGTCGCCGTGCCGATCACCCAGGCGCTGGGGGAGTACGCCGCCTGGGTGCGCCAGCACGCCGACGGCATCGACGACGCGGAGCTGTCCGGCCGGGCGGACGCGCCCGGCTGAGCGGCCGGCGGTGCGGGCCGGTCAGCCGGTGCTCGTCGTGCCCTCGTAGAGGCCGACCTGGTTGCCGTCGGGGTCCTCGAAGATCGCCCACCAGCTGGTCTCGCTGATGGGGCTGCGGTCCATGACGACCCGGCCGCCCCGCTCCTGCACGGTCCGCAGCGTGTCCTCGATGGAGTCGACCTCGACGTAGGAGCGCGGCTGGCTGAAGTCCTCGCTGCGCGGGGCCAGCCCGCCGCCGCTGATCTCGTTGGGGGCCTGCCACATCGGGTAGCCCTCGAAGCCGGGGGACTCGGCGATCTGCCACCCGAACAGGGCGCGGTAGAAGTCGGTCGCCCGGGCGGTGTCCGAGACCGGGATGTCGATGTGCGTGATGTCTCCGTGTGCCATGGGACCTCTCCTGCGGTGAGACGGGTGTGACGTGGGTGCGACCGGGGGGCCGGCCGCCGGGGGGTCAGTCCAGGCAGAACTCGTTGCCCTCGGGGTCGGCCATGACGATGAACCCGTGGGTCATGGGCGGGTCCGGCTCGAACCGCTGCAGCCGGCGCGCGCCGAGGGCGACCAGACGCTCGCACTCGGCCTCGAGCGTGGCCATCCGCTCCTGGCCCTCCTGCCCGGGAGCGGCGCGCACGTCCAGGTGGAGGCGGTTCTTGGCGACCTTGTCCTCGGGCACCTGCTGGAAGTACAGGCGCGGCCCCGACCCGTCGGGGTCCTCGAGGGCCGAGGCGCTGTTGCGCTGGTCCTCGGGCACCCCCGCCTGCTCCAGGAAGTCGTCCCAGGCGGCCAACGGGTCGGCGCCCTCGGGCAGGTCGACGCCCGGGGGCGGGGGATGGACGTAGCCCAGCACGTCCCGCCAGAACACGGACAACGTCCTGGGGTCGTAGGCGTCGAAGGTCACCTGGATCTGCCGGGTCACTGGTCCTCCTCGACGGCGGGTCACCTCCTTCCACTGTGCCGCAGCAGGGCGGCGGAGGGAAGAGCCTGGTGCGACCCGGACCGGAACGGCAGAAGGCCCCGCCGGTGGTCGGCGGGGCCGTCTGCGCTGGAGCGGGCGACGAGAATCGAACTCGCGTATTCAGCTTGGGAAGCTGATGTTCTACCATTGAACTACGCCCGCAACGGCTCGACCCGAGGTCTCCCGGGTCGGGTAGAGAGCATACCCCACCTGCGCACTCGCCCCGAAACCCGGCCGTCCCGGGCCTCCCGGAGGCCCACTACAGTGGCTGCGTGCTGCTCTCCGACCGCGACATCCGCGCCCAGATCGACGCCGGCAGGGTCGTGCTCGACCCCTGGGACCCGGCGATGGTCCAGCCCTCCAGCGTGGACGTGCGGCTGGACCGGTTCTTCCGGCTGTTCGACAACCACAAGTACCCGGTCATCGACCCCGCCCAGGACCAGCCCGACCTGACCCGTCTGGTGGAGGTCGAGCCGGAGGAGTCGTTCGTGCTCCACCCGGGGGAGTTCGTCCTGGGCTCCACCTACGAGCAGGTGAGCCTGCCCGACGACGTCGCCGCCCGGGTGGAGGGCAAGAGCTCCCTCGGCCGGCTGGGACTGCTCACGCACGCGACCGCCGGCTTCGTTGACCCCGGCTTCACCGGGCACGTGACGCTCGAGCTGTCCAACGTGGCGACCCTGCCGATCGTGCTGCACCCGGGCATGAAGATCGGGCAGCTGTGCTTCTTCCAGCTCAGCTCGCCGGCGGAGCACCCGTACGGCTCGGACGTGCGGGGCAGCCACTACCAGGGGCAGCGCGGTCCGACCGCCAGCCGGTCCTGGTCGGGCTTCCACCGCACGCGCATCGTCAGCTGACGCGCGCCCCGACCGGGCCCCTCAGCGCTCCGGCGTGCCGTCGGTGTCGGCCGTCGGGGAGGAGTCGGAGGGGCGGTCGACCGCCGACTCCGGGCCGTGGGTCGCCTCGACCGACTCGTCCTGCGTCGGCGCCACCCCCTCCTGGAGGGCGTCGTCCTCGGCCTGGGCCTGCTCGGCCACCGGGGCCTGGTCCCCGGGCGCCTGCGCATCGGCGGGCTCCTCGGCGGGCGCGTCGGCCGCGGGCCCCTCGACGAGGGGCTCCTCCGTGCCGGACTCCTCGGCGGCGGGCTCGTCCGCGCGGCGCACGGCGGCCAGCAGCATCTGGGCCACGTCGACGACCTCGACCTCCTCGCGGGCCCCCTCGGACTGCTTCTGGGTCAGGCCGTCGGAGAGCATGACGCGGCAGAACGGGCAGCCGATGGCGATCCGGTCGGCGCCGGTGGCCAGCGCCTCCTCGGTGCGGTTGAGGTTGATCCGGGTGCCGAGCTTCTCCTCCATCCACATCCGTGCACCGCCGGCGCCGCAGCAGAACGACTTCTCCCCGTGGCGGGGCATCTCGCGCATCTCCACGCCGGGCAGCGCGCCCAGGAGCTCGCGGGGCGGGGCGTAGACCTGGTTGTGCCGGCCCAGGTAGCAGGGGTCGTGGTAGGTCACCGACGAGGCCGTGGAGGCCACGCCGGCGGTGTCGGCCTGGTCGGGCCGGGAGACCGGGGTCAGGCGCTTCTCCCGGACGAGCCGGTTGAGCAGCTGCGTGTGGTGGACGACCTCGAACTGCCCGCCGACCTGGGGGTACTCGTTCTTGATCGTGTTGAAGCAGTGGGCGCAGGTCACCACGATCTTCGTGGCGTTGACCTCCTTGAGGACCTCGACGTTCTGCATCGCCAGCATCTGGAAGAGGAACTCGTTGCCGGCCCGCCGGGCGGGGTCGCCGGTGCAGGTCTCACCGTCGCCGAGGACCGCGAAGGACACCCCCGCGGTGTGCAGCAGCTCGGCCACGGCCCGGGTCGTCTTCTTGGCGCGGTCCTCGAAGGCGCCGGCGCACCCGACCCAGAAGAGGTAGTCGACGGCGGAGAGGTCCTCGACGTCGGCCCCGGCCATCGGGACCTCGAACGGCAGGTCCTTGGCCCAGTCCATCCGGAGCCGGGCGTTCATCCCCCACGGGTTGCCCTTGTTCTCCAGGTTCTTGAACAGCCCGCCGAGCTCGTTGGGGAAGGCGGACTCGATGAGGTTCTGGTAGCGGCGCATGTCGACGATCGAGTCGACGTGCTCGATGTCGACGGGGCACTGCTCGACGCAGGCGCCGCAGGTGGTGCAGGACCAGAGCACCTCGGGGTCGATGACGCCGCCGCCGGCGGGGACGGTCGGGTCGCCGACGGTCTCGCCCACGAGCGGGCGGGCGGCCTCCGCCACGGCGGTGGTGGGGATGCCGTGCAGCTGGTCGGGGCGCTCCCCGTCGCCGAGGGCCTCGAAGGCCTTCATCGCCGCGTCGCGGTGCTCGCTGTCGGCGAGCAGCCACGGGGCCTTGGCGTGGTGGTGGTTGCGCAGGTTGACCACGAGCATCTTGGGCGAGAGCGGCTTGTCGGTGTGCCAGGCCGGGCACTGCTCCTGGCAGCGGCCGCACTCGGTGCAGGTGGAGAAGTCGAGCAGGCCCTTCCAGGTGAAGTCCTCGACCTTGCCGACGCCGAGGGCGGCGTCCTCGTCCAGCTCCTCGATGTCCTCGAAGTCCACCGGCCGGCCGTCGACGGCGATCGGCTGCAGCTCGCCGAGGCTGGTCCGGCCGTCCGCGTGCCGCTTGAACCAGATGTTGACGAAGGCCAGGAAGCGGTGCCAGGCCACGCCCATCGTCGGGGTGACGGCGACGGTGATCATCCACCCCATCGAGATGAGGATCTTCAGCAGGGCGACCGCGACGATCGTGTTCTCCAGGGCCTGGACCGACATGCCCTCGAAGAACCGGCCCAGCCAGCCGGTCGTCGGGAAGTGGACGAGGTCGGCCCAGTCGGCACCGGTGGCCCGGCCGAGGGCATACTCCAGCCCGCGCAGCGCGACGATGCACAGGCCCACCCCGAGGATGACGAACTCCACGACGTAGGCCTGCCAGAAGGTGGACCCCCAGAACCGGCTGCGCCGCTCCAGGGAGCGCGGGTGCTGGCGCTGCCGGACGACGATGAGCGCGACGATGCCCAGGATCGTGAACCACCCGAACAGCTCGGCCAGCCAGATGTAGGGCGGCCAGTGCCCGATGAGGGGGAGCGCGAAGGAGGGGTCGAACAGCTGGCCGTAGGCGGTGGCCAGGGTCGTGGTCAGCAGGAGAAACCCGAGCATGACGCCCCAGTGCGCCACGGCGACGAGTGGTTTGCGGGCCATCCGGGTGTGCCCGAGGAACTCGCGCAGGAGCGTCAGCGTCCTCGACCCCGGCTCGTCGGTGCGCTCCTCGGGCTGGCCGAGCCGGAACTTGGCCACGAAGCCGACGATCGTCCGCACGAAGAGGGCGACGGCGGCCAGCGTGACCAGGCCTGCGACGACGATGGCGAAGACCTGCAGCATGCTGACGTCCATGGGTGCAGGGTAGCCGTCGGGGCGGACGGGCCGACGGGGGCTCGGCGCCGAGGACCCGGGGGACCCCGGCCGGGGGGCCGCCCCACGATGGAATAACTCCGGATTGCGTGATGTATAACTGCTGGAAGACATCGCCATCCCCTCGACGAAAGGTCCCCTCGTGCCCGTCTTCGACGACGTCACCCAGGTCATCGGCCACACCCCCCTGGTGCGCCTCAACCGGCTCACCGACGGCATCGCCGACGGTGCCCAGGTGCTGGCCAAGCTCGAGTCGCAGAACCCGGCCGCCTCGGTCAAGGACCGCATCGGCGCCTCCATCATCGACGCGGCCGTCGAGTCCGGCGAGCTGCAGCCCGGCGGCACGATCGTGGAGGGCACCTCCGGCAACACCGGCATCGCCCTGGCGATGGTCGGCGCGGCCCGCGGCTACAAGGTGTGCCTGGCCATGCCGGACACCATGTCCCTGGAGCGGCGCGCGCTCCTGCGCGCCTACGGCGCCGAGCTCGTCCTCACCCCGGGCGCCGAGGGGATGAAGGGCGCCGTGGCCAGGGCCGAGGAGATCGCCGCCGAGCGCGGTGCCGTCCGGGCCCGCCAGTTCGCCAACCCCGCCAACGTCAAGGTGCACTACGAGACCACCGGCCCGGAGGTCTGGGACGACACCGACGGCGCGGTCGACGTCTTCGTCGCCGGCGTCGGCACGGGGGGCACGATCACCGGGGCCGGGCGCTACCTGCGGGAGCAGAAGCCCGACGTGCGGCTGGTCGCCGTGGAGCCGGCCGCCAGCCCGGTCCTGTCCGGCGGCCAGCCCGGTCCGCACAAGATCCAGGGGCTGGGTGCCAACTTCGTGCCCGAGATCCTCGACACCGAGCTCTACGACGAGGTCGCCGACGTCGAGCTGGACGACGCCCTCACCACCGCCCGGGCGCTGGCCACCCAGGAGGGCATCCTGGCCGGCATCTCCTCCGGGGCCAACGTGTGGGCCGCCCTGGAGGTGGCCCGCCGCCCGGAGAGCGCCGGGAAGACGATCGTGGTGATCATCCCCTCCTTCGGCGAGCGCTACCTGTCCACCGTCCTCTTCGAGGGGCTGCGCGACTGATGCCGATCCGTTCCACCCTGGGTGCGCTGGCCCGCGCGGCCGGCGACCTCGCCGCGCACGTCCGGGAGGACCTGGACGCCGCGGTCTCCCGCGACCCGGCCACCGACTCGCGGCTGGAGATGGCCCTGGCCTCCCCGGGGCTGCACGCCGTCTGGACCCACCGGGTCTCGCACGCGCTGTGGACCTCGGGCTCGCGGCTGCCCGCACGCCTGCTGTCGCAGGCGGCCCGGGCGGCCACCGGGGTGGAGATCCATCCCGGTGCCCGGATCGGGCGACGCTTCTTCATCGACCACGGCATGGGCGTGGTCGTCGGGGAGACCGCCGAGGTCGGGGACGACGTCATGCTCTACCACGGCGTCACCCTGGGCGGCCGGTCCATGGAGTCGGTCAAGCGGCACCCGACCCTCGGCGACGGCGTCACCATCGGCGCCGGGGCCAAGGTGCTCGGCGACATCGTCCTGGGGCACGGGGCGCAGGTGGGGGCCAACGCGGTCGTCACCAAGGACGTCCCGTCGATGGCGGTGGCCACCGGGATCCCGGCCAAGATCCGTCGCACCGACGGCACGATCGACCCGCAGCACGCGCTCTACGACGAGCCGGCCCTCTGGATCTGAGGGCTCCCCGCCCCGAGGAACAGCCCTCGCACGACGGAACGGCCCGCCCCGGAGATCCGGGGCGGGCCGTCCGCGTGTCGTGGGGTGCCGGTCAGGGCAGCTTGTCCCCGCCCGGGCCGAACTGGGTGGAGTCCACGTCGACGCCGGTGTTCGGGTCGTAGGACCCGGTGGCGTTGGAGTAGGAGCCGTCGGAGGCGGTGCTCTCGTGCCCGCCGATCTTGGACCGGGCCTCGCCGGCCTTGGACTTGGCCTGCTCGGAGACCTTCTGGGCGACCTCGGGGGCCTTCTCCTTGACCTCCTCGACCTTGGTCTGCACGCGCGGGTCGGTCCACAGCTTGTTGGCCTGGTCGGCGATCTGGTCGTAGCGCTCGCGGCCGGCGCGGGCCCCCAGCACGTAGCCGACTCCGGCACCGACGAGCAGCAGCAGCTTGTTCATGATGACTCCCTTCCGTGGGTCAACGTCTTTCCCCCCGACCCTACAAGCCCCCGGCGACGATGGCACACCGAAGCGGACGCACCCCGCCCCCGCCCCGCGGCGGACCGCGGCGCTCTCGGCGGAGGGTGTGGGATTCGAACCCACGGAGGTCTCCCTCGGGCGCTTTCAAGGCGCCTGCACTCGGCCACTATGCGAACCCTCCAGCACCGCCGGCGACCGGCGGCGGACGACCAGTGTCCCACGAGCCCCCGGCTCGCTGTGGACGATGCGAGCAATCGACCCCGGTGCTGCTACCGTTGTCGGTGGTTGACGTTGCATTTCTCTGGCTGTGAAGGACACCGGCCCACGACCGCTCCGGCGGGCGCAGGACGGCTGAGCGCACGACCCCGGGTCACCGGGTCGCTAGGGGGTTCATCGCTCACCGTCCCCTGCCGACCTGGTGGGGGGCCGCACCTGGCAGTACTGCAGAAAGAGACATCCCATGGCACAGGGAACCGTGAAGTGGTTCAACTCGGAAAAGGGCTTCGGCTTCATCGCACAGGATGGCGGTGGCCCCGACGTGTTCGTCCACTACTCGGCCATTGAGAGCACCGGGTACAAGTCCCTCGAGGAGGCGCAGCGCGTCGAGTTCGAGGTCACCCAGAGCCCCAAGGGCCCCCAGGCGGACGCCGTCCGCCCGATCTGAGCCCCGGCTCACCGAGCTTCTCGAAGGCCCTCGCCACCACTGGTGGCGGGGGCCTTCGCCTGTGCCCGGCAGGCAGGGCGTGCGAGAGACCGGGCGACCTCAGTCGCAGACCGCCCCGATCTCCTCCAGCTCGTCGCTGGGGGGCTCGCTGGTCGTGGCCTCCTCGTCCGCCGGCGTCCCGCCGCCGTCCTCGTCCGGTCCGTCCGTCGACGTGTCCCCGTCCGTGGCGGTCGCCCCGTCCTCGGGTGCGGGGGTGGCCGGCGCCGCGGTCGGCTCGGGCTCGGGCGTGGGGTGCAACGCCTCCCAGACGCGGTAGCGGATGTGGGAGTAGTTCGGGTCGGCGGTGTCGGTGTTCTGGGCGGTGAACGGCAGGCTCTTGATCGTGGCGTCCTGCACGAGCAGCGTCAGCTCGGCCCAGGCGCCCAGGTCCCCCTGCGGGATGTCGGTGACGACGTTGTCGCCGACGGCGGTGATGATGGCCGGGTAGCGCTGCAGCAGCGTCATCGGGTTGGCCTGGTCGATGACCGCGGCCACCATGCACCGCTGCCGCCGCATCCGGTCGAAGTCGTCGGACATGACCCGCGAGCGGGAGTAGCCCAGGGCCTGGAAGCCGGTCAGCGTCTGGGTGCCGGGCTCCAGCCACTCCAGCTGCGGGGAGTCGGGGTCCAGCTGCAGCTTGCCGTTGGCGTCGGTGTAGGTCCGGCCGTTGATGGGGATCTCCTCCTTCACCGTGACCGTGACCCCGCCCATCGCGTCGATGAGGTCCTCGAAGCCCTGCAGGTTGACGATCACCGTGTGGTGGATCGGCACGCCCAGCACCGTCTCCAGGGTGCGTCGCGTGGCGGTCAGGCCCACGTTCGGGTCGCCGGCGTAGAGCTCGGGGTTCTCCTCGGCGTGCGCCTCGGCCTCCATCCAGACCGCGTTCATCAGGCACTGGTCGCCGCAGTCGTAGCCCTCCGGGTACACCTCGTGCAGCGGGTGGTCGCGCGGGAAGGGCACCTGCTGCAGGTTGCGGGGGATGGAGAAGAGCACCGAGTCACCGGTGGTGGTGTCGATGCTGACCACGATCATCGTGTCGGTGCGGGTGCCCTCCCGGGCCTCGGCCGCGTCCGAGCCCAGCAGCAGCATGTTCACCCGGGGCAGGTCGGCCCACGGGTCCGCACCCGGCCGCACCGAGGAGGTGGCGCCGGTGCCGTCGGCCGTCCCGCCGCCCCCGCCACCGACGGTGCCGTCGGTGAAGACCTTGTCCATGGCGGCCAGGTGGCTGTCGATGTAGCGCACCCCCATGACCGCCGGCGCGCTGACGACCAGGCACAGCAGCCCGGTGAACGCGGCCAGGGTCACCCGTTGGCCGGTGGTGGACCGACGGGGCTGGGTCATCAGGGCGGTCAGCGAGATCGCCCCGATCCACACGACCGTGCCGGCGACGAGGATGGCGATGATCGTGCGCAGCCGCCCCCCGTCGGCGGCCGTCCGCAGGGCGGTGCTCGTCAGCCCCTCCCGGGAGACCCACCAGACGAGGGCGACGACGGCGAGGAGCGCCAGGCCCACGAGCAGCAGGCCGAGCCACCGCCGCCGGGTCGGCAGCAGGCCGGCGCCGGGCACCACGGCGCTGAGGGCGGTCAGGCCCAGGGCCCGTCGCAGCGACTGCGGGGTGCGCCGACGCCGGCGGTCCGCACGGGTGCCGTGCGCAGCGTGCCGACCACCGCCGGAACCCTCAGGACGGGCGGCGTCGCGCGACTCGTTCATCGGGCCGGGGCAACCTTTCATCTCAACACGTGAGCAACCATCATGTCCTACCAGCCGTCGCTGGTGAACCGCTGGGAGGGCACGGCGTGGTTTGGGGGGCGGACCAGGGGTGCAGTAGGCTGATCCGCGATCTGGAGGCGTCGCCTAGTCTGGTCTATGGCGCCCGCCTGCTAAGCGGGTTTGGGGTTTAGAGCCCCATCGAGGGTTCAAATCCCTCCGCCTCCGCCGATCGACTGCCACCGCGCAGACGCAGAAGCCCCCGGACCCTCGTCCGGGGGCTTCTGCATACCGAGGGGTATGACGCGCCCGCTCAGTCCGGCACGTCCGTGCCCTCGCCGTCGTCCGTGGGGTCGGCGTCGGCGTCCGCGCCCGAGGCGGCGTCTCCGGTCTCCTCCGGGTCCCCGGGACCGTCGGCCGGCTCGCCGTCCTCGGTCTTCTCCTCACCCTCCTCGTGCTGGCCCTCGCCCTCGACGGCGTCGGCCGCCTCCTCGGCCGCCCTGGCCTCCGCGGAGCCCGACGCGCGGACGCTCTGCTCGATCTCGTCGACCGTCTCGACCCGCTCCTCCTTGCCCGGGGGGAGGGGCTCCTCGGCGAGCAGCGGCTCCTCCTCGTAGGGTCCGGGCTCGGTGCCCGGGACGATGCCCATCAGGCGTCCGCCCCGGCCAGACGCTCCTCGAGCGTGGCCAGCTCGTCCTCCATGGCCGAGGGCAGGTCGTCGCCGAACTTGGCGAACCACTCCTTAATGAGCGGCAGCTCCTGCCGCCACTCCTCGGCGTCGAACTTCAGCGCGGCCGCGACGTCCTCGGTCGAGGTCGCCAGCCCGTCGGTGTCGATGTCCTCGGGGTGGGGCAGGTAGCCGATCGGGCTCTCCTGGGCCTCGACGTCGCCCTCGATCCGCTCGAACATCCACTTCAGGACGCGGGAGTTCTCGCCGAAGCCCGGCCAGAGGAAGCCGCCGTCCTCGTCGCGGCGGAACCAGTTGACCATGAAGATCTTCGGCAGCTTGTCGGCGTCGGCCTGCTTGCCGATCTCGAGCCAGTGGTCGACGTAGTCGCCGGCGTTGTAGCCGATGAACGGCAGCATCGCCATCGGGTCGCGCCGCACGACGCCGACCGCACCGGTTGCCGCGGCGGTGGTCTCCGAGGACAGGGTGGCGCCGACGAAGGTGCCGTGCTGCCAGTCGCGGGACTGGGACACGAGCGGGACCGTCGTCTTGCGGCGGCCGCCGAACATGATCGCCGAGATCGGCACGCCGTTGGGCTCGTCGTACTCCGCCGCGATGGTCGGGCACTGGGTGATCGGGGTGCAGAACCGGCTGTTCGGGTGCGAGGAGACCTTGCCCATGTCCGGGGTCCACCGCTCGCCGTGCCAGTCGATGAGCTCGGCCGGCGGCTCCTCGGTCATGCCCTCCCACCAGACGCCCCCGTCGGGGGTGCGCGCGACGTTGGTGAAGATCGAGTTGCCCTTCTCGATCGTCGCCATCGCCACCGGGTTGGTGTCCGCGCCGGTGCCGGGGGCCACGCCGAAGAGGCCGAACTCGGGGTTGACGGCGTAGAGGCGCCCGTCGGGGCCGAAGCGCATCCAGGAGATGTCGTCGCCGACGAGCTCGGCCTTCCAACCGGGCATCGTCGCCTGGATCATCGCCAGGTTGGTCTTGCCGCACTGCGACGGGAAGGCGCCGGCGATGTAGTGGGTCCTGCCCTCGGGGTTGGTCAGCTTGAGGATGAGCATGTGCTCGGCCATCCAGCCCTCGTCGCGGGCCATGACCGAGGCGATGCGCAGGGCGTAGCACTTCTTGCCGAGCAGGGCGTTGCCGCCGTAGCCGGAGCCGTAGGACCAGATCGCCAGCTCCTCGGGGAAGTGGACGATGTACTTGGTCTCGTTGCACGGCCAGGGCACGTCCTGCTGACCCTCGGCCAGCGGTGCGCCGACGGAGTGCAAGCCCTTGACGAACGGGGCGCCGGTCTCCTCCATCTTCGCCAGGATCTTCGCCCCGATGCGGGCCATGATGCGCATGGAGGCGACCACGTAGGCGGAGTCGGTGATCTCCACGCCGTACTTGGGGTCCTCGGCCTCGAGGTGGCCCATGACGAACGGGATGACGTACATCGTGCGGCCCTCCATCGATCCCTCGTAGAGCGGCCACAGGAGGTCCTTCATCTCCTGGGGGTCCATCCAGTTGTTCGTGTGGCCGGCGTCCTTCTCCTCCACCGAGCAGATGTAGGTGCGGTCCTCGACCCGCGCCACGTCGTCCGGGTCGGAGAGCGCGTGGTAGCTGTTGGGCAACGTGTCCTCCGCCAGCTTGGTGAAGGTCCCCGCCTCGACCAGCTCGGCGTTGATGCGCTCGATCTCCTCGTCGGACCCGTCGATCCACACGACCTCCTTGGGCCGGGTGTGGGCGGCCACCTCCTTCACCCACGCGTCGAGCTCGGCGTGGCTGGTGCCTCCGACGGTCTGCGTCTGCTGCATGAATGAGTCCCTTCCCTGGCCTCGGCGCCATTGGTCCCTGCAAGGCGTCATCACCTTGACCTTTACCGTATCGTGACCCGCCGGTCCCGCAGCCCGGGGTCGCCCGTCGGCGGCGCGAGATCGGTCACACCGGGACTACGCTGCGCTGGTGCCCGCCGAGATCGTCTACGTCGTCCTGGGCCTGGGCCTGCTGATGGTCAGCCTGCTGCCCACGATCGCCGAGGGGCGGGCGTTCTCGGCGCCGATGGTGGTGCTCTCCTTCGGCGTCGTCGTCGGCCTGGTCGTCCCCGGGGAGGACCCGGTCAGCCCGATCCTGGACGCGCGGGCCACCGCCCACATCGCCGAGGCCACGGTGATCATCGCGCTCATGGGGGTCGGGCTGGCCCTGGAGCGCCCGTTGAACTGGCGGACGTGGATGCCGACGTGGCGGATGATCGGCCTGGCGATGCCCCTGGGGATCGCCGGCGTCGCGCTGCTGGGGTGGTGGGCCATGGGCCTGACGGTGCCGGCGGCGGTCCTGCTCGGCGCGGTGCTCGCCCCCACCGACCCGGTGCTGGCCAGCGACGTCCAGGTGGAGGGGCCACGGGGCCTGGGCCAGGACCGCACCGAGGAGCAGCGGGCCGACGGCCGGGCCGAGGAGGACGAGGTCCGGTTCACGCTCACCTCCGAGGCCGGCCTCAACGACGCCTTCGCCTTCCCCTTCGTCTACCTCGGGCTGTTCCTCATGGGCCGCGGCGCCTGGCAGGAGTGGGGTATGGAGTGGCTCCTGTGGACCCTCGTCGGCAAGATCGTCGTCGGGTGCCTGGTGGGGTGGCTGTCCGGGCGTCTCCTCGGGGCGCTGCTCTTCCGCGGCCGTCTGCGTGGACGGCGGGTCGCCGAGGTCGGCACCCCGATCTTCGCGCTCGCCGCGACCTTCGCCGTCTACGGGCTGACCGAGGTCGTCCACGGCTACGGCTTCCTGGCCGTCTTCGTCGCGGCGCTGGCGCTGCGCGGCGCCGAGCGCGACCACGGCGTGCACACGGCCCTGCACGGATTCGTCGAGCAGACCGAGACCATCCTGACCCTCGTCCTGCTGCTCATGGTCGGCGCCGCGATGTCGGCGGGCCTGCTGGCCGGGCTGACCTGGGGCGGGGCGGCCGTCGGCGTGCTGCTGGTCCTCGTCGTCCGGCCGCTGGTGGGCTGGCTCTCGCTGCTCGGCTCCCGGGGGGTCGACCGGGCCGAGCGGGCCGCGATCTCCTGGTTCGGCGTCCGCGGGATCGGTTCGATCTACTACCTGGCCTACGCCCTCAGCAGCGAGTACGTCGCCGAGGGCCTGGAGCTGTGGTCCGTCGTCGCGTTCACCATCACGCTGTCGGTCGTCCTCCACGGGCTGACCGCCACGCCCGTCATGCGCCGCCTCGACCGGCGGCCCCGCCGTGGCCCCGGCGGCGATTTCGCCGCCTCCGCACCCGTGGGCTAAGGTAGGTCGTCGCAAGCGCCCGTAGCTCAACGGATAGAGCATCTGACTACGGATCAGAAGGTTAGGGGTTCGAATCCCTTCGGGCGCGCGCTGTGTTGAGACAGTAGGCCGAGGGCCCCACCGGATGCGGTGGGGCCCTCGGCATGTCCGGCCACCTCAGCCCACGGGCGTGAGGGGCTCCTGGCCGCCGAGCACGGCGACGACGTTGCGCGCGGCCAGCAGCGCCATCTGCGTGCGCGTCTCCACGGTGGCCGAGCCCAGGTGGGGCAGCAGGACGACGTTCTCCAGCTCCAGCAGCCCGGGGTGGACCCGCGGCTCGTGCTCGTAGACGTCGAGCCCGGCCCCTGCGATCGTCCCTCCGCGCAGCGCCGCCACCAGGGCCTCCTCGTCGACGACCGGGCCGCGGGCGGTGTTGACCAGGTATGACGTGGGGCCCAGCCGGGCCAGCTCGTCCGCCCCGAGGAGGTGGTGGGTCTCCCGGCTGTAGGGCAGGTGGAGCGAGAGCACGTCGGCGGCCTCCAGCAGCTCGGGCAGCTCGACCCGCCGCGTCCCCAGCTCCTCGACCACCTCCGCCGGCGCGTCCCGGCGTCCGGTGTAGAGGACCTGCATCCCGAAGGCCCGGGCCCGTCGTGCCGTGGCCCGGCCGATGCCGCCCAGGCCGACGATCCCCAGGGTGCGTCTCTGCAGCCCCCGGCCGAGCATGAACCCCATCCCCCACTGCCAGGGCTGCCCAGAGCGCACGAGCCGCTCCGCCTCGCCCAGACGCCGCGTCGTCATGAGGACCAGGGCCATCGCAAGGTCTGCGGTCGCCTCCTCGAGCACCCCCGGGGTGTTGGTCACCACGACGCCGCGCCCGGCGCAGGCCAGCACGTCCACGTTGTCGTAGCCCACCGCCACGTTCGCCACCACCCGCAGCCCGGTCCCGGCCGCGTCCAGCAGCTCGGGGTCGACCTTCTCGGTGACCAGCGTGACGAGGGCGTCGGCACCGGCGACCAGCCCGAGCAGCTCCTCGCGGGGCACCGGCTCCTCGTGCTCCCACGCCCGCACCTCGTGCCCCGCCCCCCGGAGCGCCGCGAGCGCCTCCTCCGGCAGCCTGCCCGTCACCACGACCGTCGCCATCGCCCCAGGGTATGCGGCGCGTCCCGTGTGGCGTACGTCATACCCAGGGTGCAGACTGGCCCGCACCTCCCGTCACCGACGACGGCCACCGCACCACCCCGGGAAGGACGGCACCATGGCGACGACCACGGACGAGGGTCAGCAGCGGGACTACGTGCTCGGCAAGGCGATCCACCTGGCCTCGGTCGCCGCCCTCGGCGGCTTCCTCTTCGGCTTCGACACCGCCGTCATCAACGGCGCGGTCAACGCGATGCGCGAGGACTTCCAGATGGGGTCGGCGCTGACCGGGTTCGTCGTCAGCTCCGCCCTGCTGGGCTGCGTGCTCGGCGCCTACCTGGCCGGCCGGCTGGCCGAGCGGATCGGCCGGATCAGGGTCATGGTGCTCGCCTCCGTGCTGTTCACCGCCTCGGCGGTCGGGTCCGGCCTGGCGTTCGGCGCCTGGGACATGATCCTGTGGCGGGTCCTCGGCGGCGTCGGGGTCGGTGCCGCGTCGGTCATCGCGCCGGCCTACATCGCCGAGATCTCGCCGGCCTCGATCCGCGGGCGGCTGGGGTCCCTGCAGCAGCTGGCCATCGTCACCGGCATCTTCGTGGCGCTGCTGTCGGACTACTTCATCGCCACCGTGGCCGGTGGCTCCGCGGAGCCGCTGTGGGGCGCGACCGCCTGGCGCTGGATGTTCCTCACCGAGGTCGTCCCCGCGATCTCCTACGGCGTGCTCGCCCTGACGATCCCCGAGTCGCCCCGCTACCTCGTCGCCCGCGGCCGGGTCGAGGAGGCCAAGGAGGTCCTGGGCCGGGTCATGCTCAAGGGCATCTCCGAGCGGATCGCCGAGATCAAGCGGACGGTGCGGCAGGAGGCGAGGGCCTCGCTGTCGGACCTGACCAGCGACGCGGGCAAGGTGCTGCCGATCGTCTGGATCGGGATCGCGCTGTCGGTCTTCCAGCAGTTCGTCGGCATCAACGTGATCTTCTACTACTCCTCGACGCTGTGGCAGGCGGTCGGCTTCACCGAGGAGGACGCCCTGACGCAGACGGTCATCACCTCGGTGACCAACATCGTCGTCACGCTCATCGCCATCTCGCTCATCGACAAGATCGGCCGGCGCAGGCTCCTGCTCATCGGCTCGGCCGGCATGTTCGTCTCGTTGGGCGTGATGGCCTGGATCTTCGCCACCGCCACCAAGGTGGCCAACGACGCCGGGGAGATGGAGCCGGTGCTGGGCGACACCCAGGGCCTGGTCGCTCTCGTCGCTGCCAACGCCTTCGTCGTCTTCTTCGGCATGTCCTGGGGCCCGGGCGTGTGGGTGCTGCTCGGCGAGATGTTCAACAACCGCATCCGCGCGACCGCGCTCGGCATCGCCGCCGCCGCGCAGTGGCTGGCCAACTTCGCCATCTCCACGAGCTTCCCGGTCATGGCCGACCTGGGGCTGGGCTTCGCCTACGGCTTCTACACGCTGTGCGCGCTGCTGTCCTTCTTCTTCGTCCTGCGGTGGGTGCCGGAGACCAAGGGCCGGGAGCTGGAGGACATGGACTGAGGGCTCCACCGGGCCGGCTCACAGCACGGGCACCCGGTAGCCGCGCTTGGCGACGGTGCGGACCAGGCCGGGCACCGGCAGCGCCCGGCGCATCCGGCTGACCGCCACCTCGACGGCGTGCGGGTCGAGCGTCTGGGGCAGGGCGCCACCGAGCTGCGCCTGGCTCAGGGTGCGGCCCTCGGCGTCCAGCAGCAGCCGGAGCAGCCCGGCCTGGCCGGGGGTCAGCGTGGCGTGCGCGCCGGCCACGCTGACCCGCCGTCCCCGCAGCTCGACGTGGCCCACCTCGGTGCTGGCGCGCACCACGCGGGTGCCGGCGAGGTGGTCGCTGAGCAGCTTGATCAGCGCGCCGGTGCGGTAGCGCACCGGTACGAGCGGGGTCAGGCCCGCCTCGTGCAGCGGTGCGGCGGTGACCGGGCCCACGCAGGCCGTCACCACGTCCTCGCGCAGCGCCCCCAGGAGGTCGTCCAGCAGCCGCTGCCCGGCGGCCACGGCGAAGAACGCCTCCACGGCGGGTGCGCTGGTGAAGGTCACCGCGTCGAGCGCCCGCGCGCACGCGCCCTCGACCAGGCGCAGCACGGCGGCGGAGTCGGGGTGGTGCTGCCAGCGGTAGGGCGAGACCGCCAGCACCTGGGCGCCCGCCGCGCGCAGCCGGTCCGTCGCCTCGGCGTCCAGGTAGCCGGCGTGCTGGATGCCGACGACACGGCCGCGCACGTCCTGCTGCAGGACCCGGTCGACCAGAGCGGTCATGGTCTCCTGCTCGCCCGAGCCGGCGTCCTCCAGGCCCACGGCACGGACCGCACCCCGGGCCTTCGGCCCGCGGACCAGCAGCCGGCTCGCCGCGAGCACCTCCAGCAGGTCCTCGAGCAGCCCCTCGGCGTCGGCGAGCTCCAGCCAGCGGCGCATCCCGTAGCCGGTGCTGGCCAGCACGATGTCGGGGCGGGCGGCGATGAGCGCGCGGGTCTCGGCGAGCACCGCCGCGTCGTCACCCGTGCCCGTCTGGATCGTCGGGGCGTGCACGACCTCGGCGCCGCGTCGCTCGAAGGCGGTGACGTACTCCGCGGCCCGGCGGTCGTTGGTCAGGCCGACGCTGTAGCCGGTCAGCGGCAGGGGCTCCGGCTCCGGCCGGCCTCGTCCCGGCCCGGCCGACGGGGCTGCGCGGGTCACGGCAGCCCGCCCACGCTCGCGGCGAGGGCGGCCGCGCCGTCCGCGCCGGCCAGCCGCACCACCTCGCCGACCACGACCACCGCGGGAGAGGTGGCTGCGGGCACCCCGCCCCGGGAGGCGACCGCGCCGACGGTGGAGACCGTCGTGCGCTGGCCCGGCAGGAAGCCGCGCTCGACCAGGGCCAGGGGCATGCACGCGTCCATGCCCGCGCGCAGCAGCCCGGCGGTCACCTGCGTCAGCGTCGCCACGCCCATGAGGATGACCAGCGTCCCCCCGACGCCGCGCAGGTGCGCGTACTCCTCCTCGTCGAAGGGCACGTGGCCCGAGACGACGGTGAAGGACCGGCTCAGCCCGCGGTGGGTCACCGGGATCCCCGCCGCGCCGGGCACCGCCACGGCGCTGGTGACGCCGGGGACGACGGTCACGGGCACGCCGGCGGCGCGGCAGGCCTGGACCTCCTCCGAGCCGCGGCCGAAGACGAAGGGGTCGCCCCCCTTGAGCCGCACGACGTGGGCGCCGCCGAGCGCCCGCTCGACGAGCAGACGCTCGATCTCGCGCTGGGGGACGGCGTGGTGACCGGGGGTCTTGCCGACGTCGACCAGCTCGGCCCCCGGTGCCAGCGCACCGAGCCGCTCGCGCGGGCCGAGCCGGTCGTGCAGCACCACGTCGGCGAGGGCGAGCGCGTCGCGGCCGGCGACGGTCACCAGGTCCGGGTGGCCGGGGCCGCCCCCGACCAGGGTCACCCGGCCGCGCGGGCCGGCCGCCGGAGCGGTGGTCACCGGCAGGCGGGCGCCCCGGGCCAGCCGGCGGACCTGGTCGTGGTGACGCCGCGGCCCCTGCACCCAGACCACGAGGTCGACCCGGTCGGGGCTGGCGGTGAGCAGCGTGACGGCGCCCGCGGACGGGACGACGAGGGGCGTGCCGCCGGCCACCTCGACCCAGGCCCGCGCCCGCCGTGCCGCGGCGGCGGCGCCGACCACGAGCACGGTGAGGCCGTCGAACTCCAGCTGGCCGAGCATCACCGGCCTCCCGGTGCCTCGTCCGCGCCCCGCACCTGCAGGGTGGCCCCGGCGATGACCGTGGCCCGCTCGGCCGGGGTGGCCGGTCGCAGCTGGCCGCGCTCGGGCACCATGACGACCTCCGGGTCGGGGTGGTCGGGGGCGTTGACGAACGACCGGAACCGCGCCAGCCGCTCCGGGTCCTCCAGCGTCGCCGCCCACTCGTCCCGGTAGCTGTCCACGTGCCGGGCCATCGCCTCCTCCAGCTCGGCGGCCAGCCCGAGGGAGTCCTCGCAGACGACCTCACGGACGTGCTCGAGGCCGCCGGGCAGCTCCTCCTGCCACCGGGACGTGCGCTGGAGCCGGTCGGCGGTCCGCACGTAGTACATGAGGTAGCGGTCGACATAGCGGACCAGGGTCTGCCCGTCCAGGTCGGTGGCGAGCAGCTGGGCGTGCGCCGGCTGGAAGCCGCCGTTGCCGCCGACGTAGAGGTTCCAGCCCTGCTCGGTGGCGATCACGCCGACGTCCTTGGACCTGGCCTCGGCGCACTCGCGCGCGCAGCCGGAGACGCCGAGCTTGATCTTGTGCGGCGACCGCAGGCCCCGGTAGCGCTCCTCGAGCCGGATCGCCATGGCGACCGAGTCCTGCACCCCGTAGCGGCACCAGGCGGAGCCGACGCACGACTTGACCGTCCGCAGGCTCTTGCCGTAGGCGTGCCCCGACTCCATCCCGGCGTCGACCAGCCGGCGCCAGATCTGCGGCAGCTGCTCCAGCCGGGCGCCGAGCAGGTCGATCCGCTGCCCGCCGGTGATCTTGGTGTACAGCCCGAAGTCGCGGGCCACCTCGGCGATGACCATGAGCCGTTCGGGCGTGATCTCGCCCCCGGGGACGCGGGGGACCACCGAGTAGGTGCCGTCCTTCTGCAGGTTCGCCAGGGCGCGGTCGTTGGTGTCCTGGAGCGGACCGGAGCCGCCGTCGAGGATGTAGCTCCCGGTCTGGGTCGCCAGCACCGACGCGACGACGGGCTTGCAGATGTCGCACCCGAGGCCGCTGGCGAAGCGGCCCATCACCTCGCCGGCCGTCCGCAGACCCAGGACCCGGACCGCCTCGAAGAGCTCGGCCCGGCTCAGCGCGACGTGCTCGCACAGGGCCCGGGAGACGCTCACTCCGGCGCGGGTCAGCTCCGCCTCGAGCGTCCGCTTGACCAGCGGTGTGCACGAGCCGCACCGCGTCCCGGCGCGCGAGCACGCCTTGAGCGTCGCCAGGTCGGTGCACGGCTCGCCGTGCTCGCCACGGATCCAGCCCGCGATGCAGCCGGCCGTCACGTTGTTGCACGAGCACACGACGGCGTCGTCCGGCAGGTCGCCCGCCGCCGGGGCCTGCCCGCCCGCGGACAGGTAGGCCGCGGGCTCGGCGTCGAGCGGGCGCCCCACGAGCGGGCGCAGGGCGGGGTAGGGGGAGGCGTCGCCGACGAACATCCCGCCGAGCAGGGTGCGCGCGTCGGCGCTGACGACGAGCTTCTGGTAGAGGCCCCGGGCCGGGTCGGCGTAGACGACCTCCAGGGCGCCCTCGGAGCGGGCGAAGGCGTCGCCGAAGCTGGCCACCTCCACGCCGGCGAGCTTGAGCCTGGTGGCGTCGTCCACGCCCGGGAAGGCCGCGTCGCCGCCCCAGAGCCGGTCGGCCACGACCTCGGCCATGGCGTTGGCCGGGGCGACGAGCCCGATGCACCGGCCGCCGACGGCGGCCACCTCGCCGACCGCCCACACGTGCTCGGCGCTGGTGGCGCAGGTGTCGTCGACGAGCACGCCACCGCGCTCGCCCAGGGCCAGCCCGGCGGCGCGGGCCAGCTCGTCGCGCGGGCGGATGCCGACCGAGAGCACCACGACGTCGGCCTCCACCACGGTCCCGTCGGCCAGCCGGGCCCCGCGCACCCTGCCCTCGTCGACCAGGACCTCCTGCGGCGGGCTGCCGAGGTGCAGCTCCACGCCGGCGGCCGAGACGAGACGCCCGAGCGCCTGCCCGGCGCCCTCGTCGAGCTGGGTGCCCATGAGCCAGCGACCCAGGTCGACGACGGCGGCCCGCGCCCCCAGCCGGGCGGCGCCGCCGGCGGCCTCGAGCCCCAGCAGGCCGCCGCCGACGACGAGCACCGCGGCCGGCCGTCCCTCCCGCTCGCGCACCCGGGCGAGCTCGGCGACGAGCCCGTCGACGTCCTCGAGGGTGCGGTAGACGTGGGCCGCCCCGGCGTTGCCGACGGGCGGCACGAACGGGCTGGACCCCGTCGCCAGGACGAGCTCGTCATACCCCAGCACCTCCCCGTCGGCGAGGCTGACGGTGCGCGCGGCGGGGTCGAGCGCCGTCGCCGACGCCCCGGTGCGCAGGGTGACGGCCGGGTGGTCCCACACGTGCGGCGCCAGGGTGAGGTCGGCCGGTCCGTCGAGCCGCCGGGACAGGGCGACCCGGTCGTAGGGCCGGTGCGGCTCCTCGCTGACGACGGTGACGCGCAGCGCGCCGGGGTCGGGGGCCGCCTCGAGCCGGGCGACGAGCGCCTCGGTGAGGCGGTGGGCGGCCGGCCCGCCGCCGACGACCACGACGTGCCGGCGGGGGGCAGGGTGCTGGTCGGAAGTCATGGGACGTGCTCCTCGCAGGAGGGATCGCTGACCGTGACGACGCTAGCGGGGGTGCGTGTCGATCGTGTTTCCCCGACGTAACGGCAGGTGACGCCTGCCTCACGGGGCCCTCGGCGGCTGTGCGCAAGAAGTTACGAGCCCGAACCACGAGCAGCGACGAGCCGAAACACGAGCCGCATAACGTCGTCCGCACCGGCGCCCCCCCGCACCGTCGAGGGGACGCGACACCCGACCGAGAGGAGCTCTCGTGAGCACCACCACGACGACCTCGCCGCACGTCTGGACCCCCGTCTGCCGACGGTCCGACCTCGTCCCCGGCTGGGGCGAGGCCGCCCTCGTCGGCGCCGACCAGGTCGCCCTGTTCCTGGTGGCGCAGGACGGGCAGGAGCACGTGCACGCCGTGTCCAACCTCGACCCCGCCACCGGGGCCGCGGTCATCTCGCGGGGCATCGTGGGCTGTCGGCAGGGCCGGCCGACCGTCGCCTCCCCGTTGCACAAGGACGTCTTCGACCTCCGGACGGGCGAGTGCCTCACCGACCCGTCCCTGCACCTGCCGGTGTGGCAGGTGCGGGAGCGCTACGGGCTCGTCGCCGTGGCGCCGCTGCCGCTGTCGGCCGACGCCGCGGTGGCGGGGTGAGCGGCTTGACGACGCTCACCCCGGCGCGCGGGGGCACACCGACCGCCACCTCCGGGCCCGCCGGCCTCACCGTGCTGCCCGGGCGCTGGGTGGAGGGCTGGGACCCCGAGGACCGGGCGCAGTGGGAGGGCGGCGGCAAGCAGGTGGCCGACCGCAACCTGCGGTGGTCGATCTTCGCCGAGTTCCTCGGCTTCTGCGTCTGGCAGCTGTGGTCGGTCGTGGTCGTCTGGCTGCCGGCCGCCGGCTTCGAGCTGAGCACCGGCCAGCTGTTCTGGCTGATCTCCATGCCGGCGCTCGTCGGCGCCACCCTGCGGATCCCCTACACCCTGGCGGTGTCCCGCTTCGGGGGCCGCAACTGGACGATCGTCTCGGCCGCGCTGCTGCTGCTGCCCACCGTGGCGCTCGCGGTCGTGGTGCAGCACCCGGGGACGCCGTTCGGGGTGCTGCTGGGGGTGGCCGCGCTCGCCGGCGTCGGCGGCGGCAACTTCGCCAGCTCGATGGCCAACATCACCTTCTTCTACCCGCAGCGCCGCAAGGGCTGGGCGCTCGGCCTCAACGCCGCGGGAGGCAACCTCGGTGCCGCCGTGGCGCAGCTGGCGGTGCCGGTCGTCGTCACCGTCGGCGCCGGCACCGTCCTCAACCTCCCGCTGGCCGGGTGGGTGTGGGTGCCGCTGGTCCTGCTGGCCGTCGTCGGCGCGGCCACCCGGATGGACAACCTGACCGCCGCCCGCGCCGACGTCTCCGCGGTCCTCGCCGTCCTGCGCGAGCCCCACCTCTACGTGATGTCGCTGCTCTACGTCGCCACCTTCGGCTCCTTCATCGGCTTCGCCGGCGTCTTCCCCAAGCTCCTCGCCGACCAGTTCCCGCAGTTCTCCGCCTTCCAGGTGGGCTCGGCGACCCTGTCCCTGGCCTTCCTGGGCGCGCTCGTCGGGTCGCTGGCGCGGCCCTACGGAGGCCGCCTGGCCGACCGGTTCGGCGGCACGGTGGTGACGATGGGAGCCCTGTCGGTGATGGCCCTGGGCGCGCTCGGGGTGAGTCGGACGATCGAGCTGGCGACCTTCCCCGTCTTCCTCGGTCAGTTCCTGCTGCTCTTCGCCGCCGCCGGGATCGGCAACGGGTCCACCTACCGGATGGTGCCGACGATCTTCGCCCTGCGCGCGGGCGAGCGGGAGGCCCACCACCGGCCGGGGGACGTCGGCGCCCAGCGCGCCGCCTCGGCCGCCCTGGGCCTGATCTCCGCCGTCGGCGCCTACGGGGGCTTCCTCATCCCCCAGGCGCTGGGGCGCTCCCAGGTGGTCCACGGGACCTACGAGGTCGGGATGCTCTGGTTCGTCGGCGCGTATGCCGTCGCGCTCGCCCTCACGGCCGGGGTCTACCTGCGGATGAGCCGGCGCTGCGGCGTCCGGATCTGACGCCCGCGTCCACGGCATACCCCGTCCCCGCACCCCCACGACCCGAGGAGGTCGGCGTGCCCTCGCCCCAGGACACCCACTGCCCCTACTGCGCCCTCCAGTGCGGCATGCGCCTGACCCGGTCGGGGAGCACGGCCCAGGTGGGCGCCCGCGACTTCCCGACCAACCGCGGAGGTCTGTGCCGCAAGGGCTGGACCGCCGCCGAGGTGCTCACCGTCGGTGACCGCGTGACCACACCGCTGGTCCGGGACCAGCACGGCGCGCTGGCACCGGCCCCGTGGGACCGCGCGCTGGACCGCGTGGCCGAGGGCCTGGTGGCCGCGCAGGCGCGCCACGGGCGCGACGCCGTGGGCGTCTTCGGCGGTGGCGGGCTGACCAACGAGAAGGCCTACCAGCTCGGCAAGTTCGCGCGGGTGGCGCTGCGGACGTCGCGGATCGACTACAACGGGCGGTTCTGCATGGCCTCCGCCGCCGCGGCGGGCAACCGGGCGCTCGGGGTCGACCGCGGGCTGCCGTTCCCGGTGACCGACCTCGACGAGGCCTCCACCGTCCTGCTGCTCGGCTCCAACCCGGCCGCGACCATGCCGCCCTTGCTCTCCCACCTGCAGGGCGCCCGGGACCGCGGCGGGCTGGTGGTGGTGGACCCGCGCCGGTCGCAGACGGCCAGGCTGACCGAGCAGGGCGCAGGGCTCCACCTCGCGCCCGCACCGGGGACCGACCTGGTGCTCCTGCTCGGCCTCACCCACGTCGTGCTCGCCGAGGGCCTGGCCGACGAGGCCTACCTGCGGGAGCGCACCGAGGGCCTGGAGACCGTGCGGCCGGTGGTCAACGCCTGGTGGCCCGAGCGGGTCCAGGCGGTGACCGGGGTGCCGGCGGCCGAGGTACGCCGGGTCGCCCGCCGGCTCGCCGCCCGCGACGGCGTCTACGTCCTCACCGGCCGCGGGGTCGAGCAGCACGTCGACGGGACCGACACGGCGACCGCCGCCCTCAACCTGGCGCTGGTCCTCGGCCTCGTCGGCCGGGTCGGCTCCGGCTACGGCACGCTGACCGGGCAGGGCAACGGCCAGGGCGGGCGCGAGCACGGCCAGAAGTGCGACCAGCTGCCCGGTTACCGCTCCATCAGCGACCCCGCGGCCCGGGAGCACGTGGCGGGCGTCTGGGGCGTCGACCCCGCCGACCTGCCCGGTCCCGGTGTGCCGGCCGTGGAGCTGCTCGGGTCGCTGGGGCGCCCTGGCGGGGTGCGGGCGCTGCTGGTGCACGGCTCCAACGTGGTGGTCAGCGCCCCGGCCGCGGGCGAGGTGCGGGCTGGTCTCGCCGCGCTCGACCTGCTGGTGGTCTGCGACTTCGTCCTCTCGGAGACGGCGCAGCTGGCCGACGTCGTCCTGCCGGTGACCCAGTGGGCCGAGGAGGAGGGGACGATGACCTCGCTCGAGGGCAGGGTGCTGCGCCGCCGGGCCGTCCTCGAGCCGCCCGGCCTGGCGCGCAGCGACCTGTGGGTCCTCGCCGAGCTGGCCGCGCGCCTGGGTGCTGCCGGTGCCTGGCCGACCGAGCCGGCCATCGTCTTCGACGAGCTCGCGCGCGCCTCCGCCGGCGGCGTGGCCGACTACTCCGGGCTCTCCCACGCCCTGCTGGACACGGGAGTCGCCGCCTACTGGCCGTGCCCGGCACCCGCAGCACCGGCACCCGGAGCACCGGGCGCTGCCGCGCCGGCCCCGGACGCGCCGGCCCCTGCCACCCCGGCCGTGGTCGGGACCCCCCGGCTGTTCACCGACACCTTCCCCCGGCCCGGCGGCCGGGCGCGGCTCGTGCCGGTGCGCCCGCTGCTGCGCGAGCCGGTGGGTCAGCGCGGCGGTGAGCTGACGATGGTCACCGGCCGCCTCCTCGAGCACTACCAGTCGGGGGCCCAGACCCGTCGGGTCCCCGAGCTGATGGCGGCGCAGCCGGTCCTCGCCGCCGAGCTGCACCCGGCGACCGCGGCCCGGCTCGGGCTGCGCGACGGCGACCCGATGCTCGTCAGCACCGACCGGGGACGGGTGCGGGCCCGGACCCGCCTGGACGAGGGCATCCGCCTCGACACCGTGTTCCTGCCGTTCCACTACTCCGGCCCCGAGTGCACGAACCTGCTGACCGAGGCCGTCACGGACCCCGTGTCCGGGATGCCCGAGTTCAAGCGCACCCTCGTCACCGTCAGCCCCCTGGACCCCCCCGACCGGACCCCGTCCGCCCCCGCCGACCGGACCCCGTCCGCCCCCGCAGAGGAGCGCCCGTCATGACCTCCGTGCCCCGACCCTCGCCCGCCCGGATCGTCCTCATCGGCTACGGCCCCGTCGGGGCTCGGCTGGTGGAGGGCCTGGTGCCCTCCGTCGCCGCGGGCACCGTCGAGCTGACGGTGCTCGGCGCCGAGCCCGAGGACGCCTACAACCGGGTGCTGGTGGGGGAGTACGCCGTCGGTCGCGCCGACCGTGCCCGGCTGGAGATCACCGACACCGCGGCGGCCCGGGCGGCGGGCGTGTCGATCCGGACGGCCGAGGTGGCGGTGGCGGTCGACCGCTACCGCCAGACCGTCCTCACGGGCGCCGGGGAGCATCTTCCCTACGACCGGCTGGTGCTCGCCACCGGGTCGCGGGCCAACGTGCCGCGCCTCGGCGGGCTGGAGGGCGTCGGTCGCTCACCCGCCACCCCGCCCGGCGCCCCGCACGACCTCGACCGGGGGCGCCGGCGTCCCCCGCAGGGGGTGGTGGCGCTGCGGGACCTGCCGGACGCGGACGTGGTCCGCGAGGCGGTGGGCGCCGGACGCGAGATCGTCGTCCTGGGAGCCGGGGTGCTCGGCATGGAGATCGCCCTGGCGGCGTGCGACCAGGGGGCGGCCGTGACGGTGGTCCACCACGGTGAGACGCCCATGGCCGGGACGCTGGACCGCGACGGCGGGCGCATGCTGGCCAGGGCCGCCCGGCGGGCCGGCGTGCGCATGCTGCCGCACGCGGTCGCGGAGTCGGTCAGCCTGCGGCACACCGGCTCCGGGGCGTGGTTCCGGGGGGTGGTCTGCGCCGACGGCACCTTCGTGCCCGGTGACCTGCTGCTGCTGTCCTGCGGGGTCCGGCCCCGGGCCGAGCTGGCCGAGGCCGCAGGTCTGGAGACCGAGTTCGGGATCCTGGTCGAGCCCGACCTCCGCTGCTGGGCCGACCCGGACGTCTTCGCCGTGGGCGACTGCGCCCAGGTCGCGCCGTCGGGCAGCCGGGGGCCCGACGGGCGGGTCGGCGGCGCCCCGGCCGGGCTGCTCGCACCGGGCTGGCGCCAGGCCGAGACGCTGGCGGCGCGGCTGGCCGCCGAGGCGGCCGGGCAGCACCCCTCCCGCCGGGAGCCGGCGACCGGGCGGCCCCACGTCGTGATGGTCAAGGCCACGGGCGTGGACGTGGTGGCCGGCGGGCGGGTCAACGTCGACCCCTGGGACGAGGACGGGGAGGCCGTGACGGAGGTCGCGCAGTGGCTCGACCCCGCGCGCGGCCGCTACGTGCGCAGCGTCGCGCGGGCAGGGGTGCTCGAGGGGTTCGTCGCCGTGGGCGCCCCGCGGGCGGGGGCCGAGCTGACGCTGCTGCTGGAGCGAGGTGCCGAGCTGCCCGCCGACCCGGGGACCCTCCTGCGGCTGGATGCCAGCGAGGAGGCCGCGCCGCGCAGCGACCCGGACGACCCGGGTGCCACCGTGTGCTGGTGCAACGGCGTCAGCGTCGGCACCGTCTGCGACGCCGCCGCGGCAGGCGCCACGACCGTGGACGGCGTCAGCGCCACGACCCGGGCCGGCACGGGCTGCGGCGGGTGCCGCGGGCGCATCGCCGAGCTGCTGCAGCGACGGGCCCCGGCCGTGGAGACGGCCGGGCCCCGGACCTCAGACCTCGTCGGCCTTGGTCGATGACGGGTCCCACCGGAGCACGCCGTCGGCGGCCCAGCCGCGGTCCTTGACGGCCTCGCGCGCCTCCGCCTTGACGGGGCCGGTGAGCCGGTCCACGTAGAGGTAGCCGTCGAGGTGGTCGGTCTCGTGCTGCAGGCACCGGGCCAGCAGGCCCTCGCCCTCGACGACCACCTCGTTGCCGTCGAGGTCCGTGCCGGTGACCCGCGCCCGGGGGTGACGGGCCAGCGGGAACCACTCGCCGGGCACCGACAGGCAGCCCTCACCGTGGTCCTCGGCCTCCAGCGGCGGCGGGGTGCCGAGCCGCTCCAGCACGGGGTTGACGACGACACCGCGGGCGTTGGGCCCGTCCGGCACGGGGCAGTCGTAGACGAAGATCCGCACCCGCGAGCCCACCTGGTTGGCGGCCAGCCCGACACCCTCGGCCGCCTCCATCGTCTCGAACATGTCCTCGACGAGGGTGCGGATCTCCTCGGTGACCTCCTTGACCTTCTTGGTCGGGGAGTGGAGGGCCTTGTGGCCGATGACGGTGATGGGACGGACTGCCATGGAGGGGATTCTAGGTATGCCGTGCACCCAGGCCCTAACCTGCTCGGGTGAACTGGATCGAGGTCCTGGGCTGGACCGGGTCGGCCGTCCTCGTGCTGTCCCTGCTGCAGACGCGGCTGCTGCGGCTGCGCGTGATCAACCTGGTCGGCTGCCTCGTGCTGCTGGTCTACAACACCATCGTCGAGGTCTGGCCGATGGTCGGCCTCAACGTCGTGCTCGCGCTGATCAACGTCGTCTACCTGTGGCGGATGCTGCGGACCCGGCACGACGAGCGCAGCTACACCGTGCTGGAGGTGCCCGCCGACGACGCCTACCTGGCCTACGTCCTGGACCGCCACCGCGAGGACATCGCGCGCATCAACCCCGGCTTCACCTTCGCGCCCGCCGACGTGGACGCGGCATACCTCGTGCTGCACGGGGACGCCACCGTCGGGGTGGTGCTGGCCCGTGACGCGGGCGGGAGCACCTCCGAGGTGCTGCTCGACTGGGTGACGCCGGCCTACCGCGACTTCTCCCCGGGCGAGTTCGTCTTCCGCGACTCGGGCCTGTTCAGCGGACGCGGGGTGCGGCGGGTGCTCACGCCCGCGGGCATGCAGAACCCCTACTACGGCCGGATCGGCTTCCGCCCCGAGGGTGACCGCTGGGTGCTCGACGTCGAGCCCGCCCGGGACTGACCCGTCGGAACGACTGACCGGCGCCGGCTCAGGCGATCAGGTTGCCCAGGAACCGGCCCAGGTTGAGGAAGGCCGGCGCGACGAGGTCCCACGCGTCCTGCAGGAACGCCGAGGCCCGGTCGGGCGCGGTGATGATGACGAAGACGACGAAACCCCATACCAGGAGCTGCAGGGTCCCCTTGACCGACAGCGACATGTCCCCTCCCACGGGTTGTGATAGACGTCACGGTGCCTATCTCGCCAGTGTGGCAGAGCCGGGAGGCTGCGGGCGGGGGAATCGTCCACCGACGGTCCACGGTTTCCCCACAGTTCTGCTACGTGCGGTCCACAGGAGGGCTCAGGCCCAGGGCGGGGTGGGGTCGGGGTCGGCGGCGACCCCGCGGCGGCGGGTCGCCGAGCGCGCCCGGCGGGCCTCGTCCTCGACCCACTCCCAGTCGCGCGGCAGCTCCTCGCGGCGCACCTGCTCCCAGCGCTCCCGCCGCGGCTCGCGGCGCACGGGCCCGGGCCGCTGCCCGACCGGGACCTGGACGATGTCGGGGTCGAAACGGTCGGTGGGGTGGGGCGACTCGTCGTCGAAGGTGGTGTCCCAGGGGTCGGGGTCGACGTGCTGGTCGAAGGCGTCCTCGACCCGGTGCCAGGCGTTGTCGTCCTCGTCGTCACCGTCCGGGCCGAAGATCGTGGCGCAGATGCGGCGGTACTTCTCGTCGGGCTCGGGCACCCAGCTGATCGTGCGCATCGCCTGGTCCTGGCCGGCCGACTCCAGCACGAACTGGCCGTAGCCGAGCAGGCGGCCCAGGACCGAGCGGCCGTAGTTCATGTCCGTGACCTTGCGCAGCGGCATCATCGCCACCTTCTGCGTCAGCAGCCCGTAGACGAGCAGGATGCGCCGGTCGGTGGCCACGAACCACTCGTTGCGCCACTCGGCGAAGCGCCAGACCGCCCGTCCCAGCACCGCGAACCACGCCCACCACAGCACGGCGACGAGCTGGCCGACGGTCTCCTCGACCGTGGGGGAGACCGCGGCCACCGCGACGAGGGCGGCCAGCGTGGTCGCGACGGGCTCGACGAGGTAGGCCCAGTGCTGGCGGGTGGCCACGACCGGACGCTCGTCGTCGAGCAGGTAGCGCTGCAGGATGCGCCGGCTGAGCCGGATCCCGTCGTCGGTCGTGGCGGCCGCGGACATGTCCGCTAGCCGTTGACGATGTTGCCGAAGAAGCGGCCGATGTTGAGCACGCCCTGGCTGATGATGTCCCAGATGGCGCGGACGATGTCGGCGGCCCGGTCGGGGTTGGTGACGACCGCGTAGATGATGAACCCCCACAGCAGCCAGTGCAGGACCTTCTTCACCGTGGCTGGCATCGGACGTCCTCCAGAGGGTCGGGGTCGGGGTCGGTCACGCGTGTGCCACCGGGTGCCGCCCCGGTCACAGTCCTGGTGCCAGTGTGGCAGAAGTGACCGGGTATGCCGTGCTGCGTGCGGTCGGGAGTGTCGCAGCTGCGTCGCGGCCGGACCTGGTCGCTCAGGCCCGCAGCAGCGACGAGGCGGCCATCCGGTCCAGCGCCTCGGCCACCTCGGCGGTCGACCCGGCGAAGGACAGGCGCACCATCCGGTGGCCGTTCGCCGTGTCGAAGTCCACGCCGGGCGTGATCGCCACCCCGCAGTCGGCCAGCAGGTCCTGGCACCAGGCCACCGAGTCGTCGGTGAGGTGGCCGACGTCGCACCAGGCGTAGAAGGCCCCGTCCGGCGGGGCGTCCATCCGCAGCCCGACCTCGGGCAGGCGGGCGACGAGGAGCTCGCGGGTGGCGGCATACCGCTCCCGGTGCCCCTCCAGCTCGGCCCGGGCCTCGGCGGTGAAGGCGCCCAGGGCCGCGTGCTGGCTGATGCCGGGCGGGCAGATGTTGAGGTTGCCGGTGAGCACCTCGAGCGGGCGGCGCAGCGACGCCGGCGCGAGCAGCCAGCCGACCCGCCACCCGGTCATCGAGAAGTACTTGCTCACCGACCCCACGACGACCGCCTCGCGCGAGGTCTCCCAGGCGCTCGCCGTCGGGCGGCCGTAGGTCAGCCCGTGGTAGATCTCGTCGCTGACCAGCAGCGTCCCGTGCTCCTCGCACCAGCGGGCCAGGGCGGCCAGCTCGTCGGCGTCGATCACGGTCCCCGTCGGGTTGGCCGGGGAGGCGACGATGAGCCCCGCCGGCGGCCCCGACTCGGCCGCCAGGTCCTCGAGCATCGCCACCGTGGGCTGGTAGCGGGTCTGCGGACCGCAGTCGACCTCGTGCACCCGCACGCCCAGCGCCTGCAGGGTGTTGCGGTAGGCGGGGTAGCCCGGGCGGGCCATCACGACCGTGTCGCCGGCGTCGAACGCCGCCAGGAATAGCGCGGTGAACGCCCCCGACGATCCGGGGAAGACGAGCACCTCGTCGGGGTCGACCTCGATGTCGCTCAGCTCACGGTGGTGGCGGGCGATCGCCTCCCGCAGCGGCAGGATCCCGATGGACTCGGTGTAGCCCAGCACCTGGGAGGTGGCCGCCTCGACCGCGGCCCTCACGGCCGGCGCCGGGGCGGGGGTCGAGGGCTGCCCGGCGCACAGCATGAGGACGTCGCCGTGGGTGCGCTGGCGCTCGGCCGCGGCCTTGAGCACCTCCATCACGTGGAAGGGCTCGACCGCGGACCGCCGCGAGACCCGCGCCGGGCGCGACGGCATACCCGGTCCTCCTCAGACCACGCCGTAGAGCCGGTCGCCGGCGTCCCCGAGCCCGGGGACGATGTAGCCGTGCTCGTTGAGCCGCTCGTCGATCGCCCCGGTAACGATGGTCACCGGGCAGGAGAGGTCGGACAGCTCGGACTGCAGGCGTTCGATCCCCTCGGGTGCCGAGAGCAGCGTGATGGCGGTGATGTCGTCGGCGCCCCGCTCGGCGAGGTAGCGGATGGCCGCGGCGAGGGTCCCGCCGGTGGCCAGCATGGGGTCGAGGACGTAGCACTGCCGCGCCTCGAGGTCGTCGGGCAGCCGGTTGGCGTAGGTGTGCGCCTCGAGCGTCTCCTCGTTGCGCAGCATGCCCAGGAACCCGACCTCGGCGGTCGGCAGCATCCGCATCATGCCGTCGAGCATGCCCAGCCCGGCCCGCAGGATCGGCACGACGAGCGGCTTGGGGCTGGCCAGGTGGATGCCCTGGGTGGGGGCCACCGGGGTCTGGATGTCGAAGGGCGCGACCCGCACCTCGCGGGTGGCCTCGTAGGCGAGCAGCGTCACCAGCTCGTCGGTCAGCCGGCGGAAGGTCGGGGTGTCGGTCCGCCGGTCGCGCAGGTAGGTGAGCTTGTGGGCGATGAGGGGGTGGTCGGCAACGTGCACGCGCATGGGCAAGACTCTAGGTCGTGACGGACGACGACGGCACCCCGGTGGGGGAGGACGGGCCCGGTGGGGCGGACGGGGCGTCCGGCGTGCGCGTCGGGTCGGGTGCGGGGCCGGCCGTCCCCCCGCGGTATGCGGAGTGGCTGCGGCTCGCGCTCGCCGAGGCCGAGGGGGCGCTGACCTCGGGCGACGTGCCGATCGGAGCGGTCGTCGTCGACGCGGACGGCCGGGTGGTCGGCCGCGGACGCAACGTGCGTGAGGCGGAGCACGACCCGACGGGCCACGCCGAGGTGGTGGCCCTGCGGGAGGCCGGCCGGGCGCTGGGGCGGTGGCGGCTGGACGGCTGCACGCTCGTCGTGACCCTGGAGCCGTGCGCGATGTGCGCGGGGGCGGCGGTGCTGGCCCGGGTCGACCGGGTCGTGTTCGGCGCGTGGGACGAGAAGGCGGGGGCGTGCGGGTCGGTCTGGGACCTGCCCCGCGACCGGGCGGCCCTGCACCGCCCGGAGGTCGTCGGGGGCGTGCTGGCGCAGGAGAGCGCCCGCCTGCTGCTGGGCTTCTTCGGCGACCGGCGGGGCTGAGGGGTCGTCGCCGGGGCGATGATTATTGGCGGTCGCGGGCGTTCGGGTAGCCTGATCCGCGGTGGCGTGTCCGAGCGGCCTAAGGAGCACGCCTCGAAAGCGTGTGAGGGCGCAAGTCCTCCGTGGGTTCAAATCCCACCGCCACCGCGCTGGTCCGCGGAGCGGACCCAGGACCCCCGAGCCGATCGGCTCGGGGGTCCTCTGCGTCTCCGATTGAGTTCGCCAGCGCGGGGGGTGCTCCGCGGAGCACCCTTTTCGGGGCTGCTCCGCGGAGCACCTGCATCGGAAGGCCAACTATTTGCGCTGCCTGACTAGTCAGGCATATGGTCTAGTCATGCAGACAGAGCAGTGGCCCAGCGAGTGGCTGCGCGGGGTCCTGGGGGTGTGCGTCCTGCGCATCCTCCTGGACGGCCCCAGCTACGGCTACGCCATCACCCAACGGCTGGCCCAGGTCGGCCTCGGCGAGGTCAAGGGCGGGACGCTCTACCCGCTCCTGAGCCGCCTCGAGCAGGCGGGCCACGTCGAGGTCGAGTGGCGGCCCGGCGACGGCGGTCCCGGGCGGAAGTACTTCGCCCTCACCGGTGCCGGCCGTGCCCACGCGCACCGGCAGGCGGCCGACTGGGCCGCCTTCACCACCACCACCCGCGCGCTGACGGACGGCGCGCTCGACCCCCAGGGGGAGCAGCGATGAGCAGGACCAGCAACCAGGGGCACGGCCGGCCAGCACGCGACCGGTCGGCCCAGCACCCGGCGGACCGGGACCCGATCGACCTCGCGCCCAGCGTCGACCGGGCCTGGGCGGACAAGTTCGTCCTCGAGCAGCGCCTGCTCGACGTGCCGGGGGACCGGATCGGGGACGCCCTCGTCACCGTCGAGTCGCACGTGGCCGAGTCCGGCGAGACGGCGCAGGATGCCTTCGGCGACCCCCGGCCCTACGCCCGGGAGCTGGCCGCGAGCCACGGCGCAGCGCCCGGGCCGGTGGGGCCGACCACGGCGACCTGGGCGGTGCTCGGGCTGGTCGGGATGGTGCTGACCGGGTGGGGGTTCTCGGCGTGGCTCGAGGAGGCTCCGGCCGACGTCTCGGTGGGCGCTCTCGTCGGCGGCGCGTTCGTGCTGACCTCCCTGGGGGCGCTCCTGCTGGCCCCGGGCGTGGTCCTGCGCGCCCTGCTCTCCCGGGTCTGGGTCGGCGCGGTCCTCATGGCGGTCCCGGTGATGGCCATGGTCGTCGCGATGGTGCTCCTGCCGGCGACCGCCTTCCAGGCTCCCGCGCTGCCGGTGCTGGCCCTCGGACTGCTCCTCGTGGCCGTCGCCAGCGTGCTCGGGTGGTTCGACTCCGACCAGGCCGACCTGGTCCTGGCCCCCGGGGAACGACCGACCGGAGGCAACCGCGTCCGCCTGCGCCTGGCCCTCGTCCTGCCCGCGGCGACCCTCGTCGTGGTGGTCCTCTCGTCGGTGTTCGACCTGCTGGCCTAAGGAGGGCGTCCCTCAGGCGCCGCCGACCACGACGGTCGTGGTGAACAGCGCGACGAACGCCAGGAACCCCAGGGTCCCCAGCACCAGGAACACGGTCCCGACGATGCCGGTCACCATGCCGCCGACGAGCATCGAACGGTTGGTGGCCGGCACCCCCGATCGGTCGACCTCCTTCAGCGCGCGGTGGCCCATGGCCCAGGCGAACGGGCCGAGCAGCGGCATGACCACGACGCTGAGGATGCCGAGCACGAGCACGGTGGTGCCCTGCGGGTGGGCGTAGCCGGAGGGGGCGCCCCACGTCGGCGGACCGGAGGGGGCCTGCCGACGCTCCGGCTGGAGGGCCCAGGGATCCTCGGGCTCGCTGCCCCCGGTCGGCGGGGTCGGCCGGAACTCGCGCATGGTCGGCACGCTACCCGCGCGCCAGCTTCTCCGCCGCCCGGGCGATGTCGTCCAGCTCGGTCCGCAGCGACTTCTCGGTCAGCTTGGTCCCCAGCGGACCCACCACCTTCAGCGCCAGTCGTTGCAGCCGGCCCGGGTCGGTGACGGAGGCCTCGAAGGTGACGGTGAGCAGGGTGCCCGAGGCGTCGTCCATCGACTCCAGCAGCAGGGTGGTCCGGTAGCGGGTGCTCCCGTCGACGGCCTCGGTGACCGTCCGGCGCAGCGGGTCGTTCTCCACGACCACCATCTCCTGGGTCTCCGAGGCGCCCATCATCCGGCGCGTCTCGCGCCAGCGGGTGCCCACGGCATACGGACCGTCGGAGACGACGTGCAGGGCGGTGACCTGGGAGAGCCGTTCCGCGGCCCGGTCGAGGTCGGTGATCACCTCCCAGACGGATGCCGGCGGGGCCGACACGCGTCGGGACAGGGTGACGTGGTGGTCCATGGTCAGCCTTCCTCGGTGCTCTCGGCGTCGGTCGCGCCGCTCTCGTCGTCACCCGGCTCGGCCAGGTCCTCCCACGCCGACCCCAGGACGAGGTCGACCGAGCTCGCCTGACGTCCGTCCTCGACCAGCTCGACCCCGTCGGGCAGGGCGTCCCGCAGGACCTCGGCCTCCTCGACGCCCTCGGGGCCGTGCCGGACGACCGCGACCCCGTCGATGGTCGCTCCCTCCGGGTCGTTGGCCACCGTCAGCACGTCGAAGGACCGGGCCCGCAGCGCCTCCCCGGCCCGGCCGGCGGCCCCGTTTCCCGCGTTGGCGTTGTAGACGTTCACCGGGACGTCCTCGGGGGCCAGGCTGGGGGCGGGCGCCGGCACCGCCGTCGAGACGGCCGCGTCGTCGGTCCCGCCCTCGTTGAGCCCGAACCATCCCTGGACGTAGGCGAGCGCGAACCCGAAGACCAGGAGCAGGCCGAGCAGGACCGCGACGATGACCAGCCCGGCCCGCCGACGGGCCCGGCGGGCGGCCGTCGACATGCCGGCGGTGCGCACGTAGCCCACGGCTGGTCCTTCCGTCGCGTCGGTCAGGGGCAGGGCGGGCGGAAAACCCGCTGTGCGAGGTTAGCGACCCCGACCGACGTCCAGGTCCAGGACACGCCCGTGGACCACCGGACGGCCCTGCAGGGCGGCGCGCAGGGCCCGGTGCAGGCCGTCCTCGAGGTAGAGGTCGTCCTGCCACTTGACGACGTGGCAGAAGATGTCGCCGTAGAAGGTCGAGTCGGGGGACAGCAGCACGTGCAGGTCCAGCTGGGCCCGGGTGGTCACCAGCTCGTCGAGACGCAGCATCCGCGGCGGCAGGTGGGCCCAGTCGCGGGCCTCGTCTAGGCCGTGCGGCGGGTAGGGGCGCCCGTCGCCCACCCCCTTGAAGATCATGGCGGAAGTGTAGGCGGCGGCGGGCCCGTCCGCGCCCCGCACTAGAGTCGGCGTCGTGAGCGAGGAGAACGAGCAGAGCAGCCCGAGCGCCCAGGTCGACCGCATCCGGGAGGGGTATGCCTTCACCGCGCCGAGCATCGTGCTCGGCGGGGCGGTGCACGAGGGCGAGGTCGTCCCCGACGCGGTCGTCCGGCTGCCCCTGGGCTCGATGAACCGGCACGGGCTCGTCGCCGGGGCCACCGGCACGGGCAAGACCGTCACCCTGCAGGTGCTGGCCGAGCAGCTCTCGGACGAGGGCGTGCCGGTCTTCCTCGCCGACATCAAGGGCGACCTGACGGGGATGGCCTCGCCGGCCGAGGGCGGCGGGAAGATCGAGGAGCGCATGGGGGCCCTCGCGCAGGAGTGGAGCGGCACCGCATACCCGGTCGAGCTGCTCAACCTCGGCGGGACGGGGGTCGGCACGCCGGTGCGGGCCACGGTGACCTCCTTCGGCCCGACGCTGCTGTCGAAGGTGCTGCGGCTCAACAAGACCCAGGAGTCCAGCCTGGGGCTGGTGTTCCACTGGGCCGACCAGCAGGGGCTGGCCCTGCTCGACCTCAAGGACCTCACCGCGGTCATCCAGCACCTGCTCTCCGACGAGGGCAGGGCCGACCTGAAGTCGCTCGGCGGGCTGGCGACCTCCACCGCGGGGGTCATCCTGCGCGAGCTCGTCGGGCTGTCCGCGGCGGGCGGCGACGTCTTCTTCGGGGAGCCGGAGTTCGACACGGCCGACCTCATGCGCCTCACCGACGACGGCAAGGGGATCATCAGCTGCCTGGAGCTGCCGGGCGTGCAGGACAAGCCGGTGCTCTTCTCCACCTTCCTCATGTGGCTGCTGGCCGACCTCTTCCAGGACCTGCCCGAGGTCGGCAACCCCGAGAAGCCCAAGCTCGTCTTCTTCTTCGACGAGGCGCACCTGCTCTTCGACGACGCCTCCGACGCGTTCCTGGACTCCGTCGAGCAGGCCGTGCGGCTGATCCGGTCCAAGGGGGTGGGTGTCTTCTTCGTCACCCAGACCCCCAAGGACGTGCCCGACAGCGTGCTGGCCCAGCTCGGCAACCGGGTGCAGCACGCGCTGCGGGCGCACACGCCGAACGACGCCAAGGCGCTGCGGGCCACCGTCTCGACGTTCCCGACGAGCGACTACGACCTGGAGGAGCTGCTCACCGCGCTGGGCACCGGCGAGGCGGTCGTGACGGTCCTGTCCGAGAAGGGGGCGCCCACCCCGGTGGCCCACACGATGATGCGGGCGCCGCAGGGCCGCATCGGCCCGTCCGAGGAGGCCGTGGTCCGGCAGGTGGAGGCCGGCTCGGCGATCCGGGAGAGGTATGCCGAGGCGCTGGACCGCGAGTCCGCCCACGAGCTGCTCGCGGCGCGGCAGCGTGCCGCCGAGGAGGCCGCCGCCCAGGAGGAGGCCGAGGCCCCGGCCCGGTCCGGGGGCGGGCGGCGCGGCAGGGCGGCGCAGGAGGACAAGGGCGTCATCGGGCAGGTCGTGGAGTCCACGGCCTTCCGGTCGATGCTGCGCTCGGCCGGCACCGTCATCGGGCGGGAGATCACCCGGTCCATCTTCGGGACCAGTCGCAAGCGGCGCTGACCTGCGGTTTCGACCCTCGCGCGACGGTCAGGTATCCTCGTCCGCGGAGGATTCGCATAGTGGCCTAGTGCGCACGATTGGAAATCGTGTTGGGGATGAAACCCCTCGCGGGTTCAAATCCCGCATCCTCCGCCACCGTCCCTCCGCAGGACGCGTCCGACCCCCGGTGCCGCAACGGCCCCCGGGGGTCTTTGCGTGCGCGCCCGGTCAGGAAGGTTCCAGAGGTTCCGCGACGACCGCGGATGTGCCAGGATAACTGTTGCTTGTCCATCGCATAGGAACGACTGATAGGACCTGTCATGGGCACCACCACCTGGCGGCCGGACCCCACCTTCTACCCGTCCCCGGAGCTGGCCGGCGAGGCGCCCGCGGAGCAGCACGCCTTCGTCGCCACCTTCTGGCGGGGGGAGGGGGAGCCGGGCAAGGACGCGCTCGCGGTCGTCTCCGTCGACCCCTCGGCGGAGGACTACGGGCAGGTGGTCGGCTGGTGCGAGATGCCCAACGTCGGGGACGAGCTGCACCACCACGGCTGGAACGCCTGCTCCTCGGCCCTGTGCCCCGGCAGCGCCCACCCGCACGTGGAGCGTCGCTACCTGCTGCTCATGGGGCTGCGCTCCTCCCGGATCCACTTCGTCGACGTCAGGGACGACCCCCGCAACCCCACGATCGCCAAGGTCATCGAGCCGGAGGTGTACAAGGCCCGCAGCGGCTACTCCCGCCCGCACACCGCCCACTGCGGGCCCGAGGGCATCTACGTCACCAACCTCGGCTCCGCCGAGGGGGACGAGGGGCCGGGCGGGATCGCCCTGCTGGACCACGACACCTTCGAGGTCAAGGGCACCTGGGAGAGGGACCGCGGCGAGCAGTACCTGGCCTACGACTTCTGGTGGCACCTCAACCACGACCGGATGATCACCAGCGAGTGGGGCACCCCCCGCCAGGTGGAGAACGGCGTGCTGCCCGAGGACCTGCTCGCCGGCCGCTACGGCAACAAGGTCCACGTCTTCGACCTCGTCCGCCGCACCCACCTGCAGACGCTCGAGCTCGGCCCGCAGTACCAGATGGCCCTGGAGCTGCGGCCGGCCCACGACCCCGACCAGCAGTACGGCTTCGTCGGCGTGGTCCTGAGCCTGGAGGACCTCTCCGGCTCGATCTGGTGCTGGCAGCGCGACGGCAGGGACGGCGACTTCACCATCACCAAGGTGTTCGACATCCCGGCCGAGCCGGTGGCCGACGAGGACGTCGACCGGCTGCCCGAGCTGCTGCGGCCGTTCAAGGCGGTCCCCCCGCTCATCACCGACATCGACCTGTCCGTCGACGACCGGTTCCTCTACGTCTCCTGCTTCGGCACCGGGCAGAGCATCCAGCTCGACGTCACCGACCCGCTGCACCCGAGGCAGGTCGGTGAGATCCGGCTCGGCGGCATCATGACGCGGGCCAGCCACCCCGCCGCCCCCGACCTGCCGCTGGCCGGCGCCCCGCAGATGGTGGAGATCAGCCGCGACGGACGGCGGGTCTACTGGACCAACTCGCTGTACGGCGCCTGGGACGACCAGTTCTACCCCGACGGGGTGGGCGCCTGGATGGCCAAGGCCGACATCGACCCCGGGACGGGCCGGATGACGCTGGACGAGCGGTTCTTCCCCCACGGGGACGACTTCCGCGGCAACCGCGTGCACCAGACCCACCTCGAGGGCGGCGACGCCTCCAGCGACTCCTACTGCTTCAGCTGAGGTGCTGCTGACCCACGCCGGCCACGCCGGGGGCGGTGCGGTCGACGTCGCGGCCCTGCTCGCCGCCCTGGGGCTGGGGCTCTTCCACGGCGTCAACCCGGCCATGGGCTGGTTGTTCGCGCTGTCCTACGGGCTGCAGGAGAAGAGCCGGCGGGCCCTGCTGCGCTCGCTGGCGTGGATCGTGCTGGGCCACGAGCTGTCGGTGCTGCCGACCGCCCTGGTCGTCACCCTCTTCGCCAGCCAGGTCTCCCGCAGCCTCGCCCTGGGCGCCGTCGCGCTCGTCCTGCTGGTCGTCGGGGCCGTGCAGCTGCTGCGGCCGCGGCACTTCCGTTGGGTGGGGATGCGGCTGCGACCCTGGCAGCTGGCCTGGTGGTCCTTCCTGATGTCCACCGCCACCGGGGCGGGTCTCATGCTGGCCCCCGTGCTGCTGGCCACGACGACGAGCAGCCACGAGGACGCCGTCGCCGGGGCCCTCGCCGGCGACCTGCGGGCGGCCGTGCTGGTCGCGGTCGTCCACGCCCTGGGGATGGCGCTGGCCGCCGGGGCCACCGCCCTGGTGGTCTACCAGGTCCTCGGCCTGCGGGTGCTGCGCTCGCACTGGGTCAACCTCGACCGGATCTGGGCGCTCGCCTTCCTCGTCGCGGGGGCCGGGGTGGCCGTGGCCTGGTGGCTGGGCTGAGGCGGCGTCAGCCTGCCGCCGGCCCCACGACGCGTTCCCCGAGCGCCTCCTCGAGGAGCGTGACGAGCGCCTCGAGCTGGACGTCGGCGGAGTCGGGGACCTCCTGGTCGGCCCCGTCGAGGGCCCGCGCCGCCAGCCCCGCCTTGCTGTCGATGAGCTCGGCGATCCTCGTGTCGAGGGTCTGCGCGGCGATGATCCGCCACGCCGTGACCGGCTCCTCCTGCCCGATGCGGTGGACGCGGTCGATGGCCTGGGTCTGCTCGGCGTCGGTCCACGACAGCTCCGCCAGGACCAGGTTGGAGGCCACCTGCAGGTTGATGCCCACGCCGGCGGCGGCCAGGGAGCACACGGCGACGGCCACGTCCGGGTCCTCGGTGAACGCGTCGATGTGCTTCTGCCGGGCCGACGCCGTCTGGTCCCCGCGGATGGAGGCGTACCGGATGCCCCGCCGGGCGAAGGTCTCCTCGGCGGTGTCCATGACGTCGATGTGCTTGGCGAAGAGCACGACCTTCCCGGCGCTGCGGGCCAGCTGCGCGGCGTAGTCGGCCGCGAGCCCCGCCTTCGCCTGACCGATGCGCCGCATCATGCTGAAGACGTTCTCGTCCGAGGCCGTCGCCCTGCTCGCCCGCTCCCTGGCGGCGACCTTCCGCACGAGGTCGTGGTCGACGCCCTCGACGGCCCCGCCGCCGGGTCGCGCCTCCAGCGCCTGCTCGTAGCGCGCGACGAGACGGCGGGCCAGGCTCTGCTCCGCGGCCCGGACGGAGCGGCCGGCCTCGTCGTCGAGCTCCACCGGCACGTCGGCGACGCGGCGGGCGGGCAGGTCGGTGGCCACGTCCACCTTGCGTCGCCGCACGATGCCGCGCTCGACGACGGCGGCGCGGGCGGCGGCGGAGAAGCCCCGGTCGGCCGGCGTGAGACCGATCTCCTCGAGCGCCTCCATCAGCTCACCGACCGGGCGGGTCTCGTCGATCCAGCCGAGGAACTGCCAGATCGCCGTGAAGTCCTCGATGTCGTTGATCAGCGGCGTGCCGGTGAGGGCCATGAGCAGGGGGTGGCCGGTCCGCGTGCGGATGCGCTCGGAGAGGCGCAGGACGTGCTGGGACCGCTGCGACTTGCGGTTCTTGATGTAGTGGGCCTCGTCGACGACCATCCCGCGCAGGCCCAGCTCCCCGAGCCAGCCCACGTGCCGGTCGAGCACCTCGTAGTTGACGACGATGATGTCCGCGAAGCCGTCGATCGAGTGCCCGTCGCCGTGGACCACCGTGGCCCGGTGGGCGGGGGTCCACAGCGCGGCCTCGCGCGCCCAGTTCATCTTGACCACGTTCGGCACGACGACGAGCAGCGGGTAGGCGTCCGCCGCCTGGGCGGCGAGCAGCGCCTGCGCCGTCTTGCCCAGGCCGGGCTCGTCGGCCAGCAGGAACGTCCGGTGGCCCGTCGCGGCCGCGGCGACCACTCTCGCCTGGTGCGGCATGAGCTCGAGCCCGTCGGGCAGCAGGGTGGGGGCCGGTTCCGGCAGGTCCATGCACGAGAGCGCCCCACCGTCCTCGAAGGACCGCAGCAGCGGCTCGATGAGCTCCCAGCCGGCGAGGCGGCGGGGCCTGGCCGTGCGCCGGGCGACGGCGGAGAAGTCGGGCGGGAGGAAGGGGTTGGCGCGCTGACGGGAGAGCACCGACGGGGGCACCACCTGTCGCTGCACGGCCGGCGTGGGCTCGGCCGGCGGGGCCTGCTCGACGGGTTCCTCCGGCACCTCGACGCCGGCCTGCTCGAGGAGCTCGCGGCGCAACGACCGTGCCCGGTCGGTGATGACGGCGTCGTCGGCGAGCAGGCCGAGGAGGGTGGTGTCGCGGGCGGCGGTCGTCGCCAGGATGGTGGCGATGCCGTCGAGGCGCTTGAGCTCCTCGGTACGCCGCGCCGCCGACATCTCCCCGTCCGCCTTGACGCGGGCCCGTTCCTCACGCATGAGGAGCGCCACCACCTGGAACTTCGTCCGGACCGAGGGGGGCGTGCGGCCGCGCCTGACCGCGGCCTCGACCTCGCGGACCACCTTGGCGAGCACCTGGATCGTGCCGTCGGCGTCGTGGCCAGGCCCGCGCCGGGTGCGGGTGCGGGCGTCGTGCTGGCGCGTGCGTGCGCCGTTCTGACGCGTGCGTGCGCCGCTGGGACGCTGGGCTCCTCGAGCCACGAACTCCTCCTCAGGAGTGGTCGGTCAATCCCCGGCGGGACCTGGCCCGCACCTCACCCGCAGGCGAGGACGCCCGGCAGCCCCGGACGGAGACGTCCCCGGGAGCGAGCTGGTCCAGCGGATCTGCAGCAGATCGACGCGTCGAAGGTGTCCAGCCGCGATGGCACCACCAGCGTACCGCGTGGCGGGCGTCGTGCGGCCACCCCGGGGCGCGGCCCGCACGTCGGCCGCACGTCGACCCGCTCGTTGGCCCGTCCGCCACCGGTCGCCTACACTGGTCCCCGGACCCCTCGTGCGGTGGTACCTCACTGAACTCCCCCAGGGCAGGAATGCAGCAAGGGCAGGTGAGCTCTTCCAGGTGCGCGAGGGGTTCTTCCTTCCCCGAACCCCCTCAGGGCGTGAGCATGACCTTGATCGCCCGGCGCTCGTCCATCGCCCGGTAGGCCTCGGCCACCTCGGCCAGCGGCAGCGTCAGGTCGAAGACGAGGCCGGGCTCGATCTCGCCGGCGAGCACGTCGTCGCGCAGCTGCTCCAGGTAGTGCCGGACCGGAGCCACCCCGCCCGCCAGCGCGACGTTGTGCCGGAACATCCGCCCGACCGGCACCTCCACGCCGTGCGGGACGCCGACGAAGCCCACGGTCCCGCCCGGGCGCGCCGAGTCGAACGCCTGGGTCATCGACTCCCCGGTGCCGACGCACTCGAGCACGCGGTCGGCCCCCACGCCGTCGGTCAGCTCCAGGATCCGCTCCGCACCCTCCTCGCCCCGCTCGGCGACGACGTCGGTGGCGCCGAACCGGCGGGCGATGTCCTGGCGCGGCTCGTGGCGCGACATCGCCACGACCCGGCCGGCACCCATCCGGGCCGCCGAGAGCACGGCCGACAGGCCCACCGCCCCGTCGCCCACGACGACGACGGTCTCGCCCTCCTGCACCCCCGCCGAGACCGCGCAGTGCCACCCGGTGGCCATGACGTCGGACAGCGCCAGCATCGAGGGCAGCAGATCCTCGTCGGGCACCTCGGGCGTGGCGACGAGGGTGGCGTCGGCGTAGGGCACCCGCATCACGTCCCCCTGGCACCCGGGCGTCCACTCCCCGTCGCCGTCCCGGCCGCCCCAGCCGTCGCCGCCCAGCACGCACGAGGTCTGCACGCCGTTGCGGCAGTGGGCGCACCGGCCGCAGCTGAACCGGAACGGGGCGATGACGAACTGCCCCGGCCGCACCGAGGTCACCTCGTCGCCGACCTCCTCGACGATCCCGACGAACTCGTGGCCGATCCGCCGCGGCTTGTCGACCCGGTTGATGCCCCGGTAGGGCCACAGGTCCGACCCGCAGACGCAGCTCGCGGTCACCCGGACGATCGCGTCGGTCGGCCGGACCAGGGTGGGGTCGGGCACCTCCTCGAGGCGGACGTCACCGGGCGCGTGGAGGATCGTGGCTCGCATGGGCGCCATCCTGCCACCGGCGCCCGACCACCCCTGACGGCACCTGCACCCCATACCTCGTCCGTGGGAGGATGAGGCGCCCCGCCGCCCGGTCGGGCGTCCCACGAGAGAGGAAGCCACGGTATGCCGTTCCACGTCGGCTCCGAGGTCGGTCGCCTGCGCCAGGTCATCGTCCACCGCCCGGGCCTGGAGATGCACCGCCTGACCCCGGCGAACAAGGAGCGCTACCTCTTCGACGAGATCCTGTGGGTGGAGAAGGCCCAGGAGGAGCACGACCACTTCTCCCGGCTGATGACCGACCGCGGTATCACCGTCCACCACTTCGACCAGCTGCTGCGCGAGACCGTCGCCGTTCCCGAGGCGCGCCGCTACATCCTCGACGCCTCCCTGGACCAGCGGCACGTGGGGCCGATGGCCGCCGAGGAGCTGCGCACCGCCTTCGAGCAGATGGACGACGCCCGGCTGACCCGCCACCTCATCGGGGGGATCACCAAGGCCGAGGTGCTCGACGCCATCCCCTCCCCGCAGAGCCTGATGATCGAGCAGCTGGACCTGCACGACGCCGTGCTCGCGCCGCTGCCCAACCACCTGTTCACCCGGGACACCTCCGCCTGGGTGCACGACGGCGTCGCGGTCAACTCGATGCACAAGAAGGCGCGGCGCCGGGAGACGGTGCACTACGACGCCATCTACACCTACCACCCGATGTTCGCCGACGCGGGCATGCGCTGGTGGGCCCACGGCGTGCACGACGGACCGGCCACCGCCGAGGGCGGCGACATCCTCGTCCTCGGCCGGGGGGTCGTCCTCGTCGGGCTGTCCGAGCGCACCACGCCGATGGGCGTGGAACGGCTCGCGCGCCGCATGCTCGCCGCCGGCGACGTCACCACGGTCGTCGCGCTGGACATGCCCAAGGCCCGGGCGGTCATGCACCTGGACACCGTGATGACGATGATCGACGAGGGCACCTTCACCCGCTACAGCGGGCTTCCGGACCTGCCGTCGTGGACGATGACCGCCGGGGACGTGGCGGGCGACGGGGAGGTCGACGTGGTCATCCGGCGCAACGCGCCCGAACGGATGATGGACGTCATCGCCGAGGCGCTGGGCCTGGACTCGCTGCGCGTGCTCGCCGCCGACCAGGACCCGCGCGCCGCCGCCCGCGAGCAGTGGGACGACGGCTGCAACGTGCTCGCGCTGGAGCCCGGCGTCGTCGTGGGCTACGAGCGCAACACGGTGACCAACGACTACCTGCGCGCCCAGGGCGTGGAGGTGCTGACGATGTCCGGCTCCGAGCTGGGTCGGGGCCGCGGCGGTCCGCGCTGCATGTCCTGCCCGATCGAGCGCGACCCGCTGGGCTGAGGCGTGCCGGCCCGACGGCGCACCGACCCGGCCGAGGGGGAGCAGGCCCTGGCGGCCTGGCGCGCGGCCATCCAGGGGGAGGACGACCCGCAGGTATGGCGTGCCGCCACCGCCGCGCTCGGGCGCGCCGTCCTGGGCCCGGCCGTGCGGTGGACCACCGAGGAGCTGGCGCTGCGCGCCCCCGGGCGGTCGGTCGAGGTGCGGGTCCCGCCCTACTCCGCCGTCCAGTGCATCGAGGGCCCGCGGCACACCCGCGGGACCCCGACGAACGTCGTCGAGACCGACGCGGCCACCTGGCTGGCCCTCGCCACGGGCAGGCTGTCCTGGGCGCAGGCCGTCGAGGAGGGGACGGTCAGCGCGTCCGGGCAACGGGCGGACCTGTCGGGCCACCTGCCCCTCGTCTGAGCCGTCGGGGTACGCACCACTGCGTATGGTGCCCGCCGCACCGCTGCCGCCACGCTGGTCCGGGGCGCCCCGCCGGGGCGCACGACGACGAGGGAGCAGCCATGCGGATGGGACAACGGGCCGTCGGGGCCCTGGCGGCCGGGGCCGCCCTGTCGTTGGTCGGGGCCACCGCGGCCTCGGCGCACGAGTGCTACAAGCACGACTGGCAGGAGCAGGCCTACGAGCGGCTGGCCGCCAACGGCACCGCCTGGGTGCCGGTCAGCGGGATGGTGCGGATGTTCCTCCTCGCCCCGGACGAGCAGGAGACCTGCGGTCCGGTCGCGGACGCGGTGGTGGCCGACTGGGTGCAGCTGTGGGGGTTCGAGCAGGAGCCGCTCGTCCACAGCAGGGCCACCATCGGGGCCGGGGCCCACGCCAAGGGCAAGAACCCGCCGCCGATCGGCTACCTCACCGACGACCACTTCGGCAGCCTCTTCGGCATGCTCATGCCCGCCCTGGTCGAGGCAGGCTGCACGCTGCCGCCGATGGAGTGAGCGCCCGGTCGCGGACGGAGCCTTCCGGCACCGGGTCCAGGAGGGGCGGTGCCGGGAGCAGCCCCAGCCGCTGCCCGGCGAGGACGGCGGAGAGCCGGTCGACCGCGCCGAGCTTGCGGTAGAGGTGCTCCTGGTGCTTGTGCACGGTCCGCGGGGAGATCGCCAGCCGGGAGGCGATCGCCGCGGCCGTGCGGCCCTGGGCCAGCAGCGTGAGGATCATCCGCTCCCGGGTGGTGAGCGGCGGAGCCTCCGGCGGCGCGGGGGCGAGGCGGTCCAGCAGACCCAGGTGGGAATCGGCCCCGACGATGGTCGACAGCCCCTCCTCGAGCCGCCCGACCGCGGACGGAGGCAGCGGCTCCTCGGCGACGAGCACCCACCCGCGCCAGTCCCCACGCCGCAGCTCCCCGGGGTCGCGGGCCGTGGGGATCGTCAGCTGGTGGGGGGACAGGCGCAGCCGTTCGTACTCCTCCTGGGTCTGCGCGTCCGGCGTCCACCCGGCAGCCACGGCGTCCTGCAGGAGCGTGGGGCGCAGCGAGCCGGTGTCCCGGTGGAACCGGGTGAAGGGGTGCTGCAGGAACCGTTCCGGGCCCGGCCACTCCTCGGCAGGCGGCAGGGGGGTGGACGCCGGCGCCGCGATCTGCCAGTCGGTGACCCCGGCGCGGAAGCTCAGGCGCACGGCCATGGCGGCGCCGCCGACCTGGGCCAGCCAGGTGCCCATGACCTCGACGGCCGTGGGCACGTCCTGCGCCTCCAGCATCTGCACCGCCAGCTCGGCGGGGGTGGGACCGGCGACCACGCGGAGCTCCCTTGCCCGTGCGACCCTGCGGCCACCGGCGGTGGCCGACCTGGCAGCGATTGTGCCGTCTCCGGCGGCCGCGCGCTCGGCGGGCGTCCTCCCAGCCACCGGGGTGATACTGGGAGGGTGGCACGCGAGCGAGACGACCTCGAGACCGTCGACCGGCCCGGGCCGGAGCACGTGCCGGTGCGTCGACGGCCGGACCTGGTCCGGTTCCTGACGACCGGGGCCGTGCTGGGCGCGGTCCTGGGTGGCCTGCTGGGCTGGCTGGGCCCGAACGCGGCCGGGCGCACCCAGGTGCAGGAGGTGGTCCTGCTCGCCGCGGTGGGCGCGATCACCCTGGGCCTGCTCGCGGCGGTGGCCTACCTCGTGGCCGACCGCGCCAGCCTGCGCGGCCAGGACTGACCGGCAGCCTCAGGCCCCGTCGGCCAGCCCCCGCCTGATCGCGTCGGCGAAGGCCTCGACCGGCTGGGCCCCCGCGACCCCGTAGCGGTCGGCCACGACGACGAACGGCACTCCCGTCGCGCCGTAGGAGCGCGCCCGCGCGATGTCCGCGGCGACCGCGTCGGCATACTCCTCGCCGGCGAGCACCGCGCCCACCCGGTCGGCCGGCAGCCCGGCCCCGACCGCCACCTCCGTCAGCACGTCGTGGTCGCTGACGTCCCGCGCGTCCGCGTGGTAGGCCGCCATCAGCGCCTCGACGAGCCGGGCCTGCAGCGACGACCCGCCGATCTCCCGTGCCAGGTGCAGGAGGCGGTGCGCGTCGTGGCTGTTGACGTGGGGCGCCTCCTCCGGGCGGTGCGTCAGCCCCTCCTGGGCGGCCAGGTCGCGGACCTGCCCGACCATCGCCGCCACCTGGGCCGGCCCGGCCGCGTAGCGCCGCCCGAGCGCCTCCACCGTCGTCTCGGCCGGCGGGACCGGGGCGTCCGGGTCGAGCTGGAAGGACCGCCAGACGACCTCGACGCCGTCGGCACCGTCGCCGTCCTCGGCACGGACGACCTCGATGGCCTGCTCGAGCCGGCGTCGGCCGATGGAGCACCAGGGGCAGACGATGTCGGACCAGATGTCGATGCGCACCCGGCCCAGGGTAGGCGGTCGCACGGGATACCCCTCATGGCCCCTGTGGGATGATCGGGGACGTGGCACGCGCTGACGGACGGCTCTCGCACGACCTGCTGCCCGGGGAGCGCCTGCCCCAGGACGCCTGCGGGGTGTTCGGGGTGTGGGCCCCCGGCGAGGAGGTCGCCAAGCTCGCCTACTTCGGCCTCTACGCCCTCCAGCACCGCGGCCAGGAGGCGGCCGGCATCGCCACCAGCGACGGGCAGCGGCTGGTCGTCTACAAGGACGTCGGGCTGGTCAGCCAGGTCTTCGACGAGTCGGCGCTCGCCTCCCTGCAGGGCCACCTGGCCGTCGGCCACTGCCGCTACTCCACCACCGGCCGCAACTCGTGGGAGAACGCCCAGCCCACCCTGGGCGGCACCGCCGACCACACGGTCGCCCTCACCCACAACGGCAACCTCATCAACACCGCGGCCCTGCGCGACCTGCTCGCCGAGTCGCACGGCGGCGACCTGCGCACCTCCCCCGGGGAGGTCGGGCGCGGCAACACCACGGACACGGCCATCGTCACCGGCCTGCTCACGGCCGACGCCGACCTGCCGCTGGAGGAGGCGGCGATGCGGGTCCTGCCCCAGCTGCGGGGCGCGTTCAGCCTGGTCTTCTGCGACGAGACCACCCTGTATGCCGCCCGCGACCCGCAGGGGGTCCGTCCCCTCGTCCTCGGTCGTCTCGAGCGGGGCTGGGTGGTGGCCTCCGAGACCGCGGCCCTGGACATCGTCGGCGCCTCGGTCGTCCGCGAGGTGGAGCCGGGCGAGCTCGTCGCGGTCGACGAGAACGGCCTGCGCTCGCAGCGCTTCGCCCCCGCCGCCCCCAAGCGGTGCGTCTTCGAGTGGGTCTACCTGGCCCGGCCGGACACCACGATCGCGGGGCGGGAGGTCTACGACGCCCGGGTGGAGATGGGCCGCCGGCTCGCGGGGGAGCACCCCGTCGAGGCCGACCTGGTCATGCCGACCCCGGAGTCGGGCACGCCGGCGGCGATCGGCTACGCCGAGGCCTCCGGTATCCCCTTCGGCCACGGGCTGGTCAAGAACGCCTACGTCGGCCGCACCTTCATCGCCCCCAGCCAGACGATCCGCCAGCTCGGCATCCGGCTCAAGCTCAACCCGCTGCGCGACGTCATCAAGGGCAAGCGGCTCGTCGTCGTCGACGACTCGATCGTGCGCGGCAACACCCAGCGGGCCCTCGTGCGGATGCTCCGCGAGGCCGGCGCCGCCGAGGTGCACGTGCGCATCTCCTCCCCGCCGGTGCGCTGGCCGTGCTTCTACGGCATCGACTTCGCCACCCGCGCCGAGCTGATCGCCACCGGCCTGGACACCGACTCGATCCGGGCCTCCATCGGGGCCGACTCGCTGGGCTACATCAGCGAGGACAGCATGGTCGCGGCGACCGAGCAGGACCCGTCCGCCCTGTGCACCGCCTGCTTCAGCGGCAGCTACCCCATCGAGCTGCCCGCCGAGGACCAGCTGGGCAAGGACGTGCTCGAGCTGCAGGTCCCCGTCCGCGAGGGGGCCGACCCGACCGACGTGGGCACGCTCGACGTCGAGGGGGTCGCCCCGTCCGCGGCCCTGGGCGGCTCCGACGCCGTGCGTCGTCCCTGACCCGAGCCGCGCCGTACCGACCCGTCCGGAGGATCCGATGACCGACCAGCCGATCACCTATGCCAGCGCAGGCGTGGACGTCCACGCCGGGGACCGCGCGGTGGAGCTGATGAAGGACTCCGTCCGCCGGGCCCAGCGGCCGGAGGTGCTCGGCGGGCTCGGCGGCTTCGCGGGGATGTTCGACGCCTCCGCGCTCAAGGGCATGCGCCGCCCGGTGCTGGCCACCTCGACCGACGGCGTCGGCACCAAGGTCGCCGTCGCCCAGGCGATGGGCGTGCACGACACCATCGGCCAGGACCTCGTCGGCATGGTCGTCGACGACATCGTCGTCAGCGGGGCCGAGCCGCTGTTCATGACCGACTACGTCGCCTGCGGCAAGGTCGTGCCCGAGCGGATCGCCGCGATCGTCTCCGGCATCGCCCGCGGCTGCGAGCTCGCCGGCGTGGCCCTCGTCGGCGGCGAGACCGCCGAGCACCCCGGGCTGCTGGAGCCGGACGAGTACGACGTCGCCGGCGCCGCCACCGGGGTCGTCGAGCACGACCTGGTCCTGGGCCCGCACCGGGTGGAGCGGGGCGACGTCGTCCTGGCGCTGCCGTCCTCGGGGCTGCACTCCAACGGCTACTCCCTCGTCCGCCGGGTCGTCGCGGCCGCCGGGTGGGGCTGGGACCGGCACGTCGACGAGCTCGGCCGCACGATCGGCGAGGAGGCCCTGGAGCCCACGCGGATCTACACCCGGGCGCTGCTCGAGGTGGTCCGGGCCGACGTAGGGCTGCACGCGCTGTCGCACGTCACCGGCGGCGGGCTGGCCGCCAACCTGGCCCGGGTGCTGCCCAGGGACACCCTGGCCACCGTCGAGCGGGTCTGGTCACCGCCTCCCGTCTTCCGCCTGGTGCAGGAGCTGGGCCGGGTGCCGCTGGCAGACCTGGAGCAGACGCTCAACATGGGCGTCGGCTTCGTCGCCGTCGTCGCGCCGGAGGGTGTCGCGCGCGCCCAGGAGATCCTGCGGGCGCACGGCACGGAGCCCTGGGTGGTGGGGGCGGTCGGCGATCCCAGCACCGCGTCGACCTACGGGGCGCCCGTCGTGCAGGGTGCCAAGGGCGTCGACGGGGGAGCGGTGCAGATGGTCGGGGACTACCCGGCCTGGGCCGGCGTCACCAGCAGCCAGTAGCTGGTCGGTCCCCGGGTGCCGACGGTCCCGGTCCACCGGGTGTCGGCGGCGTCGGGCGTCAGGGCGGTGCGCACGCCGCCCTCCTCGTGGTCGAAGAGCACCACGCTGCGGGCCGGGTCGGCCAGGTCCACCTGCACGGCGTTGGCCACCGTGTCGATCGGCACGTCCTCGAACAGCCACGTCGGGCCCTCGGCGGAGGCGGGGTCGCGCGGGCTGGACTGGTGCCACAGCCGCACCCGTTCGTCGGTGACGTCGGTCGGGACGCACCCGGCCGCCGTGACGTCGGCACCCGTGGCGTCCTCGCCCAGCGGCTCCTGGCACACCCGCAGCTGCACCTGCAGGTCCTGGAAGTTCAGCAGCCGGGTGTAGGCCCACGTCGAGAGCACGCCGACGAGACCGAAGAGGAGCAGGACCACCCAGAGGCGGTTGCGCCGCACCTTGCCCTTGACGACGGCGTCGTCGGCCGTCCACCTGGCCTCGTGCCGTGCTCGCTGCGCCATCCCGTCCGGTCCTCCCCGTCGTCGCCAAGGATCCAGGGTATGCCGTGCGCGCGGCTCAGCCCACCCCGTCCGCGAGCACTCCGGTCTGCACCGCCCACAGGTCCGCGTAGGGCCCCGGGCGCGAGACCAGCTCGTCGTGGGTCCCGGCCTCCACGACCCGCCCGGCCTCCAGCACCCAGATCCGGTCGGCGTGCCGCACCGTCGAGAGCCGGTGGGCCACCATGATCGTCGTCCGACCCTGGCTGACCTCGGCCAGCGAGCGCTGGATCGCCGCCTCGGTCTCGTTGTCCACGGCCGAGGTGGCCTCGTCCAGGACCAGGACGGCCGGGTCCCGCAGGATGGCCCGGGCCAGGGCCAGCCGTTGGCGCTGGCCGCCGGACAGGGTCACGCCCCGCTCACCCACGAGGGTGTCGTAGCCCAGGGGCGTGCCGGTGACGAACTCGTGGGCGGCTGCCTGCTCCGCGGCCCGCCGGACCTCCTCGCGGGAGGCCTCCGGTCGGCCGTAGGCGATGTTGTCGGCGATCGTGCCCTCGAAGAGGAACACGTCCTGGGCGACGTAGCCGATCCGGCCGCGCAGCGACTCCCAGGTCAGCTCGCGCAGGTCGGTGCCGTCGAGCAGCACCTGGCCCGACCGGGGGTCGGCGAAGCGCAGGAGCAGTCGCAGGAGGGTGGACTTGCCCGCGCCGGTCGCGCCGACCACCGCGTGCACCTGCCCGGCCGGCACCTCCATCGAGACCCCGTGCAGGACGTCCGGCCCGTCGGCGTAACCGGCCCGGACGTCGACCAGCTCCAGCTGCCCGCGCACCCGCGGCAGCGTGCGGTCCCCCTCGACGGTCAGCGGCTCCTCGTCGAGCAGGGCCAGGATCCGGCGGACGGAGGCCATCGCCCGCTGGTAGAGGTCGAGCACCTCGCCGACCGAGGTCAGCGGCCACAGCAGCCGCTGGGTCATGAAGACGAGCACCGAGTAGAGGCCGACCTCCAGGGTGCCGTCGAGGGCCATCCAGCCGCCCATGAGCAGGGTGGTGGTGAACCCGACCAGGATGGCCATGCGGATGAGCGGCACGAACGCCGCCGAGGCCCGGATGGCGTCGGCGTTGGCCAGCCGGTAGGCCTCGGACACCTCGCGCACCCGCGACAGCTCGCGGTCCTCGGCGGTGAACGACTTGATCGTCGCCATCCCGCCGAGGTTGGCCGAGACCAGCCCGCTGATGCGGGAGACGGCGGCCCGGACCACGGCGTAGCGGGGGACCAGGTGACGCTGGAACCACAGCGACCCGGCCACGATGACCGGGATGGGCAGGAACGCCAGCAGGGTCAGCGTCCAGCTGCTCGCCGCGAAGACGGCCCCGACCAGGACGATGTTGAGGGCCAGCGTCCACAGCTTGTCCACGCCGGCGTCGAGGAAGCGCTCGAGCTGGTTGACGTCGTCGTTGACCACGGCGAGGGTCCCGCCGGTGGGCCGCGACTCGTGCCAGGCCATGTCCAGGCCCTGCACGTGCCCGTACGCCTCCAGCCGCAGGTCGTGCTCCACCTGCTGGGCCAGGTTGCGCCAGGTCAGCGCGGCCAGGTAGTCGAAGAGCGACTCCAGGACCCACACGACCGCGTTGACGACCGCGAGCCAGACGAGCTGCTCGCGCCGGTCGGCGACCCCGAGCAGGTCGGCGACGAAGGAGTCGCTGCCGCGCACGACGACGTCGATGGCCGCGCCGATGAGCAGCTCGGGCATGACGTCCATGACCTTGCGCACCGTGGACAGCAGGAACGCCAGCACCACGCGTGCGCGGTACTGGCGGTACCTGGTCCAGAGCTGGGCGAGCGGGTGGGTCACCTCACCACCCGGACGCCCGGACGGGGACGATCACCTCGGGTCGGGGTCTCCCGGGGCCCAGGCGTCGTCCTCGTCGTCGTCGGTGTCGTCGACGTAGGCCGCGTAGGGGTCCTCGTCGTCCTCCTCCTCGGCGTCCACGTGGTCGCTGTCGTCGGGAAACTCACCTCGCGCGCTGCGGAGCTCTCGCTCCAGGGCGGTGAGGTCGGTGCTGGGAGCCGAGTACTTCAGCTTCCGGGCGACCTTGATCTGCTTTGCCTTGGCTCGGCCGCGCCCCATGGCGTGACCCCCTCGTGTCGTGTCGTCCGGAGCGGCACCGCTGGCTGATCAACCTGGTCGCGCAGCCGGTCCGGGAGTGCGAATGTTCGTGGGGCCAAGGTTACATGAGACGGGGCTCACGACCCGCATCGCCCGGGCCGGGGCTGCTCAGCCGCGCCGGTTGCGGGTCCAGGTGTGCACGAGGATGGCGCCCAGCCCGACCACCGCCAGGCCCAGGACGACCCAGACCCAGCCGGGCAGCCCGGTGTCCACCCCCTGCGCCACGGGCGACCCGGCCTCCTCGTCCTGGGCAGCGTCGTCGGTCGCGTCCTGCTCCTGGGCCGTGCCCTGCTCCTGGGCCGCGCCCTGGTCGGCCCCCTCGCCGACGGTGAAGCCCAGCGTGCCGGAGATCGGGTGGCCGTCGGAGCTGGTGACCCGCCAGGCCACCTGGTAGGTCCCCTCCTCCATCCCGGCGACCTCCTGGACCACGTCCTGACCGTCCACGACCGGTTCGCCCACGAGGTAGTCGCCCCCCTGGCCGCCGGTGACCGCCACCTGCGCGCCGATGACCGCCACCTCGCCGGAGAAGGTGAAGGTCAGCGAGCCGGGGGCCTGCGCCAGCACCGCCCCGTCCTCGGGGTCGGTCCCGACCAGCTGGTCGTGCGCGGAGGCGGTGCCGGGGGCCAGGAGCAGCCCGGTGAGCAGGACGAGGAGCAGGGGACGCAGGAACCTGAGCACCCCTCCACTGTAGGCCGACTCCGACGCCCCGTCGGACGCCGGAGCGCATACCCTGCCCGGATGGGTCCCACCTCCTACCGCACCGTGGCCGCCGCGGCCGAGGCGACGGTCGAGGACCGCCGGTCGGTCTTCACCTGCTGGCTGCGCCGCGCCCAGGACGAGGACCGGGCCCGCGCGGTCGTCGAGGAGGCCCGCCGCACCTTCTGGGACGCCCGCCACCACTGCTCCGCGTTCGTGCTGGGGCCGGCCGGGGCGACCGTGCGCAGCAACGACGACGGGGAGCCGGCCGGCACCGCCGGGGCGCCGATGCTCGAGGTGCTCACCGGGTCGGGGCTGACCGAGGTCGTGGCCGTCGTCACCCGGTGGTTCGGCGGGACGCTGCTGGGGGGCGGGGGACTGGTCCGGGCCTACTCGGGAGCGGTCCGCGAGGCCGTCGCGCAGGCCCGGGTGCTCACCCGGGTGCAGGTCGAGGAGGTCGACGTCGTGGTCGGGCACGACCTGGCCGGCCGCCTCGAGCACGACCTGCGCGCGCGGGGCGTCACGGTCCCCTCGGTCGGGTATGCCGAGCAGGTGCGGCTGCGCGTGCAGGTGCCGGTCGACCGGGCCGACGAGCTGCCCGGCCTGCTCGCCGGGCTCACCGGCGGCGCCGCCGTCGTCGACGAGGACAGCCGGGTCCGCAGCTGGGCGGACGAGGGGTCCGCGACGCCATGACGACCAGCGGCCGGCACGGCCCCGGCTGGTACTTTTCCCGCATGCCCCCGCACCCCCCGACCGTCCCGTTCGTGCCCGTGGTCATCGGGGGCGAGCTGGCGACCTACACCCTCGCCCGGGCCTTCCACGGCGAGCTCGGGGTGCGCACGACGGTGATGACCCGGGGCGTGCCGGCCCCGGTGCGGGGCTCGGCGATCATCGACGACGAGGTCGTGCCCGGGCTCGACGACCTCGACGAGGTGGTGGCCGCGGTGCACCGGGTGGCCGACGCCCACCCCGGCCGCCGGGTCATGCTCATGGGGACGATGGACTGGTGGGTCGAGCGGATCGTCTCGCTGCGGGACCGCTTCGACGAGCGGGTCGTGGTGCCCTACCCCGAGCTGCCGCTCATCGAAGCGCTCAGCGACAAGGAGCGCTTCGCCCAGGTGTGCGCCGAGGTCGGGGTCACCCATCCGCGCACGGTCGTCCTCGACCCCGACGTGCCCGAGTCCGGGGTGCCCGCGCTGCTGGCCGACCTGCGCGCGCCGCTCGTCGTCAAGCCGGCCGACTCGCCCGCCTTCCACGGGCTGCTCTACGCGGGCAAGCAGAAGGTCGGCTACGCCGACGGGGTCGAGGAGCTGCTCGCGCTGCGGCGCGTCATGACCGGCGCAGGCTACGCCGGCGCCCTCGTCGTCCAGGAGCGGGTCCCCGGCGGCGACGAGCAGATGCGCGTGCTGACCACCTACTCCGACCGGTCCGGCCGGGTCCGCTGGGGCCGGATGGGGCACGTGCTGCTGGAGGACCACGACCCGGGGATGATCGGCAACCCGCTGGCGGTCGTCCACGGGGCCAGCGCGACGGCGATGGCCGACGCCACCCGGCTGCTGGAGCACGTGGGGTGGACCGGCTGGGCCAACTTCGACATCAAGGTCGACCCGCGCGACGGCCGCGAGCACTTCTTCGAGCTCAACCCCCGCCTGGGCCGCTCGCACGGCTACCTCACCGCGGCCGGCCACCCGGTCGCCACGCCCTGGGTGCGCGAGCACGTCGAGGGGCTGGACCCCTACGACGGTCTGGAGACCGGCCCGGAGACCGACGACTGGCTCTACTCGATCGTGCCCGTCCCGCTGCTGCGCCGCTACGTCACCGACCCGGGGACCCGCGAGCGGCTCGCCCGCATCCGGCGCACCGGGCGGGTCGTGCGGCCGTTCGTCTACGGGCCCGACCGCGGGCGGGACCGGCGCCTGGCCCAGCTGAAGAACGACCTGCTCTACGCGCGCAGCTTCGCCCGGTACTACCGCAGGCCGGTGACCTCGTGACCGCCGACGACCGGCTGCTGCCGCCCACCTGGGACCGGCCGGTGCTCGGGGTCCTCGGCGGGATGGGGCCGGCCGCCACCGTCGCCTTCCTCGACGCGCTCGTGCGGGCCACGCCCGCCGGGCGCGACCAGGACCACATCGACACCGTCGTGCTCGGTCACGCCTCCACCCCCGACCGCACCGCCCGGCTGCTCGACCCCGACCTGCCCGACCCCACGCCATACCTCGTGGGGGACCTGGAGCTGCTGGCGCGGCTCGGCGCCACCTGCGCGGTGATCGCGTGCAACACCTCGCACGCCTTCCTGCCCGCGGAGCTGCCGCTGCCGCTCCTCTCGCTCGTGCGCGTCGGCGCCGGGGCCGCCGTCGACCGGGCCCGCGCGCAGGGCGCGGCCCGACCTCGCGTGCTGGTGCTGGCCACCGACGGGACCGTGCTGAGCCGGGTCTACCAGGACGCGCTGGCCGACCTGGGCGCCGAGCCGCTGCTGCCGGACGAGGACGGCCAGCGGGCGGTCATGGCGATGATCTACCAGGGGGTCAAGGCCGGGGTCCACGTCCCGACCGGGCACTTCCTCGAGCTCGTCGGGCGGCTCCGCGGGGAGGCCGACACGGTCCTCCTGGGCTGCACCGAGCTCTCCGTCCTGGCGGAGCAGGCGGGGCACGCCCTGCCGCGGTATGCCGTCGACGCCCAGGCCGCGCTCGTGGCCCGGGTCGTCGACGAGCTCGGCTGAGCGGACCCGCGCCGGGGCCGGGCCCCGGGCGGACAACTGGCGGCAACCCGCTGCCGTCGGGCCAGACCCTTCGTTACGGTGACCGTCATGACCCCGCTCCTCGAGCCCGTGCCCGACGTCCCCGTCCACGTCGTCGTCATGGGCGTCTCCGGGTGCGGGAAGAGCACCATCGCCCGGGCGCTCCACGAGCGTCTCGGGTGGGAGTTCGCGGAGGGGGACGAGTACCACCCCCGCGCCAACGTGGAGAAGATGGCCAGCGGCCGGCCGCTGATGGACGAGGACCGGTGGCCCTGGCTGCGGACGCTGGCGGACTGGACCCGGGAGCGGGACGAGCGCGGGGAGTCGACGGTCCTGTCCTGCTCGTCGTTGAAGCGCAGCTACCGCGACCTGCTGCGCAACGGGGGAGCGGGGACCTACTTCGTCCACATGCACGGCGACAAGGGGATCCTGCTCGAGCGGATGGAGAGCCGTGAGCACTTCATGCCGCCCACCCTCCTGGAGTCCCAGCTGGACACCCTCGAGCTGCTCGAGCCGGACGAGCGCGGCGTCCTCGTCGACGTCGCCCTGCCGGTGGAGCGGGCCGTGCGGGTGGTCCTGGCCCACCTGCAGTAGGTCCGGTCAGACCAGCTCGAGCGCCTCGGCCACGACCCGGCCGCGGTGCAGGACGGTCCGGTCGGTGCCCCGGTCCATCACGGCGGAGGTCGGCGTCTCCCCGTCGAGGAGCACGAGGTCGGCCCGGTCGCCGACGGTCAGCCCGGGCCGGTCGGACACACCCGTGAGCCGCGGCAGGGCCCGGTCCACGATCGAGGCCCCGCCCCGGGTGGCCACGGCCAGGCAGTGCTCGACGAGCTCGTCCCGGCGGAAGCCGTGCGTGAAGGCCAGCTGCCAGGTGCGGTCGAGCATGTCGGCGTTGCCGTAGGGCGACCAGTAGTCGCGCTGCCCGTCCTCGCCCAGGCCGACCCGGACGCCGTGCTCGGCGAACTGCTCCAGGGGCAGGTTCGCCCGTCCGCCGGGCGCCACGGTCGCCGTCGCGACGTCGGCCTCGACGAGCCGCTCGACCAGCGCGCGGGTCTGGCTCTCGGTGCCGTCCCACAGCCCGTAGCCGTGGGAGACCAGCACCTGGCCCTGCATCCCCAGCGCCACCGTCCGCTCCAGGATCAGGTCGGCCGAGAAGCGGCCCAGCTCGCCGGGCTCGTGCAGGTGGACGTCGACCGGCAGGCCGTGCCGCTCGGCGAGGCCGAAGACGAGGTCGAGGTGGCGCACCGGGTCCCGGTCGAGGCTGCACGGGTCGATGCCGCCGACGACGTCGGCCCCGGCCCGCAGCGCGTCCTCGAGCACCTGCACCGACCCCTCCTCGCGCAGCAGCCCCGCCTGCGGGAAGGCGACGACCTGCACCTCCACGCGGTCCCGGTGCGTCTCCCGGGCCGCGAGCACGGCCTCGAGCCGCTCGAGCCCGGCGTCGACGTCGACCTGGGCGAAGGACCGCACCCGGGTCGTCCCGCGGGCCACCATCAGCCCGAGCGTGTGCGCCACCCGCTCGACGATCCCGGCCTCGGCGTCCCGCCAGTGGCGGCGGTCGTTCAGCATCATCGTCCACACCCCCGGGCCGCCGGTGTGCGGGCGGAACGGCAGCCCGAGGCGGGTGGAGTCCAGGTGTACGTGCACGTCGGCGAAGGCCGGCAGCAGCAGCCGTCCCCGGCCGTCGACCTCCTCCTCCCCGGCCGGTCCCTCCCCCGCGCCCCCGGGCACCACCTCGGCGACCAGCTCGCCCTCGACCCGGACGTCAGACACCTGGCCGCCCCACGGGCGGCAGCGACGGATCCACATGGCCGCCAGCGTAGGACGTGCCCGTGCGACGCTGGGGCCATGGACGGACCGACCAGCCCGCGCGTGCTCCAGGTGCTGCCCTCTGCGGCCGCCGCCGTCACCGACCTCGTCGAGGGGGTGCCCGCCGGGCGGTGGGACGCCCCGACGCCGTGCGAGGGCTGGGACGTGCGGACGCTCGTGAACCACCTCACGGCCGAGCACCTGTGGGCCCCGCGACTGCTCGCCGGGGAGAGCCCGGCCGACGTCGGTGACGCCTACGACGGCGACGTGCTGGGGGAGGACCCGGTCGGGGCGTGGCGCTCGGCGGTCACCTCCTCCCTGCTGGCCTGGGCCGACGTCGAGGACCCGGCGCGGACCGTGGAGGTGTCGGCCGGGGCCCTCCCGGTGACCGAGTACGCCGCCCAGATGCTCGTCGACCTCGTCGTGCACGGCTGGGACCTCGCGGTGGCGACCGGCCAGCCGTACACGCCGGCGGCCGAGGCGGTGGCGGAGGCCCGTGCCTACGAGGAGCCGCGGGTGGCCGCCGGCGGGCTGGAGGGACTCTTCGCGCCGCCGGTGCCGGCCGCCTCGGACGCCCCGCTCGACCGGCTGGTCGCGATGCTGGGGCGCGCACCCGGCTGAGCCACCCCATACCCTGGGGTGCGTGATGACCCAGGACCTGCCCCGCGACTGGTGGAAGAGCGCCGTCGTCTACCAGATCTACCCCCGCAGCTTCGCCGACAGCGACGGCGACGGCGTGGGCGACCTCAGGGGGATCATCGGCCGGCTCGACCACCTGGCCGACCTGGGGGTGGACGTCGTCTGGCTCTCGCCCGTCTACCGCTCGCCGCAGGACGACAACGGCTACGACATCAGCGACTACCAGGACGTCGACCCGGTGTTCGGCACGCTCGCGGACCTCGACGAGCTGATCGCCGCCGCCCACCAGCGGGGGCTGCGGGTCGTCATGGACCTCGTCGTCAACCACACCAGCGACGAGCACGACTGGTTCCTGGAGAGCCGCTCGTCCACGGACTCGCCGCGACGCGACTGGTACCACTGGGCGCCGCCGCGGCCGGGCCACGTCGGCGGGCAGCCGGGGGCGGAGCCGAGCAACTGGGGGTCCTTCTTCTCCGGCTCCGCGTGGGAGTGGGACGAGGCCTCGGGGGAGTACTACCTGCACCTGTTCAGCCGCAAGCAGCCCGACCTCAACTGGGAGAACCCGCAGGTCCGGCAGGCGGTCCACGCGATGATGCGCTGGTGGCTGGACCGGGGCGTCGACGGCTTCCGGATGGACGTCATCAACCTCATCGACAAGCCCGAGGGCTACCCCGACGGACCGGTGCCGCAGGACGGCCTGTGGGGCGACGCGTTCTCCATGGTGGCCACCCGGCCGAAGGTCCACGAGCACCTGCAGGAGATGCACCGCGAGGTCTTCGCCGACCACCCGCACGCCTTCCTCACCGTCGGCGAGATGCCCGGCGTCACCGTCGACCAGGCGCGGCTGTTCACCGACCCGGCCCGGCGCGAGGTCGACATGGTCTTCCAGTTCGAGCACGTCGACCTCGACGCGGGGCCGGGGGGCAAGTTCGACGTGGCCCCGCTGTCCATGCCCCGGCTGCGGGAGAACCTCATGGCCTGGCAGACCGGGCTCGCCGACGTGGGCTGGAACAGCCTCTACTGGGACAACCACGACCAGCCGCGCGTGGTGTCCCGCTTCGGCGACGACGACGCGGTATGGCGTTCCCGCTCGGCGCGGACGCTGGCGACGGTGCTGCACCTCATGCGGGGGACGCCCTACGTCTACCAGGGCGAGGAGATCGGGATGACCAACGTGGGCTTCACCTCCCCGGAGCAGTTCCGCGACATCGAGTCGGTGAACTACCTGCGGGAGCAGACCGCCACCGGGCGGACGGTCGAGGAAGTTCTGCCGGGGCTGTCGGCCAAGAGCCGCGACAACGCCCGCACCCCGGTGCAGTGGACGGCCGGGACGCACGCGGGCTTCACCACGGGAGAGCCGTGGATCGCGGTGGCGGACAACCACACCGAGATCAACGTCGAGTCCCAGGTGGGCGTGGAGGGGTCGGTGCTGGAGCACTACCGGGACCTGATCCGGCTGCGGCACACCGAGACCGCCGTGGCCCACGGCGACGTGGAGCCGCTGGCGACGGACCACCCGGACCTGTGGGCCTACGCCCGCCGGCACGAGGGCACCGAGCTGCTCGTGCTCGCGGCCTTCACCCGGGAGGAGGTCGTCCTGCCCCCCGAGCTGGTGCAGGGCTGGGCCGACGCCGAGGTGCTGGTGCCGACCTCCCCGGAGGCGGCCCGGTCCGTGCTCGCCGACGGCACGCTGCCCGGGTGGGAGTCGGTCGTCCTGCGTCGGATGCGCTGAGGGCGACCGGGCCGGCCCCCGGTCCTCAGCGCAGCGCCGGCAGGACCTCCTCGGCGAAGGCGTCGACGAAGGCTGCCTGCTCCTGCCCCACGTGGTGCAGGTAGAGGTCGTCGAACCCCAGCTCGGCGTACTCGGCCAGCCACTCCCGGTGCTGCCCCAGGTCGCTGGAGATGCGCACCCCCTCCCGGACCACGTCCACCCCGACGTGCTCGGAGGCGACGTCGAAGCCCTCGGTGGTGGCGGTGTCCCAGTTCACCGGCTCGGAGAAGACGTTGGAGCGCCACTGCTCGACGGCGATCCGCTCGGCGTCCTCCTGGGTGGGCGCCCAGGAGAGGTGGACCTGCAGGGACGTCCGCCCCCGCCCACCGGCGTCGCGGTAGGCGGCGAGCAGCTCGCGCAGCGTCGCGAAAGGCTGGTTGATCGTCACCAGGCCGTCGGCCCACCCGGCGACGCGCGCGGCCGACTCCACCGAGACGGCCGGGCCGACGAGCAGGGGGGCGGGGTCGGCCCGCTCCCACACCCGGGCGCGGTCCACGGTGATCCGCCCCTCGTGCGAGACCTCCTCGCCGGCGAGCAGCCGCCGGATGACGTCCACGCTCTCCTCCAGCCGGAGGACGCGCTGATCCTTGCGCGGCCACGCCTCGCCGGTGACGTGCTCGTTGACGTTCTCGCCGCTGCCGAGGGCCACCCAGAAGCGCCCGGGGAACATCTGGCCCAGGGTGGCGATCTTCTGGGCGTGCACGGCCGGGTGGTAGCGCTGGCCGGGGGCGGACACGCACCCCAGGGGAAGCTCGGTGGTGGCCAGGGCCGCGCCCAGCCAGGACCAGGCATACCCCGAGTGCCCCTGCCGGGCGCTCCACGGGAAGAGGTGGTCCGAGCACATGGCCATCTGGAAACCGGCGCGCTCGGCGTGCTGGACGTCGGCCAGCAGCTGACGGGGGCTGATCTGCTCGTGCGAGGCGTGGAAGCCGATCCTGGTCATGCGCGTCCTTCCGGGGGCGGGGTGGGGGAGGGCCGGCGGGGGCCGGTCACGGGATGGACAGCTGACCCTGCGGCCGCAGCCGCACCCAGCGCACGCCGTAGCCGTCGAGCTGGACCGTGAGCGTCCCGCCCTGCTCGACCTCCAGCGTCTCGTGGGAGAGCAGGTCGGTCAGGTGCGGGTCGGCGATCGGCCCGTCGACGTCCACCTCCACGGTGACCGGCTCGGCGCCCAGGTTGTGCACCGCCAGGACAGCGGAGGCGTCGATGTCGAGGCGGTGCGCCAGCACCTGGGGGCCGGCGTCGTGCTCCAGGACGGTCAGCTCGCCCCAGCCCACCTCGGGGCAGGCCTTGCGGATGTCGATGAGACCACGGATCCAGGACAGCAGCGAGTCCGGGTCGTGCTGCTGGGTGAGCACGTTGACGTGCTCGGGCCCGTAGGGGCCGGGGACCACCCGCTGGACGAGCCGGGAGGGCCTGGCCGTGGAGAACCCCCCGTTCTTCCCGGGGCTCCACTGCATCGGGCTGCGCACCGCCATCCGGCCCTCGGCCTCGAGGTCCTCGCCCATGCCGATCTCCTCCCCGAAGTAGAGGGAGGGGGAGCCGGGCAGGGAGAACATCAGGGAGTAGGCCATCCGGACCCGCCGCGGGTCGCCGCCCATCATCGGCGGCAGCCGACGCTTGAGCCCCCGGTCGTAGACCTGCATGCGCTCCTCGGGGCCGAACGCGGCGAAGACCTCCTGGCGCTCCTCCTCGGTGAGCTTGTCCAGGGTCAGCTCGTCGTGGTTGCGCAGGAAGGTGGCCCACTGGCAGGTGCGGTGGATCGGCGGACGTCCGTGCAGGGCCTCGACGAGCGGGCGGGCGTCCTGCCGGGCCAGTGCCAGGTAGGTGCGCTGCATGGTGATGAAGTCGAACTGCATGTGCATCTCGTCGGCGGCGTCCCCGCCGAAGAAGCGCAGCTGCTCCTCCCTGCTCAGGTTGACCTCGCCCAGCATCATGGCCGAACCGTTGCGCCGGGAGAGGAAGTCGCGCAGCTGCTTCATGAACCGGTGGGGGTCGACCACGTACTCCGGGGAGCCGGTCGCCTCGGCGGACTGCTCGAAGAAGGGCACGCCGTCCACCCGGAAGCCGTCCAGCCCCAGCTGCAGCCAGAAGCCGACCGTGCGCATGATCTCGTCGACCACGGCCGGGTGGTCCAGGTTGAGGTCGGGCTGGTGCTTGTAGAAGTGGTGCAGGTAGTACTCCCCGGTCCGCTCGTCCAGCTCCCAGATCGAGTCCTCCTCGTCGGGGAAGACGACCTGGTCGGAGGTGTCGCCCGGGTCGTCGGACCGCCAGACGTAGAAGTCGCGGTAGTAGTTCTTCTCCGGGTCCTTCTCCTTGCGGGAGGCCTTGAACCACGGGTGCTGGTCGCTGGTGTGGTTGATGACCAGGTCGGCGATGACCTTGATCCCGCGGTCGTGCGCGAGCCGGACCAGCTCGACGAACTGGCCGTGGTTGCCCAGCCGCTCGTCGACGCCGTAGTAGTCCATGACGTCGTAGCCGTCGTCCCGGTCCGGGCTGGGGTAGAACGGCATCAGCCACAGGCAGGTGATGCCCAGGTCCGCCAGGTAGTCGATCCGGCGGGCCAGCCCCTGGATGTCGCCCACCCCGTCGCCGTTCGCGTCGTAGAAGGTCTCCACGTCCATCGAGTAGACGATGGCGTTCTTCCACCACAGGTCGCTGGTGTCGGTGATCCGCATGTCCCCACCCTGGCCTGCCGCGGCCCCGGCCTCAACCCGAGGACGGGGCCGCGACCTGCTCGGTCACGGCCCCGTCCGGGGTGGTGCAGCGGCACGGAGCCGCGGTCGGCTCAGTCCTGCTGGCTCTGGTCCCAGGGCTTGCGCTCGCCCTCGGGGCGCTCCCAGGAGTGCGCGCCGGGCTGGTCCCGGTGGGCGCCCTGCTCAGGCTGCTCCGCCCGTGCGGGGTCAGGCTGCCCCGGGACGTCGGGGACGACCTGCTCCTGCTGCGGCAGCGTGCCCAGCTCGGGGGAGTCCTGGTCGGCGCGTCGCTGCTGGGCGGCCCTGGCCTTGCGGGCGGCCTCGGCCACGGCGGCCTCGGCCTCCTTGCCGGACCGCTGCTTGGTCGCCCCCTCGGCGTGCCGGGTGGCCCCCTCGGCCTCCTCGCGGGCCCGGCGCAGCGCCTCGCGCGGGTCCTCCAGGGTGGGGGCGTCCAGGTCGTCCAGCCCGGTGTCGCCGGCGTCCGGCCGCAGCTGGGAGGACGGGGCGTCCAGGTAGTTGGAGCCACGCGAGCGCTCGCCCCCGCCGAGCGCGTCGCCGATCCCGGCCAGCGCGGAGGTGAGCTCGCTCGGCACGACCCACATCTTGTTGGACTCGCCCTGGGCGATCTGCGGCAGCATCTGCAGGTACTGGTAGGCCAGCAGCTTGCTGTCGGGGTTGCCCTTGTGGATGGCGTCGAAGACCTGCAGGATCGCGCGGGCCTCACCCTGGGACTCCAGGATCGCCGACTGGGCGGTGCCCTCGGCGCGCAGGATCTGGGCCTGCTTCTCACCCTCGGCGGTGAGGATCTGGCTCTGCTTGACGCCCTCGGCGTTGAGGATCGCGGCGCGGCGGTCGCGCTCGGCGCGCATCTGCTTCTCCATCGAGTCCTGCACGGAGGCGGGCGGGTCGATGGCCTTGAGCTCGACGCGGTTGACGCGGATGCCCCACCGGCCGGTGGCCTCGTCGAGGACTCCGCGCAGCTGGCCGTTGATCATGTCGCGGCTGGTCAGCGTCTGCTCCAGGTCGAGGGAGCCGATGACGTTGCGCAGCGTGGTGACGGTCAGCTGCTCGATGCCCTGGATGTAGTTGGCGATCTCGTAGGTCGCCGCCTTGGGGTCGGTGGGCTGGAAGTAGATGACGGTGTCGATCGAGACGACGAGGTTGTCGCTGGTGATCACCGGCTGCGGCGGGAAGCTGACCACCTGCTCGCGCAGGTCGACCACCGAGCGCGGCCGGTCGATGAACGGCACCAGGAAGTGCAGTCCGGCGTCGAGGGTGCGGTCGTACTTGCCCAGCCGCTCCACGATGACGGCGGTGGCCTGGGGGACGATCCGGATCGCGCGGGCGATCGCCACGATCGTGAACAGCACGAGCAGGGCGACGACCGCCCACACGATGATGCTGACGGGGTCTGGCATGAGTGCTCCTTGAGAGGTCGGCGGGAAGGGGGTGCTGGCCTCAGTCCTGCGGGGGAGGCTCCAGCGGCTTGTCCTCGGGGGTGGCCGCGGCGACGACCGCGGTGGCGCCGTCGATGCGGACCACGGTCACCACGTCGCCGGGCGCGAAGGTCTGCCCGGCCAGCTCGGCCCGCGCGGTCCAGGTCTCGCCGCGCAGCTTGACCAGGCCGGCCCGGTCGGTCACCGTCTGCTCGACGGTGGCCGGGTGGCCGACGTTGCCCTCGACGCCGATGACGGCGCCCTTGCCCTCCAGCCGCAGGTACTTCAGCGCCATGGGGCGCAGGGCGAGCACGAACAGGGCGGCGGCCCCGACGAAGACGAGCACCTGGACGAGGATGGGCAGCCCCGCGCCGGCGACGACGGCGGCCACGAGGGCACCCAGCGCCAGCATGAGGAAGAGCAGGTCGAGCGTGGTCATCTCCACGACGCCGAACGCCAGCGCCGCACCGAGCCACCACAGCCACTGCGTGTCCCGCAGCCAGTCCATGTGGTCTCCTTTCCCTCCCGGGGTGCCAGTCTAGGGGTCCGACGCGGGGCCGCCCCGGGCGGTTCCCGGCTCGCGCTGGGGAAGGACGAGCAGGGCCCCCGCCACCAGCAGCGCGGCGGACAGGACCAGCCCGGCGCCGAGGCTGTCGAGCCGGTCGGAGAACCAGCCGGTGAGCCAGGGGCCGACCGTCTGCCCGGCGCCGAACGCCGCGGTCGCGAAGGCCAGCCCCGAGGTCCACAGCCCGGCGGGCAGCACCCGGCGCACCCCGACCGTCATCGCCGTCACCACCGACAGGAAGGTGCCGCCCACGACGACGCCGGACACGAAGAACGCCCACGTCTGCGCGACGACGACCGGCAGGACGGTGCCCAGGGCGAGCACGGTCATCAGCACGGTCATCGCCCGGGACCCGCCCAGCCGCCCGATGAGCGGCCCCCAGGCGAACCAGCCCGCCGACGCCGCCAGCCCGACGACGACCCAGAACGCGGCCACCGTCGCCAGCCCCACGCCCTGCTCCTGGAGGAACGCGACGACGAACGTCAGGTAGGCGATGTAGCCCAGCCCGAAGAAGGTGTAGCCGCCCGAGAGCCACCCGATCCGCCCCCGGTCCCACCGGCGGTGCTCCGCCGAGGGCGGGGCGGGGTCGGCCGTCGACCGCAGCGCACCGGCCGCCACGACCGTGGCGAGGGCCCCGAGGGCGGCCAGGGCCACCCACCCCAGCTGCCAGCCGACCAGCCCGCCCGCCCCGGGCACGTCCACGGCCGACCCGGGCGCACGGTCCAGGACCCACGGCACGAGCAGCCCGGCCAGGGTCATCCCACCGCCCGCGCCGCCGTAGTAGAGCCCCAGCATCAGCGCCGCCCGGCGTGGCGTGCCCTCGGCACCGGCAGCGGCGACGAGCGCCGCGCCGAGGACGAACGCCCAGGCCCCGCCGACCCCGGCGGCCGCGCGGGCGAGCAGCAGCACGCCGTAGGTGCCGGTCAGCGCCGTCAGGAGCAGGGCCGCGGTGCAGAGCGCCGACCCCAGCAGGAACGCCCGGCCGGTGCCCAGCGCCCGGGCGGTCGGCGCGGCGACGAGGGCGCCGGCGAGGTAGCCGGCGGCGTTGGCGGTGTTGAGCGCTCCCGCCTGAGACCAGGTCCAGCCCAGCTCGGCCGACATCTCCGGCAGCAGCAGGGCGTAGGCGAACCGGGCCAGGCCGAGGGAGACCAGGGGGCCGGACGACAGCGCCAGCGCCACGAGGAGGCGGTCGGCGCGGCTGGTCACCGCAGCAGTCTGCCAGCCCCCACCGTCACCACAGGCTCGGTCCGGCCACCAACGCCGGGGTGGCCGGTCCGGTCGCCGTCGCGGCGGGGCCGCGGGGGCGGTTCTCCTCCGGCACCGGGTCGCCGCGCAGCGCCCGGGCGACGATCGCGAAGACCTGGTCGGTCTCCACGAGGAACGCGTCGTGCCCGTAGGGCGAGTCGATCGTGGCCAGCTCGCGGCAGGCGGGCGAGCGGGCGACCACGGCCCCGTCGGCGGGGGTGAACAGCCGGTCGCTGGAGACGACGGCGACCGTCAGCTCGGCGGTGATCCGGCGCAGCGCGGCGTCCACCCCGCCCCGGTCGCGCCCCACGTCGTGGGAGTTCATCGCCTCGGTCAGCACGAGGTAGGCGTTCGCGTCGAACCGGCGCACGAGCTTGGCGCCGTGGTGCTCCAGGTAGGACTGCACGGCATACCTGCCCCCGCGCAGGGGGTCCTCCCCGGCCTGGCCGTCGCGCCCGAAGCGCAGCGCGAGCTCCTCGGCGGAGCGGTAGGTGGCGTGCGCGATCTGGCGGGCGATCGCCAGCCCCTGCCGCGGCCCGGGACCGGGGTAGTAGTCACCCCCGTGGAAGGCCGGGTCGAGCCGGACGGCGTGCTGCTGGGGCACCGACCAGGCGATCTGGTCGGCGGTGGCCGCGGCACCGGCGGCGAGCACGACGCACCGTCTGACCCGGCCCGGGAGGGTGACCGCCCACTCGAGCGCGCGCATCCCGCCGACCGAGCCGCCGACGACGAGGGCGAAGCTGCGGATGCCGAGCGCGTCGGCCAGCAGCGCCTCCGCGCGGACCTGGTCGCGGACGGTGATCCGGGGGAAGCAGGACCCGTAGGGCCGGCCGTCGGGAGCCGCCGACGCGGGCCCCGTCGTGCCGCCGCAGCCGCCGAGGACGGCCGGGGCGACGACGAACCACTCGTCGGAGTCGACCGGGCAGCCCGGCCCGACCAGGCCGGGCCACCACCCCTCGGTCGGCTGGTCCGGCCCGCGCGGACCGACGACGTGGCTGTCGCCGGTCAGCGCGTGCAGGACCAGCACGGCGTTGTCCTCGGCCTCGTTGAGCCGGCCCCAGGTCTGGTAGGTCACCCGCACGCCCTCGAGGACCTGGCCGGACTCCAGCGTCAGGTCGCCGACGGGCTGCGTGCGGCGGCCGGGGGCCACGGCTCAGGCCGCCTCGGTGGCGGCGGTGCCGGCGACCCGGGCGGCCGCCTCGAACCCGGTCCCCAGGTCGGCCAGGATGTCCTCGATGCCCTCGATGCCGACCGCGAGCCGGACGAGGCCGGGGGTGACGCCGGCGGCCCGCTGCGCCTCCTCCGACAGCTGGCTGTGGGTGGTGGAGGCGGGGTGGATGACGAGGGAGCGCACGTCGCCGATGTTGGCCACGTGGCTGTGCAGCTGCAGCGCCGAGACGAACGCCCGCCCGGCCTCCGCGCCGCCGGTGATCTCGAAGGCGAGGACCGCCCCGGCGCCCTGGGGCAGGTAGCGCTGGGCCAGCTCGTGCGAGGGGTGGTCCGGCAGGCCGGCGTAGTGCACCCGCTCGACCTGCTCGTGCGCGGCCAGCCAGGTGGCGACCTGCCGCGCGTTGGCCACGTGCCGCTCGAGCCGCAGCGACAGCGTCTCCACGCCCTGCCCGATGAGGAAGGCGTTGAAGGGGGCGACCGCCGGGCCCAGGTCGCGGAGCAGCTGGACCCGGGCCTTGAGGATGAACGAGAGGTTGACCCCGAAGATCCCGTCGGCGCCGAGCGTCTCGGCGTAGACGAGCCCGTTGTAGGACGGGTCGGGCTCGGTGAAGCCGGGGAAGCGGTCGCCCTGGCCGTAGTCGAACCGGCCGGCGTCGACGATCACCCCGGCGATGGAGGTGCCGTGCCCGCCGAGGTACTTGGTGGCCGAGTGGACGACGACGTCGGCCCCGTGCTCGATCGGCCGGCACAGGTAGGGCGTGGCGATGGTGTTGTCCACGATCAGCGGGACCCCGACCTCGTGGGCGACGTCGGCCACCGCCCGGATGTCGAGCACCTCGCTGCTGGGGTTGGCGATCGTCTCGCCGAAGAACGCCTTGGTCTCCGGGCGCGCCGCGGCCCGCCAGCGCTCCGGGTCGGTCGGGTCGTCGACGAAGCTCACCTCGATGCCCAGCCGGGGCAGGGTGTGCGCGAACAGGTTCTGGGTCCCGCCGTAGAGCTGCGGGCTGGCCACGACGTGGTCGCCGGCGCCGGCCAGGTTGAGGATCGCCAGGGTGATCGCCGAGGAGCCGGAGGCCACGAGCAGCCCGCCCACGCCGCCCTCGAGGTCGGCGATGCGGTTCTCCACGACCTCCTGGGTCGGGTTGGTGATCCGGGTGTAGATGGGGCCGAGCTCGGCGAGGGCGAACCGGTTCGCCGCCTGGTCGGCGTCGTCGAAGACGTAGGAGGTGGTCTGGTAGATCGGCAGGGCCCGGGCGCCGGTCGCGGCGTCGGGGGTCTGGCCGGCGTGGATCTGGCGGGTCTCGAACGACTGGGCGCGGGGGGTGCTGGTGCTCATGGGGGATCGGTGCCTTCCGGGCGGTGGGGGTGCAGGGTGAGGGAGGGAGTTCACTCTGCTGAGCCCGCCTCGGCAGCGGTGGAGGTATGCCGTGGGGCACCGGGGGCGCCGACGGTCGCGCACGGGGGCGCAGGCTGCGAGGGGGAGGCTCAGCAGCTGCGCATTCGGCGACGGTCGGTGGTCATGGGAGATGTCTAGCAGCGCCGCGTCACCGAAGTCAATTCGTTCCCGTCGTGTTCTGGACTCCCCTGGACGCAGGATCCTCGACGAGAAGTGCTTCTCAAGGGGTTTCGCTTCGGCCCACGCCACTCCGCGGGGCAGGACGGCCGGTGGCGGGGCCGCGGGACGCGGGTTCCTGCCGATCTTCCGGCCCTGCGCCGCAGGTCCCTCTCAGGGCAGGTCGACCGCCCAGCCGCCCTCGAGGGTCTGCAGGTCGAACCGCGACAGCCCCTCGTGGTCGAGGGCCCACAGGTCGTCCCCCACGACGATCGTGCGGGAGGGGGCGTCGCCCCAGCGCTCCTCGCCCATGGTCCGGGCCCGTCCGGCCTCCGCCAGGGTCCCGGGGCCGACGTCGAGGGCCAGGACACCGGCGAAGCTGGGTCCGTCCTGGACAGCCTCGCCGTCCTCGGAGGAGACCGTGCCCCAGGTCATCGCCGGCAGGAAGGCCTGCCCGGTGGCCGGCCAGAGGGTGAAGGCCCGGTGGTCCCACTCGACGGGGGAGTAGCTCTCCGGCCAGGTCAGCACCTCGGTGCGCACGGGCGCGTTGACGTCGCGCACGTCGAAGAGCGAGGCCTGCAGGCCCTTCGTCTGCCCGGTCCGCTCGTCGGCGTCCTGCCCCACGCCGAGGAGCCAGCCCTCGCCCACCGGGTGCAGGTAGGCCGAGTAGCCCGGGATCTTCAGCTCGCCGGCGAGGGTCGGCGCGGCGGGGTCGGAGGTGTCCACGAGGTAGAGCGGGTCGGTCTGCCGGAAGGTGACGACCGCGGCCAGGTCGGCGTCCAGGTAGCGCACCGCGTAGATCTGCTCGGTCTCGCCCAGGCCGTCCAGCCGGCCGGTCTCCACCAGCTCCTCGCCCTCCTCGGCGAGGACGACGAGGGAGGAGCTGGAGACCTGGGAGCGGCCGGGCGGGTCGACGGTGGTGGCCACCCGCAGGACGCCGTCCTGCTCGTCGAGGGCCCACTGGTTGAGCAGGTGCCCGTCGACGCTGCCGGAGGCGACGTAGGCGGTGGCGTCCGGGTCGGAGATGTCGAAGGTGTGCAGGTCCGTGCGCGTCGGCCGGTCCTGCGGCCACGGCATGCTCGTGGCCGCCCACTGCCAGGCGTCCCAGGCGCTGGTGCCGACGACGAGCCGGTCGGGGGAGGCGTAGACGGTGCTGCCGCTGGCCACCAGCCCGGCGCCGGAGGTGGGGGTGACCTGCCCGGAGGCCGGGTCGAAGGTCAGCACCGACATCGTCGACAGTCCGGCCGGGTCGCGCGGCCGGGAGATCTGCGAGCACTCCAGGAGCGGTTCGGTGCCCACGACCCGCCCGTCGGCGTCCAGCTCCTGGCGGTGCGGCACCCAGTCCTCGATGGTCGTGGAGCGGATCAGCTCGCGGTTGCGCTCCTCGGCCTCGTCCTCGGCCCGGAGGCTGCCCGAGTCGGGCTGGGTCTGCCGCACCCCCGGAGGGTCGGTGACGAGGACGAGCCGCACGGTGCCGTCGACCATCCGGGCGGCGCGGTAGGACCCCTCGACCCGGACGGTGCCCACCACCTGGGGGTCGGCGGGGTCGGACAGGTCGACGGTCATGACGAGGGTGCGGCTGGGCGGGTAGGCCACGCGCAGCCCGTCGACGGGCTGCGGCGAGGCCCACTCCTCCCCGAGGACCACGAGGGTGGTGCCGTCCAGGAGGAGCTCGCGGGGGGAGGCCTGGTCGCGCCGGCCGGGAAGGGCGATCCGGGCCACGACCTCCTCGGCGGCGAGGTCGACCACCCGCACCTGCCCACCGGTCGTCGTGACCAGGACGCGGCCGTCGGTCTTGACGACGTCGGCCTCGTCGACACCCTCCTCCTGCACGTTGGTGCTCGAGTGCGCCGGCGCCTGCGCCCCGCCGTCGCCGCCGGCGGCCGCACCGGCGTCGCCCGCGGCGGCGGAGTCCTCCATCGCCACGGAGTCGTCCGCGCCGAAGTGCCACCCGCCGCCCCCCAGCCCGTAGGGGGTGACCAGCTCCAGGGCGTTGGCCTGGTAGTAGGTCAGCAGCTGGGAACAGTCGTCGAACGGGGCCAGGTAGCCGGCCGGCAGGGCCGTGACCGCGGCCCGGGCGGCCCCCTCGTCCCACGGGGCGGGCGTGGAGGTGCCGGTGGACCCCGGGCGGACCGGGTCCGGCTCGGACGGGGCCGGTGCGCAGGCGGCGAGGGCGACGACGGCGGTGAGCGGCAGGCCCACCCGTCGGAGTGCGGTGGATGCGGGCACGGCAGCCTCCTGCGGTCCGTGGTCGACGGTGACAGGGGTATGACGCGGGGCCGGGGCGGGCGGTTCCGGCCCCGCGTCAAGGGGTGGCTCAGCCGTGCGTCACGGCGTCGGCGGGACCTCGCAGGTCGCCGTCGCGGTGTTGCCGGCGGCGTCCGTGGCCACGATCAGGGCGTCCCCCTTCAGCCGGATCTGCCGGTCGACCTCGCCGCGGAAGGCCCGGTCGGACGGCGTGGCCCCGGGGGCCTGGGTGAGCTTGATCGTCGTGCCGGTGGCGTACGGCCCGAAGGACGCGTCCGACCCGGTGTCCTCCACCGTGACCAGCGGGGCGTCGTCGACGTTGTCGCCGACGGTGATCCGGTAGAAGCCGTCGGGGTTGTCCGAGGCCGGGGTCCGGCCGGCGGGGTTCGGTCCCTGCTCGCAGCTGACGACCGGTGCCGTGACGTCGTTGACCTCGATCGTCACCGTCTGGGTCCAGCCCTCGCCGGCCGGCTGGCCGTCCAGGGTGAAGCCGACCTCGCAGGACAGGGTGGCGCCCTCCTCGGCGTCCGCGGCGACCGTGATCGTCTCGGTGAAGACCGCGTCCTCGCCGCTGTTGACGGTCCTCGTCGCGGGGTCGAGCGTGACCTCGAGCCCCGGGTCGCAGGTGGCGCTCGCCCCGACCCCGACCGGGAGGTTGGTCAGCCCCGCGAGGATGGTCGCGGACAGGTCGCCGGCGCCGACCCCGGAGTAGAGGGCGCCGCCCGTGGCCGTGGTGATGCGGGTGGCCTGGCCGGAGGCGTCGAGCTGGTTCGCGCCGACGCTGACGGCCAGCACCTTGGCGCCGACGTCCGTCAGCGACGTGGTGGCGGCCGTCTCGGTGACGCCCAGGCTGGGGTCGTGCCCCGGCGCGTCGCCGAACCAGACGACGATGCGCGAGGAGTCCTCGCGGAAGGCGACCGCCTCACCGCCGGCGCCGATCTGGTGGAGGGCGTTGAGCTGGTCCTCGGGTCCGTCGCCTCCGTTGCACAGCGTGATCCCGTCGACCGCGCTCGTGGCCGAGCCCGGGTCGTCGGTCAGGTCCGTGTGCAGCAGGAACGGGTTCGGCTCCCCGACGTCGCAGTAGCTGGCGACCGCCCACTGCGCCTCCGGGGCCTGTGCCTCGACGGCCGCGACGATCGCGTTCATGTTGGCCTTGACGTTGCCGATCGCCCCGCCCATGCTGCCGGTCCGGTCGACGAGCAGCACGATGTCGGGCATGGGGGCGATCTCCGGTGTCGTGACCGTCTTGGTCACGGTGACCGACGAGCCCGGGTCGAGGGCGTCGTCGTAGCTGACGGGGTCGACGCCCGCGTGGGCGACGGCCGGGACGAGGGCGACCGCGGCCGCGACGGCGACCGTGGTGCGCAGAGCATGAACCATGGGAGGAGCTCCCTTCGAGCAGGGGTCGCGCAGCAGCGTGATCGACCCCGGACGGTCCTGACCGCCTGGCCTGCGGCGCGTGCCGTCGGCACGGTCGGTCAAGGAGATGGTGGTCGGCGCTGGAGCCCGCTCCGCGGGCGCCAGGTCGTCGGTCCCCGAGACCGCCCGGTCGCGCCGGACGGCGAACAGTCCGCCCGGTCTCCGCTCCGGCGGTGGAGGGGACTGCGTCGTGCGCGCGCGGGCGGCAGCCCTGCCACCGTAGCGGGGGGAGGACCGCGGCCGCTACCCCTTCCTCAGGGCCGTCCGTGCCGCGGCGACACCGGGGCGGATGGGCAGGATCGTGGCCCGGCCGGTTGTTAGGTTGGGCGGCATGTCCCCCTCGCCAGGAGCAGTGCTGGTCCTGGCGCACGTGCGGGACCGGGCGGCGGTCACGGTCGCCCGGGCGCTGCGTCGCCACGGCTGGCGCGTGGGGGCGGGCACCCCCCGGGTCTCGGGGGGATTCGTGGGGGCCTCCCGGGCGGTGTCGGCCACGCACGTCGTCCCCCGTGTCCGGGGGACGCTGGAGGAGTTCGTCCGGGTGGTGACCGCGGTGGTGGAGGCCGGGGGCTACGACCTCGTCGTCGGGGCCGGCGACGACTGGATGGCGGCCCTGTCCCACGTGGCCGACCGGCTGCCCGTCCCGGTCGCCGCACCTCCTCCCGAGGTGGTCGAGCGGGCGCTGGACAAGCTGGGGCTGACGGAGGACGCCCACGCCGTCGGGCTGGACGCGCCCCGCACCTGGCTGCCGGGGGAGGACGCCGACCTGGCCGGTGTCCCGCTGCCAGTGGTGGTCAAGTCACGCACCCACTGGCGTCCGGGGACGACCCGGCGTCACCGGGTCGAGGCCGAGGTGTGCGGCGACCTCGACGCCCTGGCCGGCCAGCTCGCCCGGATCCGCGCGCACGGGGACGACCCGGTCCTGCAGGTGCCGGTCCGGGGGCGGCTCGGCGCACTCGTCGGGGTGATGCACCAGGGGCGGCTCCTGGGGCGCGTGCAGCAGGTCGCACCCCGGCTGTGGCCGACGCCGCACGGTGCCTCGGCCCGCGCGGTCACGGTGCCGGTGGACCCCGAGCTCGCCCGGCTCAGCGAGGAGCTGCTGCGCCGGATCGGCTGGGTCGGGCTCGTGGAGCTGCAGTTCCTCACCGGGAAGGACGGGACGCCCCGGCTGATCGACCTCAACGGTCGCCCGTTCGGGTCGGTGGCGCTCGCGGAGGGGGCCCGCCCCGGGCTGCTGGACGCCTGGGTCCGAGGAGCGCTGGACCGGCCGGTGCCACCGCTGCCGGACGGCCGGGTGGGGGTCCGCTACCAGTGGCTGGTCGGCGACCTGCGGCGGGCCCGCACCGAGCGCCGCGGCGGGCTGGTCCGGGACGTGGGCGACAGCCTGCGCTGGTCCGTCGGGGCCCGGCACAGCCTGGTCCGGCTCGACGATCCCGGCCCGGTCGCCCACCTGCTGACCGCGCGGCTCCGGCCCGACGACCCGGACCCGGAGACGACGGCGCCCGCCGACGTGGTCGAGGTCGACGCGCTCGCGTCCTGAGGACCCAGGGGCCCCGTCCCGTCAACGGCGACGCATGAGCAGGGCCGCGACCTCGCCGGCCACCCGCCGCTCGGGGAAGCGGGCGAGGTGCAGGACGGCCTGCTGGCCGCCGAGGGCGGCGAGTCCGACGACCGGGACGACGAGCAGGTCCGGCGACCCCGCGAGCACCTCCGCCGCGGCCGCGGCGGCCAGCCCCGCGGCCAGGCCGGTGACGAGGGCCCGCACCACCTGGCCGCGGGCCCGGGCCACGTCGAGCAGCCGGTGGCGGTCGGCGACGTACCAGCTGGTGAGGACGGCCGCGAGCAGCATCGAGACCGAGGTGGCCAGGACGATGCCCCGCACGCCGAGGACGGGGGCCAGCGTGAGGTCGCCGACGACGTTGACCACCATGGCCACGACGCCGATCGCCACCGGCCCCCGGGTGTCGCCGACCGCGTAGGAGGCGCTGACCACGACGTGGCGCCAGCCGACGGCCAGCAGCGCGGGCAGGAACCACACCACCGCCGTGGCGGTCAGGGCCACGGCCTCCTCGTCGAAGGAGCCCCGGCCGAAGGCCAGCGCGACGACCCGGTCCGGGACCACCGCGAGGGCGGCGACCACCGGGACGAGGATGGTCAGCGTCACGCCGGTGCCCCGGTGGAGGAGGGCGCGCAGCTCGCGGGGTCGGCCCGCGGCCGCGCCCATCGCCGGGTAGAGGGGGGCCATGAGGGCGGCGACGACGAGCGTCTCCGGCAGGTTCGTCAGCCGCCAGCCGAGGAAGATCGCCGAGACCGCGCCCTCCTGCACGGTCGAGGCCACGGCCCGGTCGACGATCGTGCTGACGTTGACCACGGCCTGGCCGAGCATCAGGGCGGGCACCATGGCGGCGATCTCGCGCCAGCCGGGGGAGCGCAGGTCGACCCGCGTGGCCAGCCGCCACCGGTGCCGCCAGGCGGGCCACAGCTGCAGCAGCATGCGCAGCAGCGACCCGACGACGAACCCCCAGGCCAGCGCCGCGACGCCGTAGCGGGGGCCGAGCAGCCCGGCGGCGGCGATCATCACGAGGTTGAACGGGATGCCCTGCAGGGCCACCCAGCGGAAGACCCCGTGCCCGTGGGCCAGGCCCGCGAGCAGGTCGGTCGCGGCGATGAGCACGGTCGCGAGCAGCACGACCCGGACCAGCAGGACGAGCGTGCCGTCGTCGGTCCGGGCCAGTCCGGGGGCCAGGACCACCGAGATCGGGGCCGCCGCCAGACCGAGGACGACCCCGACGACGCCCAGCCCGACGGTGCCCACCACCGTGGCCGTCCACCAGCCGGGATGGCCCCGGCACTCGTCCCCCTCGGCGTCCACCTCCCGGGCCACGACGGGGGTGACCGCCCGGGTCAGGGAGGTGCCGAGGACACCGAGCAGGATGCTGGACAGGCCGAGGGCCACGAACCAGGCGTCCAGCTGCGGGCCCGCCCCGTAGACGGCGGCGAGGACGGCGTCCCGGACCAGACCCAGGACGGTCGAGACGGCGGTGAGGACGGCGACGAGCAGGGCGGCACGCCCCACGCCGGAGCGTGCGGCCATCCCGACCGGCCCTCCCGCCCGCGTCAGAAGTTGATCATGTGGCCGGCGATGCCGTGCATGGCCTCCTTGACGGCCTCACCCAGGGTCGGGTGCGCGAAGACGACGCGGGAGACCTCGTCGGCGGTCAGGTCCCACGTCTGCGCGACGTTGACGGCCGGGAGCAGCTCGGTGACGTCCGGGCCGATCATGTGGGTGCCGAGGATCTCGTTGTGCTCGGCGTCGGCGACGACCTTGACGAAGCCGACCGCGTCGCCCAGGCCCATCGCCTTGCCGTTGGCGGTGAACGGGAAGCTCGCGGTCCGCACCTCGTGGCCGGCGTCCTTGGCCTGCTGCTCGGTCAGGCCCATGGAGGCGACCTGCGGGTGGCAGTAGGTCGCGCGCGGGATCATCCGGTAGTCCAGCGGCATGGTCTCGGCGCCGGCGATGACCTCGGCGGCGACGATGCCCATGGCCTCGGCCACGTGCGCGAGCATGAGCTTGGCGGTGACGTCGCCGATGGCGTAGACGCCGTCGACGTTGGTGCGCATGTAGTCGTCGATCGCGATGGCACCGCGGTCCGTGAGCTCGACACCGGTGTTCTCCAGGCCGAAGCCCTCGGTGCGCGGGGCGAAGCCGATGGCCGACAGGAGCCGGTCCGCCTCCAGCGTCTCCTCCGTGCCGTCCTTGCTCACCTTCACCTTGACGCCGGAGCCGGTGTCCTCGACCGCCTCGACCTTGGTCCCGGTGAGGACCTTGACGCCCAGCTTCTTGTAGTGCTTGGCCAGCTCCTTGGAGATGTCGGCGTCCTCGGCCGGGACCATCCGGTCCAGGAACTCCACGATCGTGACGTCGACGCCGAAGTTCTTCATGACGTAGGCGAACTCCACGCCGATGGCGCCGGAGCCGGCGATGATGATCGAGCCGGGCAGCTCCTCGTCGAGGATCTGCTCCTCGTAGGTGACGACGTTCTTGCTGACCTCGACGCCCGGCAGCATCCGGGTGACCGAGCCGGTGGCGATGATGAGGTCGTCGAACTCCAGCTGCTGGGTCTGCCCGTCGTTGAGCGCGACGTCCATGCTCTTGGGGCCGGTGAGCGTGCCCCAGCCGTCGATCTCGGTGATCTTGTTCTTCTTCATGAGGAAGTGGACACCCTTGACGATGCCCGCCGAGACCTGCCGGCTGCGCTGGAAGGTCGGGCCGTAGGACATCGTGGCGTCGCCCTCGATGCCGTACTTCTTCTTGTCGTGCTGCAGCGTGTGGGCCAGCTCGGCGTTCTTCAGCAGCGCCTTGGACGGGATGCACCCGACGTTGAGGCAGACCCCGCCCCAGTACTTCTTCTCGACGACGGCCACCTTCTTGCCCAGCTGGCTCGCGCGGATCGCCGCGACATACCCACCGGGACCGGCGCCCAGGACAACAACGTCAAAGTGATCGGCCATGGGGTCAGTATGCCGTTCCCGCCGGCCGGCCGCGCGAGGGGCGCCCCCGGAGGCTCAGTCCTCGATGATCTCGCCGTCCACGTGCTCGGTCTCCTCGTCGACGCCGCCCGACCAGTCGTCAGCGTCGTCGTCGAGGTCGTCCTCACGGGCGACCTCGGCCTCGGCCAGCATCCGGTAGAGCTGCCGCCGGGTCCGGTCCAGCAGCCCGGCCGCGCGCTCGGTCAGCCCGTCGTCGCCCGACTGGCCCACGGCCTGCGCGGCCACGGCCAGCCCGCCGACGGCCTTCCACAACCGGGTGCCGCTGCCCCGGCCCGCCTCCCGCCGGCCGCCGCGACGACCTCCGGCCCCGGTCCGGGCGCCCTCCCCGCGACCGCTGCCCGCCCACGGGTCGGCCGGTTCGTGCCCGGCGGCGAAGCCGGGGTCGGGCCCGTCCTCGGCGGCCTGCCTCCCGGCGTCGGTGAGGGTGTAGGCCTTGCGGCCGTCGTGCTCGACCTGCTCGATGAGTCCCTCGTCCTCCAGCTGCGCCAGCGCCGGGTAGATCGCCCCCGAGCTGGGCTGCCACTCGCCGAACGTCCGCTCGGAGATCTCCTGCATGAGCTGGTAGCCGTTCATCGGGCCGCCGGCGAGCAGGTGCAGGACGGCGTTGCGCACGTCGCCCCGGCGGGCCCGACGCCCGCGGCCCTGCTGGCCGCCGCGGCGGTGCTGATGCCGGTCGCCGAACCCGGTGCCGCCCAGGTCCACGCCGGGCCAGCCGCCCGTGCCGAACGGTCCCTGCGGACCGAAGATGCCCCCCGGGCCCATCGGTCCCCGCGGACCGAACGGGCCCTCGGGGCCGAAGAACTGCTCGGGGTCGAAGCCCCCACGTCGCGGTGTCATGCCTCCATCGTCGACCCGCGGTGTCGACATGTCAACGTCATATCGATAGCGACGGGAACCGGTCGCCCGCGCTGGCGACAGCGCGACTGCATACCTGTGCGCTCGGTCACATATCCATCCAGAGGGTTGACGTCGGGGCAGCGATGGGTCAGAGTTGCGCCCATGCAGCACTTCGCTCTCGTACTTATTAGCCAGGGACGCGCCACGGCCTGAACCCAGACCGCGCCGCGTCCTCCCCTCGTCAGCCCTCCGGGCCGAGGGGTTTTTTGTTGCCCGACCACCCTCCGACCCTCCCCAGCACCCCTCGTAGTCAGGACACAGGACGATGACCGCCACCCCCGTGAGCAGCGACAGCATCACCGACGGCGCGACCGTGACCGCCCCCGGCAGCACCGGCGGGCGGTCGGCGGACGGCACCCCCCGCACCGGCGCGGAGCAGCTCGTCGACACCCTCCGGCGGGTCGGGGTGGAGCACATCTTCGGACTTCCCGGCGGGGCGGTGCTGCCCCTCTACGACGCCCTCTACGAGGCCGAGGGCATCCGGCACATCCTCGTCCGCCACGAGCAGGGCGCCGGCCACGCCGCGCAAGGGTATGCAGCCGCGACCGGGAAGGTGGGCGTGTGCCTGGCCACGAGCGGGCCGGGGGCGACCAACCTGGTCACCCCGCTGGCCGACGCCAACATGGACTCGGTGCCGATCGTGGCCATCACCGGCAACGTCGCCAGCACCGCGATCGGCTCGGACGCCTTCCAGGAGGCCGACATCCGCTCGATCTCGATGCCGGTGACCAAGCACTCCTTCTTCGTCACCCGGCCCGACGAGATCGCCGCGACGATCGCCTCGGCCTTCCACCTGGCGGCCAGCGGCCGGCCCGGCCCGGTCCTGGTCGACATCACCAAGGACGCCCTGACCGCCCACGCCACCGACGAGCTGCGCCAGCTGCCGATGCCCGGCTACCGGCCCGCCTCGGCCCCGGCGCCGCAGGAGGTGCGCGACGCCGTCGAGCTGATGCTCACCGCGCGGCGCCCGGTCCTCTACGTCGGCGGCGGCTGCATCCGGGCGGAGGCGCACGAGCAGGTGCGCGCCCTGGCCGAGCTGACCGGGATGCCGGTGGTCACCACGCTCATGGCCCGCGGCGCCTTCCCCGACAGCCACCCCCAGCACATGGGGATGCCCGGGATGCACGGGACGGTCTCCGCCGTCGCCGCCCTGCAGAAGTCCGACCTCATCGTCAGCCTGGGCGCCCGGTTCGACGACCGGGTCACCGGGGCCAAGGACTCCTTCGCCCCCGGCGCGAAGATCGTGCACGCCGACATCGACCCGGCCGAGATCGGCAAGAACTTCCCCACCGAGGTCGGCCTGCTGGGTGACGCGCGCTCGACCATCCAGCTGCTCATCACCGAGTGGACCCGCCGCACCGCCGAGGGCGCCACCTACGACTACGCGGCGTGGAACGCCCGCTGCCGCGGGTGGAAGAGCCGCTACCCGCTGGGCTACGACGAGCCCAGCGACGGCGCCCTGGCGCCCCAGTACGTCATCGAGCGGCTCGGCGTCCTCGCCGGCCCGGACGCGATCTTCGCCTCCGGCGTCGGGCAGCACCAGATGTGGGCCAGCCAGTTCATCGGTTACGAGCAGCCGCGCCGCTGGCTCAACTCCGGCGGGCTGGGGACGATGGGGTATGCCGTGCCCGCCGCGATGGGCGCCAAGGTCGCCATGCCCGGCAGCACGGTGTGGGCGATCGACGGCGACGGCTGCTTCCAGATGACCAACCAGGAGCTGGCCACCTGCGCGGTCGAGGGCATCCCCATCAAGGTCGCCATCATCAACAACGCGGCCCTGGGGATGGTCAAGCAGTGGCAGGCGCTGTTCTACTCCGAGCGGTTCAGCGCCTCCCAGCTGCCGTCGGCGCAGATCCCGGACTTCACCACCCTGGCCCAGGCCTACGGCTGCGTCGGGCTGCGCTGCGACACCCGCGAGGACGTCGACCGCACGATCGAGCAGGCGATGGCCGTCGACGGCCAGCCCGTCGTCGTGGACTTCCGGGTCAGCAAGGACTCGATGGTCTGGCCGATGGTCCCCGCCGGCACGAGCAACGACGCCATCCAGCACGCCCGCGACCTGACCCCCGACTTCGGCGAGGACGAGTGATGACCCTGCTCCACGACTACCCGCTCCCCGACCGCGAGGTCCCCACGGCCCCCGAGGCCCACCGACCCTCTCCCTCCACCCTCCCCCGCCGCTCCGGCACCACCACGAAAGGCACTCCCATGCGACCCGACCGCAACCGCCACGCCCTGTCCGTCCTGGTCGAGAACAACCCCGGCGTCCTCGCCCGGGTCTCGGTCCTGTTCGCCCGTCGCAACTTCAACATCGACCACCTGGTCGTCGGCCCGACCGAGGACAACAAGGTCTCCCGGATGACCATCGTGGTCAACGTCAACGCCGAGCAGCTGCACAAGGTCACCAGCCAGCTCGACAAGCTGGTCGAGGTCATCCACATCCAGGAGCTGGACGACGCCGACGCCATCCGCACCCAGCTGTGGGAGATCAACGACAACGGTCCGCGCCCGGTGGGCGCGATGGCGGCCGCCGCCTTCTGAGCCGGCCCCGCCGCATACCCTCAGCCAGACCCCACACCCCGCACCACCCCCCCCACCACCACAGGAGAGAACACGCCGATGGCCACCATGTACTACGACGACGACGCCGACCTGTCCATCATCCAGGGCCGGAAGGTCGCCGTGCTCGGCTACGGCAGCCAGGGGCACGCGCACGCGCTGTCGCTGCGGGACTCCGGCGTCGACGTCCGGGTCGGGCTCGCCGAGGGCAGCTCGAGCCGGGCCAAGGCGCAGGCCGAGGGCCTGTCGGTGATGACGCCGGCGGAGGCCTGCGCCGAGGCCGACGTCATCATGGTGCTCGTCCCCGACCACGTGCAGCGCCACCTCTACGCCGAGGCGGTCGAGCCGCACCTGTCCGACGGCAAGGCGTTGTTCTTCAGCCACGGCTTCAACATCCGGTTCGGCTACATCAAGCCCCCGGCCGGCGTGGACGTGTGCATGGTGGCGCCGAAGGGCCCGGGGCACCTGGTCCGCCGGGAGTACGTCGACGGGCGCGGCGTGCCGGTGCTCGTGGCGGTGGAGCAGGACGCGACCGGCGGCGCCAAGGCGCTGGCGCTGTCCTACGCCTCGGCGATCGGCGGCCTGCGTGCCGGCGGCATCGAGACGACCTTCACCGAGGAGACCGAGACCGACCTCTTCGGCGAGCAGTCGGTGCTCTGCGGCGGGATGAGCCAGCTGGTCATGTACGGCTTCGAGACGCTCACCGAGGCCGGCTACCAGCCGGAGGTGGCCTACTTCGAGTGCCTGCACGAGCTCAAGCTCATCGTCGACCTCATGTACGAGGGCGGCATCGCCAAGCAGCGCTGGTCGATCTCGGACACCGCGGAGTACGGCGACTACGTCTCCGGGCCGCGCGTCATCGACAGCCGCGTGAAGGAGAACATGAAGGCCGTCCTCGAGGACATCCGCAACGGGTCGTTCGCGGACCGGTTCATCAAGGACCAGGACGCCGGCGCGCCGGAGTTCAAGGCGCTGCGCGAGAAGGGCGCCCAGCACCCGATCGAGGCCACCGGCAAGGAGCTGCGCGGGATGATGGCCTGGGTCAAGTCGCACGACAGCGACTACGTCGAGGGGTCGGCCGCGCGTGACTGAGCCGTCCAGCACGACCGGCACGCCGGGGGTCGACCCCAAGCCCCGCTCCCGGGACGTCACCGACGGCCTCGAGAAGACCGCCGCGCGCGGCATGCTCCGGGCCGTCGGCATGGGCGACGACGACTGGGTCAAGCCCCAGGTCGGCGTGGCCAGCAGCTGGAACGAGATCACGCCGTGCAACCTGTCCCTGGACCGGCTCGCCAAGGCGGTCAAGGACGGGGTGCACGCCGCCGGCGGCTACCCGCTGGAGTTCGGCACGATCTCGGTCTCCGACGGCATCTCGATGGGGCACGAGGGGATGCACTACTCCCTGGTGTCCCGGGAGATCATCGCCGACTCGGTCGAGACGGTGATGTCGGCCGAACGGCTCGACGGGTCGGTCCTGCTCGCCGGCTGCGACAAGTCCCTGCCGGGGATGCTCATGGCCGCCGCGCGTCTCGACCTGGCCTCGGTGTTCGTCTACGCCGGGTCGATCCTGCCCGGGCGGGCCCGGCTCTCGGACGGCTCGGAGCGGGAGGTGACGATCATCGATGCCTTCGAGGCGGTCGGGGCCTGTGCCGCCGGGCTGATGTCGCGCGAGGACGTCGACGCCATCGAGCGGGCGATCTGCCCCGGCGAGGGCGCCTGCGGCGGGTTCTACACGGCCAACACGATGGCGGCGGCGGCCGAGGCCCTCGGCATGTCGCTGCCCGGGTCGGCGGCGCCGCCCGCTACGGACCGGCGCCGGGACGGGTTCGCCCGCCGGTCCGGGGAGGCCGTGGTGAACATGCTGCGCACCGGGCTGACGGCGCGGCAGATCCTCACCCGGGAGGCGTTCGAGAACGCGATCGCGGTGACGATGGCCTTCGGCGGCTCGACGAACGCGGTGCTGCACCTGCTGGCCATCGCCAGCGAGGCCGAGGTGCCGCTCACCCTGGACGACTTCCGCCGGATCGGGGCCAAGGTCCCGCACCTGGCGGACGTCAAGCCGTTCGGCCAGCACGTCATGGTCGACATCGACCGGATCGGCGGCATCCCGGTTGTCATGCAGGCCCTGCTCGACGCGGGCCTGCTGCACGGCGACGCGATGACGGTGACCGGGAGGACGGTGGCCGAGAACCTGCGCGAGCTCGGCGCCCCGCCGCTGGACGGGACGGTCCTGCGGACGATGGACAACCCGATCCACGCCACCGGCGGGCTGACGATCCTGCAGGGGTCGCTGGCCCCCGGAGGAGCCGTCGTGAAGTCGGCCGGCTTCGACTCCGACGTCTTCCGCGGCACCGCCCGCGTCTTCGACGGGGAACGGGCCGCGATGGACGCCCTCGAGGCCGGCACCATCTCGGCCGGCGACGTCGTGGTCATCCGCTACGAGGGGCCCAAGGGCGGTCCGGGGATGCGCGAGATGCTCGCGATCACCGGGGCCATCAAGGGCGCCGGGCTCGGCAAGGACGTCCTGCTCGTCACCGACGGCCGCTTCTCCGGCGGCACGACCGGCCTGTGCGTGGGCCACATCGCCCCGGAGGCCACCGACGGCGGCCCGGTCGCGCTGGTGCAGGACGGCGACCCGATCGTCCTCGACGTGGCGCAGGGCCGGCTCGACCTGGAGGTCGAGCCGGCCGAGCTGGAGCGGCGCCGGGCGGCCTGGACCCCGCCGGAGCCGCCCGAGCGGGCCCGCCGCGGCGTGCTGGGCAAGTACGTCCGGCTCGTCGGGTCCGCCTCGGAGGGTGCGGTCACGCGCTGAGACGACGCGGCCGGTCGTGGTCCCCGGCACGGGCGACGACCGGCCGCGGTCGCGCAGGCCGAGACGCCCCGGGATGGGAGGATGACCGGTATGCCATCCCGCCCCCTCGACCAGATCCTCGCCGACCCCGCCGGCCAGTCCTGGGCGGTCCTGCGGCGCGAGGGCCAGCAGGGGGCCGAGGTGATCGTCGGCGACGTCGTCGACCTCTCCCGTCTGGCCGACCTGCCCCGGCCGCGTGAGGGCGAGCCCGTGCTGGCGCTCGTGCCCTACCGGCAGATCACCGAGCGCGGCTTCGCCGCCCACGACGACGGCACCCCGCTGCGCGTGCTGCGCCCGGCCGGCCCCACGGCATACCAGCACCTGCCCGTGGACGAGCTCGTCGCCGCGCTGCCCACGGTCCCCGTCGAGGTGACCGACGAGCGCTTCAGCGTCTCCGACGACGACTACGCCCGGATCGTCGAGCGGGTCATCACCGAGGAGATCGGCACCGGCGAGGGCGCCAACTTCGTCATCCGCCGGGACGTGCTGTGCCGCACCGGGACCGACCCGGCGCTGGCGGCGCTGACCTGGCTGCGGACGCTGCTGACCGACGAGCGGGGCGCCTACTGGACCTTCGCGGTGCACACCCCCGGCCACACCCTCGTCGGCGCCACCCCCGAGCGGCACGTCAGCGTCAAGGACGGCCGGGTGTGGATGAACCCCATCTCGGGCACCTTCCGGCATCCTCGCGGCGCCGACCCCGACGGCAGCGTGGTGACGGCCGCCTTCACCGACTTCGTCCAGGACACCAAGGAGACCGAGGAGCTCTTCATGGTGGTCGACGAGGAGATGAAGATGATGGCCCAGATCTGCTCCGACGGCGGCCGGATCACCGGCCCGCTGCTCAAGCAGATGGCCCACCTGACGCACACCGAGTACCTCCTCGACGGCTCCAGCGAGGCCGACGTGCGGGACGTGCTGCGCGCCACCATGTTCGCGCCGACGGTGACCGGCTCGCCGATGGAGAACGCCTGCAGCGTGATCCGCCGGCACGAGCCCGGCGGCCGCGGCTACTACTCCGGGGTGCTGGCCCTCGTGGACCTCGACGAGGAGGGCGGGGAGCGGCTGGACGCCCCGATCCTCATCCGCACCGCCCACGTCGACGACGCGGGCGCGATCACCGTCAGCGCCGGCGCCACCCTCGTGCGGCACTCCGACCCGCGCTCGGAGGTCGAGGAGACCAGCGCCAAGGCGCGCGGCATGCTCGCCGCGCTCGGGCTGCGGGAGCGCCGGGGCGAGGGGTATGCCGTGCAGCTCGCCTCCCTGCCCGGCGTCGCCGAGGCCCTGGCCGCGCGCAACGAGACCCTCTCGCCGTTCTGGCTCTCGCCGCAGGAGGTGCGCCCGGACCCCGACCTCGCGGGCCGGCGGGTGCTCGTCGTCGACGCCGAGGACACCTGGACCCAGATGCTGGCCCACATGGTCCGCCACGTCGGGATGGTCGCCACCGTCCGACGGTGGGAGGACGTGCAGGTGGCGGACGTGCTGGACCCGGAGGTGGACCTGCTGCTGCTCGGTCCCGGGCCGGGCGACCCCACGCGGCGGCGCGACCCGCGCATCGCCCGCCTGCGCGCGTTGGCCCTGGCCCGGCTCGAGGCCGACCGGCCGCTGCTGGCCGTGTGCCTGTCCCACCAGGTGCTGTGCGACCTGGCCGGCCTGGAGATCTCGGCGCTGGACCGGCCCAACCAGGGGGTGCAGCTGCCCGTCGACCTGTGGGGGGTGCGCCGGCTCGTCGGGTTCTACAACACCTTCGTCGCCCGCCCCTCGGCAGCGGCTCCGGTGCTGGCCGGGCGGGAGCTCGAGACGGCCCTGCACGAGGACGGCCAGGGCGTCGTGGCGCTGCGCGGGCGGGGGGTGGCCACCATCCAGGGCCATGCCGAGTCGGTGCTCTCCCGCGACGGGCTGGTCACCCTGCACGGGCTGCTTCGGCACGCGGTGGGGGCGCCCTAGGGGGAGACTGGGCGGATGCGCACCGTCGGCGTGGAGGAGGAGCTGCTCCTGGTCGACGTGCGCACCGGCGAGCTGGTGCCCGTCGCCGGGGAGATCCTGCGGGAGAGCGACGACCAGATCACCGGGGAGTTCCTCGAGCAGATGATCGAGACGCGCACCCGTCCCCACGCGACGTCGCAGGCCCTGCGCGCCGACCTGCTCGGCTCCCGGGCGGAGGTCGCCGCCAGGGCGGGCGACCGGGGGGCGGTCCCTGCCGGGCTGAGCACCTCACCCCTACCGACGCGCGGGGTCGTCCGGCCGGTCGAGCGCTACGGGCGGATCCTCGAGGCCTACGGCGCCCTGGCCCGTCAGCACCTGACCTGCGCCTGCCACGTCCACGTCGAGGTGGCCGACGAGGACGAGGGGGCGGTCGTGCTCGACGGGGTCCGGGAGTGGCTGCCGGCCCTGCTGGCCCTGTCCGCCGGGTCGCCGTTCGCCGGCGGGGAGGAGACCGGCTACGCCAGCTACCGCTGGCAGCTCATGGCCCGCTGGCCCTCCGGGGGGCCGCCGCCGATCGTCGGCACGGCCGAGGGCTACCGGGCCCTCGTCGACGGACTGCTGGACACCGGGGTGATCCTCGACCGGGGCAGTCTCTACCTGGACGCCCGGCTGTCCCACCACCAGTCGACGGTGGAGGTCCGCGTCGCCGACGTCTGCCCGGACGTGCGGGTGACCGTGCTGCTCGCCGTCCTGGTCCGGGCCCTCGTGGAGACCGTGGCCGCGCACGGGAGCACTGTGGACGGTGCCGCGGTGCGGGACCGTCCGCTGGCCGGGACGACGACCCTGCGGGCCGCGACCTGGCAGGCCTCGCGGGCCGGGCTCACCGGCCACCTCGTGCACCCGGCCACCGGCCGGCTCGCGCCGGCGGGCCGGGTGATGGGCGACCTGGTCACCTTCGTGCGTCCCGCGCTGGTGGAGACCGGGGACCTGGCCCTGGTGGAGGAGGGGATGGGCCGGGTCCTCCGGCAGGGGGGCGAGGCCACGCGGCAGCGGGAGGTCCTGCGCCGGACCGGGCACCTGGCCGCCGTCGTGGCCGACGTGGCCCGGCTCACGGTCGAGGGGGCCTAGCCCCTGGCTCGCCGGACGTAGACCTGCTTGCGGACCCGCGCGACGAGGGTCCCGTCGTCCGCGACGACCTCGTTGTCGAACCAGCGCAGCACCCGGTCGCCGTCGTCCGCCCGCACCTGCAGCTCGTCGAGCACCTCCTGCGTCAGGTGGAAGGTGGTGCCCACCGGCCCACGGCCCGGGGCGAGGAACTCGACCTCGGCCGCCCGGTCCCACACGACGTAGCCCCGGCCGAGGTTGCGCATGACCATGAGCATCCAGAACGGGTCGCACATCGCGAAGATGGACCCGCCGAACTGGGTGCCGACGTAGTTGCTGGTCAGCGGCGTGTGCCGCAGCCGGACGGCGACCTCGCGAAAGTCCTCGGCGATGTGCTGCACGTGGATCCCGGAGAAGAGGAAGGGCGGCCAGGCGTTCATCCCGACGCGCAGCACCCGGGGGTCCCGGGCCAGCGCCTTGACCGGGCCGACCCGCTGGGCGGACCGCGAGCCGGCCCGTGGGGCGGCCGGGCCGCTCACGTCTCCGCCCCGGGCACCGCCCGGCAGGGCCCCTCCACCCAGGCGTCGACGGTGTCCCCCACGGCAGGGGGGAAGGCCCCGGTGCGCGCCTGGGCGGTGAGCCCGCCGGCGAGCTCGAGGGTCACGAGGGCGTCGTGCCCGTGGAAGTCGACCGTCGTGACCCGAGCGCGGACGGACCCCTCCGGCGCCGGTCGGGCGGGGTCGTCGGCGGGGGCCAGCTGGACCTGCTCGGGACGGACCACGACCCGGGTGGCCCCGGGCACGCCGGGCAGCACCTCGACCCGGCCCAGCGGGGTGCGGACCTCGGTGGCGGTCTCGTCGACGAGGTCGACCAGGTCGGCCTCGCCGACGAAGGAGGCGACCCAGGCGTCGACCGGGGTGCCGTAGACCTCCTCCGGCGTGCCGACCTGACGGACCCGGCCGTCGCGCATGACCGCGACCCGGTCGGCCATGGACAGCGCCTCGGCCTGGTCGTGGGTCACGAGGATGGCGGTGGCGCCGTCCTCGTGCAGGGCGCGGCGCACGTCGCGGCGCAGGTCGACCCGCAGCGAGGCGTCGAGGGCGCTGAACGGCTCGTCGAGCAGCACGAGCGGCGGCCGCGGCGCCAGGGCCCGGGCCAGGGCGACGCGCTGCTGCTGACCGCCCGAGAGCTCGTGCGGCATGCGGGCCCCCAGCCCGCCGAGGCCGACCAGCTCGAGGCACTCGGCGATCCGGGCGGACCGGTGGCGGTCGCGGCGGGACAGGCCGAAGCCGACGTTCTCGGCCACCGACAGGTGCGGGAAGAGCGCCCCCTCCTGGGGGACGACGGCGACCTGGCGACGGTGGGGAGGCAGGTGGATCCCCGGCAGGGCGACCGCCCGGCCGTCGAGGGCGATCCGCCCGCTGTCGATCCGCTCGAAGCCGGCCATGCAGCGCAGCAGCGTCGTCTTGCCGCAACCCGACGGGCCGAGGACGGCGAGGAACTCGCCGGAGTCCAGCTGCAGGGAGACCTCGTCCAGGGCCGTGACGTCGCCGAACCGCTTGCTCACGCCCACGATCTCGACGGCGTGCGCGGCCGCGCGGGCCTGCGTCGGCTTACGGGTGGTGGACGTCGTCATGGTCAGGTTCATGGTTGCATGCCTCTCACGAGATCGACCTCGGGCTCCTCGAGCTCGGCCACCTCGACGGCCGGCCCGTCGGCCGCGGCCGCCGGCAGGATGCCGCTGCGCCGGGTGATCAGCCAGGTCGGGATCGCCGCCAGCGCCACGAGGACGAGGGCGTAGGGGGCAGCCTCGGCGTAGCGGCCGATCGCCGTGGCGCTCCACAGCCTGGTCGCCAGGGTCTCGGTGCCGGTGGGTCGCAGCAGCAGGGTCGCCGGCAGCTCCTTCATCGCGGTGAGGAACACCAGCGCCGCGCCCGCGCCGATCCCCGGCAGGGTCAGCGGCAGGGTGACCCGGCGGAACACCGCCGCCGGGCTGGTGCCCAGCGCCTGGGCGGCCTCCTCCAGCGAGGGCGGCGCCTGGCCGGCCGCCGAGGCCACGGCGCTGACGCCCAGCGGCAGGAAGAGGGTGGCGTAGGCCAGCGCCAGCAGCCAGGTCGTCTGGTAGAACGGCAGCGCCACGGTGACGCCGAAGAACACCAGCGACAGGCCGACGACGACGCCCGGCAGGGAGTGGGCCAGGTATGCCGCCCGCTCCAGGGCCGCGGACAGGCGCCCCGGGTGCCGGGCGGCGAGGATGCCCACGGGCAGGGCGAGGGCCATGGTCAGCAGCGCCCCGGCCCCGGCGGCGGTCAAGGACCCGACCGCGGCCTCCCCGAGCCGCTCCCACGCCTGGGAGCCCGAGGTGCCGTCGCCGATCCACCGGACCAGGGACAGGGCGGGCACGCCCAGGGCAGCGAGGACCACGGCGACCAGACCTGCCAGGGCGGGCCAGCGCCATACCCCCAGGTGGAGGGCGCGGGCCGGGCGCACGACCCGCGGGGAGGAGAACCGAGCCCCCGCCCGGCGGGTGCGGCCCTCGCCCCACAGGATGACCAGGGTGATGAGCACGAGGAGGGTGGCGAGGGTCAGCGCCATCGTCCGGTTGAAGCCGGCGTTGAACGCGGTGAAGATCGCCCGGGTGAAGGTGTCCACCCGCAGGATGGACACGGCCCCGAAGTCGGCCAGCACGTAGAGGGAGGCGAGCAGCGCGCCGCCGGCGATCGCGGGGCGCACCTGCGGCAGGGTGACCGTGGTCAGGGTGCTCCAGGGGCCGCGGCCCAGCGACCGGGCGACCTCCTCCTGGCCGGGGTCCACGCGCACGAGCGCCGCGGCGACGGGCAGGTAGACGTAGGGGTAGGTGTAGAGGGTCAGCACCACGGCGGCGGCGGTGAATCCCTCGAACCGGGTCCCGGGGTCGGCGGACCACAGGTCGGCCACCGAGACCCAGGTGAAGGCCGCGACGTAGCTGGGCACCGCGAGGGGCAGGGCCAGCAGGACGGCGAGGAGCCGTCGGCCGGGGACGTCGGAGCGGGTGACCAGCCACGCACCGGCCACCCCGATGGCCAGGCAGGCGAGGGTGACCACGGCGGCGAGCAGCAGGGAGGTGCTCGCCAGCGTGGCGGTGCGGGGGGTGACGACCGTGTCCCACCAGGACGACAGGCCCCCCTGGGCCGTCCGCAGCAGCAGGTAGCCCAGGGGGATGAGCGCCACCGCCGTGGCCACGAGGGCCCCGGCGGTGAGCGCTGGGTGCGGTCGTCGGGTCAGAGCAAGCCTGCCTCGGAGATCATCTCGATCGTCGTCTGGAGGTCGTCGAGGTCGTTGAGGTCGATGTCCGGCACGTCCAGGCTGTCCAGCGGGGGCAGCGAGGCGTCGGGCTCGACGCCCTCGACCATGGGGTACTCGTGGGTGTTCTCCACGAAGTAGGTCTGCCCCGCCTCGGAGAGCAGGTAGTCCACGAGCGCCTGGGCCTCGCCGTCCGGCTGCTCGTCGACCAGGCCGATGCCGGAGATGTTGACGAGGGCACCGGTGTCGCCGTCGGGGAAGAAGTGCAGCGCGGCGGAGAGCTCCTCGGCCGGCACGCCCTGCTCCTCGGCGAGCTCGTAGAGGTAGTAGTGGTTGACCAGGCCGGTGTCGATCGCGCCGGAGTCGACGTCGGCGACGATAATGCCGTTCTTCTCCCGGACCTGCGGGTCGTTGGCGGCCATGTCGGTGAGCCACTGCCGGGCGGTTTCGTCGCCCTCCTGGACCCGCATCGCGGTGACGAAGGACTGGAAGCTGGCGTTGGTCGGGGCGATGCCCACGCGGCCGGCCCACTCGTCCTCGGTCAGCTCCTGGACCGAGCTGGGCAGCTCGTCCTCGGCGACGGCGTCCTTGTTGTAGACCAGCACCCGGGCCCGGCCGGTGAGGCCGACCCAGTCGCCGTCCTGGGAGCGGTAGGTCTCCGGCACCAGGTCGAGGGTCTCCTGCGGCAGCTCGAGCAGACGCCCCTCCTTGGCGACGGCCCCGAGGGCGCCGGCGTCCTGGGCGAGGAAGGCCTCGGCCGGGGAGTTGTCGCCCTCCTCCAGGATCTGGGCGGCCATCGCGGCGGTGTCGGCGTAGCGGACCTCGACCTCGATCCCGGTCTCGTCCGTGAAGGCGTCGAGGACGGGCTGGACCAGGTCCTCGTTGCGGCCGCTGTAGAGGGTGACCGTCCCGTCACCCTCGGCGGGGGCGCTCGCGGCGGCGTCCTCGGTCGTGCCGTCGGTGCCGTCGGCGCCGTCCGTGCCGGTGGCGTCGGACCCGGCGGGCTCCTCGGCGTCGGAGCCGCAGGCGGTGAGGCCGAGCGCGGCGAGGGCGGCGAGGGTGGCGACGGTGCGCGGTGCGCGGAGGGTCATCGGGTCTCCCGAGGTGTGATGCGACAGGGTCTGCTTGCGCAACATCGTTGAGGCAAGGCAACCCTTACTTCACCACAGGGGCGGGTGGGGATGCAATTGGGCAAGGCCCACGTGCGCTAAATCACATCATGCCGGGGTGTCGTCACCGGACGCGCCGGGCGTCGTCACCGGCCCCGGACGCGCGAAAGCCGCGGGGGTCTCAGGGGCGCCCCGCGGCTTGTCGCCGTGGCCAGGGGCGGGGTCGAACCGCCGACCTTCCGATTTTCAGTCGGACGCTCGTACCAACTGAGCTACCTGGCCCGAGTAGTGCACCGGCGTGACCCCCGGTCCTTGGACCAGGAGCCACGCCGCACTCTCTGCGACCCCGACGGGACTCGAACCCGCGACCTCCGCCGTGACAGGGCGGCGCGCTAACCAACTGCGCCACGGGGCCTCGTAACAGGACGAGACCTGTGCATCCCCAACGGGATTCGAACCCGTGTTACCGCCGTGAAAGGGCGGGGTCCTAGGCCACTAGACGATGGGGACCCGTCCTGCCCGGTCCCTCGCTCAGAAGCCCTGCTCGGTTCCGTTGAGGACAGTGAGAGAGCATACGGGATGCCGGGCCGGACGCCAAAATGCGGTGCGGCCAGGGTCCCGTCAGGCGTCCGGCCGGCCGTCGAGGACCGTGTCCAGGGCCGCGTCCACGGGGACGTCGCCACCGTTGAACACCAGCGTGGTGCCCGCCAGCCGGGGCCGCTCGACGACCGCGGCGAGGACGGCGGCCACGTCGGCCCGGGGCACCTCGCCACCCTCGAACCCCTCGGCGGGCCGCCCGGAGCCGTCGGCCGTGACGAGCTCGACCGCCCCCGTGCCGGGGTCGTCGGTCAGGCGGCTCGGGCCGAGGATCGTCCATCCCAGGGAGCTCTCGCGCAGGTGCATGTCGGCGGCGGCCTTGGCGTCGGCGTAGGTGGCGAACGGGTTGTCCTGCGGCACACCGTGGTCGGGGCGGGAACCGGCGTAGGACACCATGACGTAGCGCTCGGCGCCGGCCGCCTGGGCGGCGTCCATCGAGCGGATCGCCGCGTCCCGGTCGACGGCCAGCGTGCGCTCGGGGTTGCCGCCGCCGGCCCCGGCGGACCAGACGACGAGGTCGTGCCCGTCGAGGAGGCGGGTGAGGCCGCCGACGTCGAGCTGCTCCACGTCGGCGACGACCGGCTCCATGCCGGCCTCGCGGACGTCGGTCTCGTGGTCGGGGTTGCGGACGATCCCGCTGACGGTGTGGCCGGCCTGCTGGAGCAGGGGTCCGGCGAGGCGGGCGATGTGGCCATGGGCTCCGACGAGTGCGATACGCATGTCAGGGCCAACAGGCGGACCCCGGGGCGGCATTCCGTCAGGGGCGGGCCCAGTCCACCAGACGGTCCACCGGCCAGGTGTTGACCACGCGCTCGACCGGCACGCCCAGGCGCTGCGCCCGTTCGCACCCGTAGGCCAGGAAGTCGAGCTGGCCGGGGGCGTGCGCGTCGGTGCTGACCGCGAACAGGCAGCCCAGCTCCAGCGCCAGCGTGATCAGCTCGTCGGGCGGGTCCTGCCGTTCGGGCCGGGAGTTGATCTCCACCGCGGTCCCGGACTCGACGCACGCGGTGAACACGGCCTCGGCGTCGAACTCGCTCGGCGGCCTGGTGCGCCCGCCGCTGCGCCCCTCCCCGCCCCGGTCGCCGGCCCGCGGCATCACCCGCCGCCCGGTGCAGTGCCCGAGCACGCTCGTCAGCGGGTCACGGACGGCGGCGACCATCCGGCGGGTCATCGCCGCCCGCTCCATCCGCAGCTTGGAGTGCACGGAGGCGACCCGGACGTCGAGCCGGGCCAGCAGGTCGCGGTCCTGGTCGAGCTCCCCGTCGTCGAGGATGTCCACCTCGATGCCCTTGAGGAGGGTGAACGAGGCGCCCGTGTGCGCGTTGACCGCGTCGACGACCTCGAGCTGGCGCCGCAGGCGGGCCGCGGACAGGCCGTTGGCCACCGTCAGCCGGGGGGAGTGGTCGGTCAGCGCGAGATACTCGTGCCCCGCCTCCATCGCCGAGGCCACCATCTCCTCGACCGGGGAGCCGCCGTCGGACCACGACGAGTGCGTGTGCAGGTCGCCCCGCAGCCGGGCCCGCAGCGCCTCGCCGCCCTCGACCAGCGGGCCGCCGTGCGTGCGCTCCAGCTCGGCGAGCTTGTCGGGCACCGCCCCGGTGACGGCCTGCTCGACCACGGCCGACGTGGAGGCCCCGACCCCGGGCAGCTCGCGGAGCGTGCCCTCCCGGACCCGGCGGCGCACCTCGTCCTCGCCGAGCGGCAGGATCGCCGCGGCCGCCGTGCGGTAGGCCTCGACCCGGTAGGTGGACTCGCGGTGCCGCTCCAGCAGGTAGGCGATCCGGCGCAGGGCGTCGACGGGCTCGATCGGCATGGCAGCCACGGTAGGCCGCGCCCGCCCCTGGCGCGACGGCATACCCTCCCTGCATGGCTCCCGACGTGCGCGCCGCCCGCCTGCGCGACCTCGACCCGACCACCCTGCACGACCTGCTCCGTCTGCGGGTGGACGTCTTCGTCGTCGAGCAGGAGTGCGCCTACCCCGAGCTGGACGGCCGTGACGCGGACGCCACGACCGAGCACCTGTGGGTGGAGGTCGGGGGCACCCCGGTGGCGACCCTGCGGCTGCTCACCGACGAGGGCGGCACCCGCCGGATCGGGCGCGTCGCCACCGTGCGGGGACACCGGGGGCAGGGGTATGCCGACGCGCTCGTCCGGGCGGCGCTGCGCCGGTCCGGGCAGGCCCAGGTGGTCCTCGACGCGCAGACCTACCTGGAGGGGTGGTACGCCCGGTTCGGGTTCGTGCGGTCCGGCCCCGACTTCGTCGAGGACGGGATCCCGCACCTGCCCATGGTCCTGCGGCCGGGCGGGGCGGGGCAGGGCTGACCTAGGAGCTCTGCCCGCCCGGCTCCTCGTCGACGGACGTCTCGTCGGACGGGTGGCGGGTCAGCGTCCGGCGCTCCACCGGCTCCTTGCGCAGGGACGTGCGCAGGAAGTCCTCGCCGAGGTACTCCATCGCCAGCCGGGCCAGCACCTGCTGCTCGGTGACGGTGCGCTCGGAGCGGTCCCGGCCGACGAAGCTCACGGCCCAGTGCATGAGCGTGGTGACCTGGGACTTGAAGCCGATGATGTAGAAGAGGTGCACCGCCAGCCAGGCCACCCACGCGGGCACGCCGGTCAGCTCGATCCGGCCGCGCTTCATCACCGCGCGGAAGCGGGAGATCGTGGCCATCGAGCCCTTGTCGAAGTACTCGAACGGCTGGCCCGTCTCCTCCCCGCGCAGGCGGCGCAGGACCTGGTCGGCCGCGTGCCGGCCCATCTGGATCGCGCCCTGGGCCACGCCGGGGACATCCTCGAGGGCCACCATGTCGCCGACCGCGTAGACCTCGGGGTGGCCCGGGAGGGTGAGGTCGGGGTTGACGGCGATGCGCCCGGCCCGGTCCAGCTCGGCGCCGGACTGCTCGGCCAGCGTCCTCGTCAACGGGTTGGCCTGCACGCCGGCGGCCCAGACCTTGGTGGTCGCCTCGATCCGCTCGGTCGAGCCGTCCGGGGTGCGCACCTCCAGCCCGCCGGCGTCGACGTCCACCACCATGGTGTTGAGCCGGACCTCGACGCCGACCTTCTCCAGGTCCCGCTTCGTGCGGGTGGCCAGCCCCGGGCCGAAGCTGCTGAGGACCGCGTCCGCCGCGTCGAGCAGGATGATCCGGGCCGAGCCGGGCTCGATGTGGCGGAACTCCTTGGTCAGGGTCCGGCGGGAGAGCTCGGCCAGCTGGCCGGCCATCTCCACGCCCGTCGGCCCGGCGCCGACGACGACGAAGGTCAGCAGCCGGCGGACCGCGTCGTGCCGGCCGGCGGCGGCGGCCACCTCGGCCATCTCGAACGCGCCGTAGATGCGGCCGCGCAGCTCCAGGGCGTCGTCGATGGTCTTCATGCCGGGGGCGAACTCGGCGAAGCTGTCGTTGCCGAACCACGACTGGTTGGCCCCGGCGGCGACGATGAGGCTGTCGTAGGGGTAGACGGTCTCCTGGCCCACGGTGCCGGCGGTCACGGTGCGTGCCTCGAGGTCGATGCCGGTGACGTCGCCCAGCATGACCTGCACGTTGTCCTGGCTGGCGAGCACGTCCCGGGTCGTGGGCGCGATCACGCCCTCGGACAGGATCCCGGTGGCCACCTGGTAGAGCAGCGGCTGGAAGAGGTGGTGGCTGGTGCGGGCGACCATCGTCACGGCCACCTCCGGCTCGTCGAGGGCCTTGGTGGCGAACAGGCCGCCGAAGCCGGAGCCGACGACGACGACGCGGTGGGTCGAGGCGGGCGTGGGCGTGGGCGCAGTCATGGGGTGGACAGCGCCCTGGCGACCCGGATTCTTCCCTCCGGCGGCCACCTACGACGGGATGACGTGGGTCACGTGGGCGGAGGCGCCCTGCCACACTGGGGGGATGAGCACCCTGGAGAAGGACCCTCCGGAGCGGGTCTGCGGCGAGGAGGCGCACGACCGGCCCGAGCTGGTCCCGCCCCGGGAGGTGCCGCTCGGCGGTCCCCGGGCGATGCGGGTGCGGCGCACCCTGCCCGCCCGCGGACGCACGATGGTGGGGGCGTGGTGCTTCGTGGACCACTACGGGCCGGACGACGTCGCCGACACGGGCGGCATGGTCGTGCCGCCCCACCCGCACACCGCCCTGCAGACGGTGTCCTGGCTGTTCCAGGGCGAGATCGAGCACCGGGACAGCACCGGCGTCCACGCGATGGTGGTCCCGGGGGAGCTGAACCTCATGACCGCCGGCCACGGGGTGTGCCACAGCGAGGTGTCGACGTCCTCGACGACGGTGCTGCACGGCGTGCAGCTGTGGACCGCGCTGCCGGCCGAGCACGCCGACGTCGAGGCGTCCTTCGTCCACCACGTCCCCGGGCCGGTCGAGGTGGACGGGGCGGTGGCCAGCGTCTTCCTCGGGAAGCTGGGCCTGGCGGGCACGCGGGCGGTCAGCCCCGTGACGACATACTCCCCGCTGCTGGGGGCCGAGATCGTGCTGCACCCGCACGCGTCCCTGGTGCTGGACCTGGACCCGACCTTCGAGCACGGGGTGCTGCTGGACCGCGGCGAGGTGCGGGTCGCCGACGAGGACGTGCCGACCGCGCACCTGCTCCACCTGCCCCCCGGCCGGGACACCCTCGAGCTGGCCGCCGGGGCCGACGGCGCCCGGGTGGTGCTGCTGGGCGGCACGCCGTTCGGCGAGGAGATCGTCATGTGGTGGAACTTCGTCGGCCGCAACCACGACGACGTCGTCGAGGCGCGCGAGCAGTGGCAGGCCGAGCTCGGCCATGCCGAGGACGGCAGGTTCGGCGCGGTCGACTACCCGGGGGACTCCCTGCCCGCGCCGGCGCTGCCCCACGTCCGGCTCCGACCGCGGGGCTGAGCCGGGCGCGTGGACCGGCCCGTCCTGCTCGTCGACAACGTCGACAGCTTCACCTACAACGTCGCCGACCTGCTCCACCGGGTGCTCGGGCGGCCGCCCGTGGTGTGGGGCCACGACCACCCGGCCACGGCCGAGGACCTGAGGAGCTTCGCGGCGGTCGTCGTGGGTCCCGGGCCGGGGCGGCCCCAGGTCGCGACCGACATGGGTCTGTCGGAGCTGGCGCTGCGGCAGCGGGAGGTGCCCGTGCTGGGCGTGTGCCTGGGCCACCAGGGGATGGCGCACCGCGCAGGGGACGTCGTGCGGCAGATGGCGGTGCCGCGGCACGGCATCGTCAGCGAGGTCACCCACGACGGGACGGGGCTGTTCGCGGGCGTGCCCGACCCTGTGCGGGTGGTGCGCTACCACTCCCTCGACGTGGCCGAGCCCGTGTCCTCCGGCCTGCGGGTCACCGCGCGGGCCCTGGACGACGGGTCGGTCATGGCGCTCGCCGACCCCTCCGCCCCGCAGTGGGGCGTGCAGTTCCACCCCGAGTCGGTCCTGTCCGAGCACGGCGGGCTGATCCTGGCCAACTTCCTGCGGCTGGCGGGCGTTCCGCTCGGGCCCGCCGGGCAGAACGCCGGCACCGTGGCCGTGGGGGACGCGCTGGCGCCGCACCCCGACCCGGGCGGGGGGCGGCGCGTGCGGGTCGAGGTATGCCGCGTGCCCGGCCCGGTGGACCCCTGGCGCCTCCGGGAAGGGCTCGTCGGAGAGGCGCCGACGTCGGTCTGGCTGGACGCCTCGGACGGCAGCGGATGGTCGGTCGTCGTCGACGGCGAGGGGCCGTTGGCGCACGAGCTGGTCCACCGGGTGGGGGAGGGGGAGCTCCTCCTGGACCGGGTCGACACCGAGCTCTCCCGGTGGGAGCTGGTCGGGCCCGTGCCGGACGTGCCCTTCGGGTGGCGGCCGGGCTACGTCGGCTACCTGGGCTACGAGCTCAAGGCGGAGACCGGTGGGACGTCGGCGCACCGGTCGCCGTGGCCGGACGCCTGGCTGCTGTTCGCCGACCGGGGGGTCGTGCTCGACCACGCGTCGGGCGACGTGTGGGCGGTGTGGCTCGAGGACGATGCTCACGGGTCGGGGTCGCCGGCGCGGCAGCAGCGGGACTGGGTGGGGCAGGTGCGACGGGTGGTGGAGCGGTCCCGGCCGGTGGCGGGCCCGGGTCCCGACGTGCGACGAGGACCGGGAGGCCCGGGGGAGGTCGCTCCAGGGACGGGGACGGTGCCGGCCGCACCCCGGGAGGACGCGGCGGCCTACCTGGACCTGATCCGCCGCTGCCAGGAGGAGATCGCGCGGGGGGAGTCCTACGAGATCTGCCTGACGACGACCTGGTCGGCGCCGGACGCGGGGGTGGGCGAGGCCGAGCTGTACCGCGCGATGAGGAGCGTCAGCCCGGTGCCCCACGGCGTGTGGCTGCGCTCGCCGCACGTGAGCGTGCTCGGATGCTCCCCGGAGCGGTTCGTCTCCGTGGACGCCGACGGAGGCGTCGAGGCGCGGCCGATCAAGGGGACCCGCCCGCGCGCGGCCGACCCGGTCGAGGACGCGGCGCTGGCCGCAGACCTCGCGACGGCGGAGAAGGACCGTGCGGAGAACCTCATGATCGTGGACCTGCTGCGCAACGACCTGCACCGGGTCTGCCGTCCGGGGAGCGTGCACGCGCCGGAGATCTTCACCGTGGAGAGCTATGCGACGGTGCACCAGCTCGTCTCGACCGTGCGGGGACGGCTGGTCGACGGGATGGGGCCGACGGACGTGCTGCGTGCCTGCTTCCCCGGCGGCTCGATGACCGGGGCGCCCAAGGTGCGCACGATGGAGATCATCGACCGGCTGGAGGGGGCCGCACGGGGGGTGTACTCGGGCGCGGTCGGCTGGATCGGCCTCGACGGCTCCATGGACACCTCGATCGTCATCCGGACGGCCACCTGGCACGACGGCGACGTGACCTTCGGCGTCGGCGGGGCGATCACGGCCCTGTCCGACCCGCAGGAGGAGCTGGAGGAGACGGTGACCAAGGCAAGGTCAGTCCTGGCGGCGCTGGCCCTGGCGCGAACCGGCGACGCGTCGTCCTCCTCCCTCTCCTCCTGAGGAGGGCTGGACCTGCCGGCCCCCGGGGGCACGAGACCGCGGGGAGCCGGACCCTCAGGCGCTGCGTGGGAGGGGGTCGTCCTGGTCGTCGGCCTGGCCGTGGTCGCTGTCGTCGGTGGGGTGGGTGCGGGGTGGTGGTGCGGTGGTGGGTGGTCGGCCGTGGAAGGTGTCCAGGAGCGGTGGTGGGTCCTGGTAGGACTGTGGTGGTGGGTCGGCGTGGCGGGGGTGCTCGCGGGCCAGGTTGCAGCGGGCGCACAGGCCGCGGGCGTTGTCGGTGGTGGTGGTGCCGCCGTGGCGGTAGCGGGTGATGTGGTCCAGGTGGCGGATCGGGGCTCCGCACCAGGGGGTGGCGCAGTAGCGGCCGCGGGCGATGAGGGTGGCGCGCAGGTTGCCGGTGAAGGCCCGCCGGCGGGGGTCGCGCACGGTCAGGGTGCCGGTGACCGGGTCGGTGTAGAGCCGGCGCAGCCAGACCTTGGCCGCCCGGACCAGGCCCGGGTCCGGGACGGCCCGTTCCCCGGGGCCGGCGGTGCCGGTGGGCGGGGTCGAGCTGGCCGTACCGGCCGGCGGGGTCGCGAGGGGTGGTCCTGGGGGTGTGCCGCCGTGGACGGCGGTGCAGGCTGCGTCGGTGCACCGGCCTCCGGCCGGGCACGGCACGGGAGCCGTCCCGGTGCTCCTCTGCTCCTCGCCGGGGCCGTCCTGGGGGCCGGCGCCGGCCTCGTCGTCGACGTGGGGGTCGTCCTGGGGGTCGGTGGGGGTGAGCAGGTCGCGGGCCAGGTCGGCGGGCAGGGGCCCGTACCCGGTCAGGTCGGCCGCGGCCGGGTCGCCGGCGAGCGGATGTTCGCCGACCCGAGGACCGCGGACTTCACGCAGTTCCGCTCCTGAGGGGGTATGCCGTCGCGCTCCTGACGCACGACACCCCCGCGCCGGCGGACCGGTGCGGGGGTGCGGCTCACCCGGGGCAGGGGACATCCCCGGGGAGAGGGGGTGGAGTCAGGCCGCCTTGATGAGCGAGATCTCGAACTCGAGGGTGGCCTTCTCGGAGACGAGGACCCCACCGGTCTCGAGCGCGGCGTTCCAGGTGAGGCCGAAGTCCTTGCGGTTGACGACGGTGGACCCCTCGAAGCCGACCCGGTCGTTGCCGAACGGGTCCTGGGCAGCACCGGCGTACTCGAAGTCGACGGTGACCGGGCGGGTCACGTCCTTGATGGTCAGGTCGCCGGTGACGCGCAGGGTCTCGGCGTCGGGGGCGGTGACCTCGGTCGAGCGGAAGGTCATCTCGGGGTACTGCTCGACGTCGAAGAAGTCCGCCGACTTCAGGTGGCCGTCCCGGTCGGCGCTGCGGGTGTCCACGGAGCCGGTCTGGATGGTGACCTCCACGGAGGCGTCCTCCAGGTTGGGGCCGGTGGTCGCCTGGCCGGTGACCTCGTTGAAGGCGCCCCGGACCTTGGTGACCATCGCGTGGCGGGTGGAGAAGCCGACACGGGAGTGGGACGGGTCGATGGTGTAGGTGCCGTTGAGCTCGGTGACCGACATGGGAGGTCCTTTCGCAGAGGGTTGTTGTTGATGTGTCACCGACACTACCCGATCATGGATGACGCGTCAAGCAACTGGTAGGGTGGAGTCATGACGAAGGCCGAGACTCCCTGGTTGGACGACCGCGAGCAGCAGCTGTGGCGCCGGTGGCTGCGCGTGCAGACCGAGCTGCCGGCGGCGCTCGGTCGCGCCCTGTCGCGGGACAGCGGCCTGTCCATGCAGGACTTCGAGACGCTGGTCTGGCTGTCGGAGGCGCCGGGGGAGCGCCTGCGCATCTCCGTCCTCGCCGAGCAGATGCACTGGGAGCGCAGCCGGCTGTCGCACCACCTGCGGCGGATGTCCAACCGCGGTCTCGTGGCCAAGGAGGACTGCACGGAGGACGGGCGCGGCTCCTTCGTGCGGCTCACCCCGGCCGGCCGGGCGGCCCTCGAGGCGGCCGCGCCCGGGCACGTCCGCACCGTCCGCTCGATCTTCCTCGACGCGATGGACGACGGCGACCTCGACACCCTCGACGCCCTCCTCGTCAAGGTGCTGGCCCGGGCCGAGGAGCAGCCGGGTGCCGAACGTCCCGCCCAGGAGGAGCTCCAGGCCTGACCTCGTCCCGTGCGCGGGCCCCTCCTTCCCGCTGGCGGTCGCGGCTGTCATGATCGACCCAGGGCCGCCGGCCCGGTCGAGGAGGCGTCATGGAGACCCTGCGCAACGAACTGACCCGGGTCCTGGGACCGGACCGGGTCTCGGACAGGGCGATCGACCGCCATGCGCTGGCCCACGACGCCTCCCACTACCTGCTGGTGCCCGACCTGGTCGTGCGCCCCTCCGACCAGGCCCAGGTCGCCGCGGTGATGGCCGCCTGCCACCGTGCCGGCACGCCGCTGACGTTCCGGGCCGCGGGCACGAGCCTGTCGGGGCAGGCGGTCACCGACACCGTCCTGGTCGACGTGCGCCGGCACTTCCGCGGCGTCGAGGTGCTCGACGACGGGCATCGGGTGCGCGTGCGCCCGGGCACCACCGTCGGCATGGTCAACGCCCATCTGGCGCCCTACCGCCGACGCCTGGGCCCGGACCCCGCCAGCGAGGCTGCCTGCACCGTCGGCGGGGTGGTGGCCAACAACTCCTCCGGCATGCAGTGCGGCACCGAGGCCAACACCTACGCCACCCTGGAGTCGCTGGTCCTGGTGCTGCCGTCGGGCACGGTCGTGGACACCGGTGCCTCCGACGCCGACGCCTCCCTGCGCGCGGCGGAGCCCGAGCTGCATACCGGGCTGCTGCGCCTGCGCGACCGGGTGCGCGGCAACCCGGAGTCCGTGGCCACGGTCCGGCGGCTGTTCGCGATGAAGAACACCATGGGCTACGGCGTCAACGCCTACCTGGACCACGACGACCCCGTGCAGATCCTGGCCCGGCTCATGATCGGCAGCGAGGGCACGCTGGGGTTCGTCTCCTCGGCCACCTTCCGCACCGTGCCGGTCCGGTCCCAGGTGGCGACCGGGCTGCTCGTCTTCGACGACGTCGTCACCGCCACCGGCACCGTCCCCCGGCTGGTCGAGGCGGGCACCGCGACCGCCGAGCTGCTCGACGCGGCGTCCCTGCGCGTCTCCGCGCTCGACCCCGCCTGCCCGCAGCTGATCCGCGACCTGGACGTCGTCGACCACGCCGCCCTCCTCGTGGAGTGGCAGGCCGACGACCCCGCGGAGCTCGCCGACGCGGTCGACCGCGCGGGCCGGCTGCTGACCGACCTGCCGGTGAGCACCCCCTACCGGCTCACCCGGGAGACGGCCGAGCGCGCCGGGCTGTGGCGGGTGCGCAAGGGTCTCTACAGCGCGGTCGCCGGGGCCCGGCCCAGCGGCACGAACGCCCTGCTCGAGGACGTCGTGGTCACCGTCGACCGGCTCGGGGACACCATCATGGCGCTGACCGGCCTCTTCGACCGGCACGACTACCCCGAGTCGGTGATTTTCGGCCACGCGCGCGACGGCAACGTGCACTTCCTGCTCAACGAGCGGTTCGAGGACCCGGCCTCGCTGGAGCGCTACGAGGCCTTCACCGAGGACATGGTCGACCTGGTCCTGTCCGAGGGCGGGTCGCTGAAGGCCGAGCACGGCACCGGGCGGATCATGGCGCCGTTCGTACGCCGGCAGTACGGCGACGAGCTCTACGCCGTGATGTGGGAGACCAAGCGGCTCATCGACCCCCGCGGCCTGCTCAACCCGGGGTCGGTCCTCTCCGACGACCCCACGTCATACCTGCTCCACCTCAAGACCGCCCCCGAGGTCGAGGAGGAGGTCGACCGGTGCGTGGAGTGCGGGTTCTGCGAGCCGGTATGCCCCTCCCGGGACCTCACCACGACCCCGCGGCAGCGGATCGTCGCGCGTCGCGAGATGCGCGCCGCGCAGCTGCGGGGCGACGAGGCGCTGGCGGCGGAGCTGGCGGAGCAGTACGAGTACGACGGCACGCAGACCTGTGCCGTCGACGGGATGTGCCTGACGGTCTGCCCGGTGCAGATCAACACCGGGGACCTGACCCGGCGGCTGCGGGCCGAGTCCTCCGGCCCGGTCGGGGAGGTCGCGTGGCGGGGGGCGGCGCAGGTATGGGGTGCCGGCACCCTGGCGGCGTCCGCCGCCCTGACGGTGGCCGAGCGGGTGCCGCGGCTGGCCGAGGCGGCGACCGACGTGGCCCGCCGGGTGCTGCCGCACGAGCAGGTGCCGCGCTACGACCGGCGGCTGCCCGGCGGCGGGCCACGCCGGGGGAGCGGCGCCGAGACCGCCGCACGTGCCGTGGGGGCCGACGGGAGGAGAACCGCCACGACCGCGGTCCACTTCGCCCCCTGCGTCGGGACCATGTTCGGGGCGGCCGGTGACGGTGGCGACCCGGGAGCGGGTGCGGAGCGCTCTCTGCGGCTGCTCGCCGACCGCGCCGGTGCCGTGCTGGTCGACCCGCCCGGGCTCGGCGGTCTGTGCTGCGGCACGCCCTGGAAGTCCAAGGGGCGCACGTCGGGGTACGCCGCGATGATGCGCCGGGTGCTGCCCGCCCTGTGGGAGGCGACCGACCACGGACGGCTGCCCGTGGTGTGCGAGGCGTCCTCGTGCGCGGAGGGCCTGGTGCAGATGATCGGCCGGGACCCCGACCGTCCGATGCACGTCGTCGACGCCACCCGCTGGGTCGCCGAGCACCTGCTGGACCGGCTGCCGGTGACCGCCCCCGTGGGTCCGGTCGTGGTGCACCCGACCTGCTCGGGCGTGCACCTGGGGTCGACGGACGCCCTGGTCGCCGTGGCCCGGCACGTCAGCGACGACGTCACCGTCCCCCTGGCCTGGGGCTGCTGCGGCTTCGCCGGCGACCGGGGGATGCTGCATCCGGAGCTGACCGCGTCCGCGACCGCCCCCGAGGCGGCGGAGGTGGACCGCAGGCCCTACGCGGCCTACGTCTCGGACAACCGGACCTGCGAGATCGGGATGAGCCGGGCGACCGGCCGGCCCTACCAGCACGTGCTCGAGGTGCTCGTCGCGGCGACGGGCTGAGCGCCGGGGTCAGCCGGCGGGATCCGCGTCCCGGCCCCGCCGGTCGGCCCGTCGCTCCAGCCAGCGCAGCACCCGCCCCCGGGTACCGCCGACGACCCCCGGGTGGACGCGTGCCACGGCCGGACGGTGCTGCGAGCCTGCCGGTGGCACGTCCAGCTCGAGGTCGGCGACGGTGGTCAGCCGCGGGCGGTCGTCCTGCCCGCCCAGCACGCGGCCGGCCACCCAGGCCGCACGCAGGTGCCCGTCGTCGATCTCGAGCAGGGCCAGGTTGTTGTCGAACCAGGGACCGGCCACCCCGTGCCACGACCACCGCGGGTCGGGCACCTTGGCAGAGGCGGCCAGCAGCCGGCCCAACGGACGGGCCGCGTGCGACATCCCGGAGACCAGGGCCCGCATCGCCCGGGGCAGGGGGTTGCGGATGGGGGAGCAGACCAGCTGCAGGATGCGGGAGCCCGTCGTGCGCTCGACCTCGGTCACGTAGGAGTGGTGCACGTCGCCGGAGAGGAAGACGACCGAGGATGGTGCCTGCCCGCGCCGCCCGTCGGCGACCTCGTCCACCATGGCGGCGACCCGGTCGAAGGACTCGCTGAACGCGCCCCAGTGCTCCAGGTCCAGGCCCTGCCGCAGCCGCTCGCCGACGACCGCGGGCCACCGCCCCCAGCGACCGTCGACCAGGGCCTCGTTCCACGACTCCAGGTGGTGCAGGCCGCGCGGCAGCAGGAAGGGCAGGGACGTCGCCACGACGAGGTGGTCGTGACCGCCGGTGAGCTGCTCGTCCGCCCAGGCCATCTCGGGCCCGTCGAGCATGGACCGGCTCCCCGGGGTCAGGTCGCGGGCGGCGCGGGAGTCGAGCACCACCAGGTGCGACCCGCCGAGCGGGTGGGTGTAGCTCCAGCGGTAGGTCGTCGGGTCGGCGTCGACCTCGCCGGCGAAGGCGTCGACGGCCGCGGTGAGGTCGACCTCCCGACCGTCGGCGTCCCGCTCCCGCCGGAGGAGCTCCTGCCAGAGCGGGTCGCGAGCCCGGGACCCCGGCGAGAGGTTGCCCAGGTGCTGGTAGACCCAGTAGGAGCCGAGGGCGGCCACGATGCGCCCGTGCCACCACGAGGTCGCCTCCATCTGCTCGCGCCACTCCGCCGAGGTGTTCCAGTCGTCCCGGACGTCGTGGTCGTCGAAGATCATCAGCGAGGGGAGCCACGACAGCAGCCAGCGCAGCGCCGGCTCCCCCCAGGCCAGGCCGTACAGGTGGGCGTACTCCTCGAAGTCGGCCAGCTCGGGGCCGGGCTCCTCGTCCAGGTCCCTGCGCGAGGCGATGAACTCGCGCATGGCCGCGCTGGTCGAGTCGGCGTAGACCTGGTCGCCGAGCAGGAGCAGCAGGTCGGGCCGTCGCCCCATGGGGCCGGTCCCGCCGTCGGCGACCTCCAGGGCGAAGGTGCGCAACGCGTCCACCCCGTGGGTGAGGTGGTGCAGCGCGTCGTGGGGAACGCTGGTGCGGCAGGACCCGAAGGCCATCCGCACGGCACCGTCGCCCGTCGTGGTGGACAGCGTGCTCGGCGGGAACGGCGTGCCCGGCTCGGGCCAGCAGACCTCCTCGTCCACGAGCACCTGGTATGCCGTGCGCCACCCCGGGGTCAGGTCCGTCACCTCGACGAGGGCGTAGTGGTGGTCGTGGACGGCGAACGTGGGCCGATGCCACTCGGTGCGCCCGGTGGGGTGGTCCTCGAGCCGGACTGTGACCGTGGCCGCCCGGTCGGTCTCGACCCAGACCGCCGCGGAACGGTCGTCGACGTGGCGCAGCACGGGACCGAGGCGCAGCGGGCCAGCCATGTGTCCCAGTGTGCCCGGCCGGGTCAGCGTCCGGGGACCGACCGGGACACCTCGCGGCCGAGCCGGTCGGCGAACGACTCCGCCCGTGCGGTGGCCTCCTTGAGGTCGCGGATGCGCTGGGCCACCCCGGCGTGAGCCTCGTCCAGGACCGTCCGTGCCCGCTCGCGGTCGGCCGGGTCCGCCTCCGGGTCCGCGGTGGTGTCCAGCGCCCCGAGCAGCTCGCCGATCTGCTCGATGGAGAAGCCCAGCGGCTTCATCGGGGTGATGAGCAGCAGGCGGGCGATGCCGGCCTCGTCGTAGAGCCGGAATCCGCCCTCGGTGCGGCCCGCGGGGCTGACCAGGCCCATCTCCTCGTAGTAACGGATCGTGCGGTGGGACAGGCCGGTGCGCTCGGCGACCTCGCCGATGTGCACGAGCCCGTCCGCCCCGTCGGTGGTCACGGGGCGACCCCGTCCTCGGTGCCGAACAGCGGCAGGAGGCTGCCCTCGGGCAGGTCCGCCGCGATGGTCCCCATGCGCCAGCGGTCGGAGAAGAGCGCCACGAGGGTGCCGTCGGTGCGCTCCAGCACCTCGGCGCCGTGCTTGGCGTCGATCGTGGGGACCGCCGCGCGCGTCGTCCGGCGCGCCTCCGCATACCCGAGCGGTTCCAGGACCGACTGCGCGTTGAACTCGTGCTCGAGCCGGTGGGTGGCCACCTCGAACTGCATCGGGCCGACGGCGGCCAGGACCGGGGACTGGGCGCCGCGGCGGTCGGAGACGAGGACCTGGACGACACCCTCCTGGTCCAGCATCTGGATGCCCCGGCGGAACTGCTTGGACCGGCCGGTGTCCCGGGGCCGGACCACGGCGAAGTGCTCGGGGGCGAACCGGGGGAGCGGCGGGAAGGTGACCTTGTCCTCGGCGTAGAGGGTGTCGCCGACGTTGAGGGACTGGGCGTTGACCAGACCCACGACGTCGCCGGGGTAGGCCTCGTCGATGGTCTCGCGCTCGCGGCCGAAGACGGACTGGGCGTACTTGGTCTGGAACGGGCGACCGCTGGCGGCGTGGGTCAGCACCGAGCCCCGTTCGAACCTGCCCGAGCAGACCCGCATGAACGCCAGCCGGTCGCGGTGGGCCCGGTCCATCCCGGTCTGCACCTTGAAGACGAACCCGGAGAACGGCCCGTCCACCGGTCGCGGCCGCCCCTCGACGTCGGTCCACGGCCCGGGCGGCGGAGCCATCGTGGTGACCGCGTCCAGGAGCTCGGCGACGCCGAAGTTGAGCACCGCCGCGGCGAACAGGACCGGGGTCGTCCGGGCCGCCAGGAAGGTGTCCTGGTCGTGCGACTGGCCCGAGGAGGTGAGCAGCTCGAACTCCTCGACCGCCTGCGTCCAGTCCGGACCGTGCCGACGCGCGGCCTCGTCCGCGTCGATCGACTCCCGTCCGGCCAGCGTGGCGCCGCCGGGGGTGCGGGTGAACTGGGTCATCCCGCCCGTCGTGGGGTCGATCACCCCGCGGAAGTCGCCGGCGATGCCCACCGGCCAGTTGACCGGGGTCGGGACGATGCCCAGCCGCTCCTCGATCTCGTCGAGGAGGGCCAGCGGCTCCTGCCCCGGGCGGTCCCACTTGTTGATCACCGTGATCACCGGGGTGCCGCGCACGCGGCAGGCCTCGAACAGCTTGAGGGTCTGCGGCTCCAGACCCTTGGCGGCGTCCAGCAGCATCACGGCGCAGTCGACCGCGGCCAGCACCCGGTAGGTGTCCTCGGAGAAGTCGGCGTGCCCGGGGGTGTCCAGGAGGTTGAGGACGACGTCGTCCACGGTGAACTGCAGCGCGGCCGAGGTGATCGAGATGCCGCGTGCCTGCTCCATGTCCAGCCAGTCGGAGACGACCCCGCGGCGGGAGCCCTTGCCGTGCACCGCCCCGGCCTCGGCGATGGCGTGCGCGTGCAGGGCGAGGGCCTCGGTGAGGGTCGACTTGCCGGCGTCCGGGTGGGAGATCACCGCGAACGTGCGCCGCCGCGCCGTCTGTGCGGCGACGTCTGCGTCGAGGGTCATGCGTCCTCCTGCGGCCGCACGGCGGCGGCCAGGTCGGTGGTGGGCATCCGCACCACTCTAACGTTGCGGTAGAGTTGTCCGGTGCAGCGACGGCGGGCCGCCGTCGCTTTCCTGTGTCCACGCGGTCCCCGAGGAGCCCCATGGCCGAGCCGACCAGCACCACCACCCTCCCGGGGCAGCCGCACCTCCACGTGGTCCCCGAGGCCGGGGAGCGCGAGACCTCCACCCGCGCGGCCCTGCGCAACCCCCGCCGTCTGCGCACCGAGGTGCTCGCGGGCCTCGTCGTCGCGCTCGCCCTGATCCCCGAGGCGATCTCGTTCTCGATCATCGCCGGGGTCGACCCACGGGTCGGGCTGTTCTCCAGCTTCGTCATGGCCGTCACGATCGCGTTCGTCGGTGGCCGCCCGGCCATGATCACGGCCGCGACCGGGGCGGTCGCCCTGGTCATCGCCCCGGTCGCCCGCGAGTACGGCCTGGACTACTTCATCGCGACGGTGCTGCTCGCAGGTGTCCTCCAGATCGTGCTGGCGGTCCTGGGGGTGGCCAGGCTCATGCGCTTCATCCCACGGATGGTCATGGTCGGCTTCGTCAACGCCCTGGCCATCCTCATCTTCATGGCGCAGGTCCCCTACCTCGTCGACGTCCCGTGGCTCGTCTACCCGATGGTCGCGCTGGGCCTCCTCATCATGGTCGGCCTGCCGCGCCTGACCACCGCCGTCCCCGCACCGCTCGTGGCGATCGTGGTCATCACGACCCTCGCGTGGGCGGCCGGGTGGCAGCTGCCGGACGTCTCCGACCAGGGCGAGCTGCCCACCTCCCTGCCCGAGCTGTTCGTCCCCGACGTGCCGCTGACCCTGGAGACCCTGCAGATCATCGGCCCCTACGCCCTCGCGATGGCGCTCGTCGGCCTGCTCGAGTCGCTGATGACCGCCAAGCTCGTCGACGGCGTCACCGACACCCACTCCGACAAGACCCGCGAGAGCTGGGGGCTCGGCGTCGCCAACCTCGCCTCCGGCTTCTTCGGCGGCATGGGCGGCTGCGCGATGATCGGCCAGACCATGATCAACGTCAAGGTCTCCGGCGCCCGCACGAGGATCTCGACCTTCCTCGCCGGTGTCTTCCTGCTCGCCCTGGTGGTCGGCGCCGGGCCGGCCGTCGGCATGATCCCCATGGCCGCGCTGGTCGCCGTCATGATCATGGTCTCGGTCGCGACCTTCGACTGGCACAGCGTCCACCCGGCCACGCTGCGTCGGATGCCGGTCAGCGAGAACCTCGTCATGCTCCTGACGGTCGTCGTCACCGTCGTGACGCACAACCTCGCGTACGGCGTCATCGTCGGCGTCAACGCCGCGATCATCCTCTTCGCCCGCCGGGTGGCCCACTTCGCCTCCGTCGACCAGGTCGTCGAGACCGACGTCGACGGCGACGGCGAGCCCGACGTGCGCACCTACAAGGTCTCCGGCGAGCTCTTCTTCGCGACCAGCAACGACCTCGTCTATCAGTTCGACTACGCCGGCGACGCGCACAAGGTCGTCATCGACCTGTCCGACAGCCACATCTGGGACGCCTCCACCGTCGCCGCCCTGGACGCCGTGCAGACCAAGTACGAGCGCCTCGGCAAGGAGGTCGAGATCGTCGGTCTCAACTGGTCGTCCGCCGCCCGGCACGAACAGCTGACGGGCCAGCTGGGGGAGGGCCACTAGTGCGGGAACGCTCGCCCCGCTCTGCGAGACTGCCCCGGTGACGCCCACGACCACCCCCCTGGCCGACCCGCAGAGCCAGCACGTCCAGTCGCGCACCGTGCTGACCCTCATGGGCAGCCAGACCCTCGGCGGCATCGGGGTCGCCAGCGGCATCGCGGTCGCCGCGATCGTGGCCGCCGAGGTCAGCGGCAGCGACGCGCTCTCCGGCCTGGCGACCACGACCCAGGTCCTCGGCGGGGCGCTCTTCACGATCCCGGTGGCCGCCGTCATGGCCCGGCACGGGCGCCGCCCCGGCCTGGTCATGGCCTACCTGCTCGGCACGGTGGGGGCCTTCCTGGCCATCACCGCCACCGCCACCGGCGCCTTCTGGCTGCTCCTGCTCGGCACCACCCTCTTCGGGGCGTCGACCACCGCCAACAACCAGGCCCGGTATGCCGCCACGGACCTGGCCACGCCGGAGCGCCGCGGGCGCCAGCTGAGCTGGGTCGTGTGGGCCACGACGATCGGGTCGGTGCTGGGACCCAACCTCATCGGACCCGGCCGGTGGATCGCCGGCCAGCTGGGCATGCCGCCGCTGGCCGGTGCCTGGGTGCTGTCGATGGCCGGGTTCGCCCTCGCCGCGCTGCTGCTCCAGCTGCTCCTGCGGCCCGACCCGCTCCGGCTCTCCCGCGAGCTCGCCGCGCGTGCCGCCCCCGCCCAGGAACACGCCATGCCGGTCTCGGCGCGGCGGGGGAACGTAGCCACCGGGCTGCGCCTGATCGCCGCGACCCCGGTGGCGCTGTGGGGGACCGTCGCGCTCACCGTCGGCCACGTCGTCATGGTCGCCGTCATGGTGATGACCCCCCTGCACATGCGGCACGGGGACGCCCAGATCGAGATCATCGGCCTGGTCATCTCGCTGCACATCCTCGGCATGTACGGCCTCGCGCCGGTCGCCGGGCAGCTCACCGACCGGTTCGGCGCGGACCGGGTGGTCCTGCTGGGGGTGGCGATCCTGCTGACCTCCACGGTGCTGGCCGGCCTGTCCGCCGTCGGCTGGTCCGCCGGGCTCACCGCCGGGCTCGTCCTGCTCGGGCTGGGCTGGTCGTGCACGATGGTCGCGGGGTCGGGCACGATCGCCGGGGCCGTCCCCGTGGCCGAGCGGGCCGCGGTGCAGGGGGCGGCCGATCTCGTCATGGGACTGTCCGCCGCGGTCGGCGGTGCCCTGGCCGGCGTGGTCATGGACCTGTGGGGATACGGGGTGCTCAACGCCGCGGCCGCGGCGGCCGCACTCGCCCTGGGCGCCTTCACGGTGGCGCGTCGTCGAGTCGTTAGCCTGGGAGCGTGACCCCGGCCCATCCCTCCCACGCCCTCGACCCTGCCCGGGTGGAGGCCGTCCAGCGCGCCCGCGGACGGTGGCGGCGGGAGGTCGCCGAGCTCGGCGGGCCGAACACCCTGCTGTGGCACCGGACATCGCTGACCGGCACGTTCGACCTCAACCTGGCCCACCCGGGCGGGGTGGCCAAGCTGCTCTCCGGCCGACCCACGCTGCTGTCCGAGCTGGTCCGCGAGCACGTCGCCTTCCTCGACGCCTCCCGCCGGATCGGGGCCATCCGCGACAAGACGTCCGAGCTGCGCCGCGAGCACGGGATGGAGACCGGGTTCCTGGCGATCGGACTGGCCACGTGGAGCCTGCAGCGCGTGCCCGTGCCGCCCCGGGCCCCGGTGCTGCTGCGCAGCTGCCGCATCCGGCCGGTGGACGCGGCCCACTCCGACCACGTCCTGGAGCTGCACGAGGACGTCGTCTTCAACCCGGTGCTGGAGCACTACCTGCGCAGCGAGATGCACCTCGACCTGGACCCGGTGGGCCTGGCCGGGCTCTCGGCCCAGCACCACGGGTTCGACCCCCGGATGACCTACCAGGCCCTCGAGCAGCTCTGCGTGGAGCTGACCGGCTTCGCGATCGGGCCGCAGATGGTGCTCGGCACCTTCCCGTGGGCCAAGCTGCCGCTGGTCACCAGCTTCACCGGGGACCCGCACTCGCTGGCGGGCCACGACGTGGCCGCGGCCCTGGCGGGGGTCGACGTCTCCTTCCCCGGTGACGGGCCGGACCCGTCGCGGGCCGACGACCCGGCGCAGGAGCTGTCGGCGCTGGACGCGGACCGGGCCCAGCGGCTCGTCGTCGACGAGGCCTCCCGGGGGGCCGACCTGGTGCTCGACACCCCGGCCGGCACCGGCGCCACCCAGACCGTGGCCAACGTCGTCGTCGCGGCCCTCTCCGAGGGGCGCAGCGTGCTCGTCTGCTCCGAGGAGCGCGCCGCCCTGGAGTCGCTGCAGCGTCGGCTGGCGCACGTCGGCCTCGGGGACCTGTGCCTGCACCTGGCCGAGGACCCCGCGTCGATGCGCGCCGGGCTGGCCGCGGTGCGCCACGCCCTGGAGCACCTGCCCCGGGAGGTCCCTCCCGAGCCGGGCCCCGACCCGCTGCCGGCCCGGGCCGACGCGCTGGCGGTGCTGCGACGCGAGCACGACGTGCTGCACCACCGCCACGAGCCGTGGGGACTGTCCCTGGCCGGCGTCGAGGACGACCTGGCGGCGCTGGCCGCGCTGGAGACCCCGCCCGGCTCGCGGGTCCGGCTCTCCGCCGGGGAGCTGCAGGCCCTGGGCGAGGACGAGCTGTCCGCGGTGTCCGACGCGCTCGTGGAGGCCGCCGCGGCGGGCGCATGGACGCGAGGACGTGGCGACGACCCCTGGTACGGCGCCCGGCTGTCCACGGCCGACGAGGCCTCCCGGGCCCAGGAGATCGTGGCCCGCATGGTGTCGGGCGCCTTCGGGACCGCCCGCGAGCAGGCCGAGCGGGTCTGCCGGGCGGCCGGGATGCCGGTGCCGGTCACCCTCGAGCAGTGGGCCCACCGGCTGACGCTCGTGGCCCGGGCGAGCGAGACGCTCGACGTCTTCTCGCCGCAGATCTACGACGCCCCCCTCGACGACATGGTTGCCGCCACCGCGGCCCGCGACGAGGTGACCGGTCGGCCCGGCGCGGTGACCCGCGCCCGCCTGCGCCGACAGGTGCGCTCCCTGCTGCGGCCCGGTACGCCCCCGAGCGACCTGCCGCAGCGGGTCCGGCGGGCCCGCGACGAGCGGGCCGAGTGGGAGGAGGTGGCCGGCCGTGCCGCCCGTCCTGCGGCCCCCGAGGGCTGGGAGGAGGCCCTGGCGGCCCACGCCCCGGTCGGGGAGGACCTGGCCTGGCTGGCGCAGGTCTTCGCGTCCACCCCGGTTGGTCAGGACCTGACCACGGTCCACCTCGACACGGTGCTCGAACGGCTCGTCGGGCTGGACGCGCGGGCCGACCGGGCCCCCGTGGCGGCGGTGGCCCACCCGCTGCTGCAGCCGGTCCGGGAGCAGGGTCTCGGCGAGCTGGTCGACGACCTGGCCCGCCGGGGGGTGCCGCCGGAGCGGGTGTCCGCCGAGGTGCGCTACGTCCACCGCTCCTCGGTCCTGCTGCACCTGCGCTCCGACGCCGTCCCCCAGCAGCTGCCGGCCGCGACCGTCCGGGACGCCGAGCGGGCCTTCCGCCGGGCCGACCGGGCCCACCTGCGGCGCAACGCCGCACGGGCACGGGTGGCCGTCCTGCGCCGCCTGGGCAGGGCCCGCGAGGCCCACGCCTCTCAGCTGGCCGCCTGGGAACGGGCCGTCGACGAGGCCGCGGTGGGGGCCATCGACCTGCGCGACCTCATCAGCCGGGCCCCCGACGTGGTCCGCGCGGCCCAGCCGGTGGTGCTCGCCTCGCCGCTCGCCGTGCCGGCCGTGCTGCCTCCCGACACCACCTTCGACCTCGTCGTCGTCGAGCGGGCCGGGCGCACGACGACCGCCCGGTCGGTGCCCGCGCTGTCCCGTGGCCGGCAGGTGCTCGTCGTCGGGGACGGCGGAGGGCCCGGGCCCGTCCCCTTCTCCGTGGTCGCCGACCCCCGTGCCGAGGGGGAGGCCGGACGGGAGGAGCCGGCCCGTTCGCTGCTCGAGGAGGCCTCGGCGGTGCTTCCCGTCCGGCACCTGCAGACCCAGTACCGCGCCCTCCACCAGGGTCTGGTCGCCCCGCTGGCCCCGCTCATGCCGGTGCCCGTGCACAGCTTCCCGGGGGTATGGCGTGCTCCCGCCGCCCGGTCCGTGGTCGCCGAGGGCAACGTCGGCGCCCAGGTCGCCCAGGCCGTCGACCTGGCCGTGGGGCAGGCCCGGCGGGACCCCGACGGCAGCCTGCTCGTGGTCACCGAGGACGACGCCACCGCCGAGGACGTGGGCATCGCGCTGCGCGCCGCGCTGGCCCGGTCGGCCTCGGAGGCCGGTGCGCCGCCCGACCCGGTGCTGGCCGGGGTCCTGGGCGACCTCGACGACCGGCCGGAACCGTGCCTGGTCCGGCCCGTCCACCGGGTGGCCGGCGAGGTGCGGGACCACGTGCTGTGGGTGACCGGCCCGCAGGCCGCCCACGACGCCCGGCGGGCGGGTGCGGTGCTGGCCGCGGCGCGGCACGGGGTCGCGGTCGTCACGCCGGTCCCGGTGGACCGGTGGCCCGCCGGACCGGGGACCGACGTCGTGCGTCAGGCGGTCGGCGCCACCGACCAGCCGCACCGGGGGTACCGGTCGGCGGTCCTGGCGGAGCTGACCCGGCGGCTGCGCGACGAGGGCCTCACCGTGGTCGAGGGCATGGGCCACGGGCCGCACGCCCTCGACCTGGCCGTGGCCGAGGACGACCGGGACGGCGCAGCGGCACGCATGGTCGTGGCCGTCGACGGTGACGTCTCGCCGCAGGCGGCCCGCACGGAGCCGGGCCGGGACGACGTGCGGCTGCGGCACGAGCAGCTCACGCGGATGGGGTGGGTCCCGCTCCGGGTGCGGGGGACCGACGTCTTCACCGACCCCGCCCGCGAGGTCGCCCGGGTCCTGGAGGCCCTCCGCGCGGCCGGTCGGCGGACGCCCCGCGACGGGGCCGCGGCCGGCGAGGGACCGGACGGCTCGTGACCGGCCCCCGTCCGCCCGCCGACCGTCCGCGCCCCCGCCGGCACCGCCGGGTCGATGCGCCGGCGACCGCCGCGGGGACGGATCCGGCGGACGACCTGCCGTCGTCGGCGGGCACGGCGGACGTCGCCACCGCCCCGCAGGACGGCGGACGGGACGCCTGGATCGTGGACCAGCGTCCTCCGCACTGGGACTGACCGGCCCGCCGGACGCACGGACGCCCCCGGCCGAGGGCCGGAGGCGTCCGTGGCGTGGGGGACATCCCCTGCGGGTGGCTCTGGGTCAGAGCGTCCCGTCGCTGCGGCGGGCGGCGAGCAGGTCGCGGATCTCGCGCAGGGTGGCGATCTCCTCGGAGACCTCCTCCGGCTCCTCCTTGCCACGCATGCGCAGCTCGTTGAACTTGTTCATCGGCACGACGAGGACGAAGTAGACGACGAGCGCGGTGAGCAGGAAGACGATGACGGCGTTGATGATCGCCGCGAAGTCCATGTAGGTGGCCGGGTTCCCGTCGATGATCTCAAAGCCCAGCCCCTGGGCCTCGGCGCCGCCCATGGCGTTGAGCAGCGGGGTGACCAGGCTCGAGACGACCTGCTCGACGACGGCCGCGAACGCGGCGCCGATGACGACGGCGACGGCGAGGTCGATGACGTTGCCGCGCATGATGAATTCCTTGAAGCCCTTCAGCAAGGCCTTCTCCTTCCGTGCGGACGCAGGGCAGCGGCCATGGCGTCCAGGGTCATTGGGGGGTCGGCGGGGCGCAGCCCTCGCGCCTCGGTCCGCGGGGCAGCCTAGCAGCCCAGGGGAGGTACCCCCCACCCGTAGGGGTGTGCCGAGAGGATCACGGACGGTGCAGGGCCACGTGCGCCGCACCTCCCAGGGGATCGGCCCGCTGGGTCGCCAGGAAGCGCGCCTGCTCGGCGTCGACGGCCACCCACGCGCCGCCCGTGCCGTCCCGCTCCGGGCCCCCCGGCCCCGCCGCGAGCACGAGGACGTCCCGGGCCAGGAACGACCCGTCCCCGGGCGACCTCAGGTCGACGCGGTCACCACCGGCGAGCGCGGCCGTGACGGCCGGCTCGGCGACCGGGACCCACACGGCGACGGTCCCGGGCTCGAGCCCGGACACGAGGTCGGCGGCCCGCACGTCGTGGCGGGTCAGCACCTCGCCCGCAGCGAGGACGGAGGACGCCGGTCGGCCCACGGCCTCGTCCAGACCGCCCAGGGCCGCCTCGGGCACGGCGGTCCGCGGGACCTCCCGGACCGTGAGCAGGCCGTCCGTCAGCTCCGTCCCGACCGCCACCTCCCGGACCGCCACGACGACCCGGACGCCGTCGGGAACCGGACGGGACGCCGCCAGCTGGGCCACGATCCCCACGCCCAGGGCCGCCAGGGCGGCCGAGACGAGCCGCCGCGCCCGCGACCCGGACGGCCGACGGGGGCGGTCGCTGCGCCGTGCGGGCGGGGGCTGTCGGCCGGGACCGGGGAAAGCATCGAGCACGCGCCGAGACTAGGCGCGGGAGGGAATGGTCCCGGGCGGTTCAGGCCGCGCCGGTGGAGGAGGACCCCGACCCGGTGGACGATGTGGACGACCCGGTGCTGCCGGCGGAGGGCTTCCCCGCGGCGGCGGTCGACCCGGCGGCCGCGGACCCGGTCCCCGTGCCGGCGGCCGTGTCCTTGGCCGGGCCCGACCCGGACGAGGAGCCGCCCGAGCCCTTTCCTCCGCCGGAGCGGGAGTCGGTGCGGTAGAAGCCCGACCCCTTGAAGACGACCCCGACCGCGCTGAAGACCTTGCGCAGCGAGCCGCCGCAGCTGGGGCACTCGGTCAGGGCGTCGTCGCTGAACGCCTGCTGGATGTCGAAGGCGTGACCGCAGTCCTTGCACGCGTACGAATAGGTCGGCACGAGCGCCCATTCTACGGGTCCTCCCGCCTGCCCCGGTACGCGTGACCTAGTCTGGAGCCCGTGTCCCGACCCGTGTGGCAGCGCGTGGCCGTGCCCCTGGTGGCGATCCTCGTGGTCGTCGTCGTGGCCACGGCCGTGCTGGGCGTCGGCCTGACCCGCAGGGCGTTCCCCCAGACGACGGGCGAGCTGGAGGTGGCCGGGCTCTCGGCGCCGGTCGAGGTCGTCCGCGACGAGCTGGGGGTCACCCACCTGTACGCCGACACCGCGGCCGACCTGTTCACCGCCCAGGGGTTCACCGCGGCCCAGGACCGGTTCTTCCAGATGGACCTGCGCCGGCACGTGGTCAGCGGCCGGCTCTCCGAGCTCGTCGGGGAGGCGGGGGTGGAGACGGACAAGGTCATCCGCACCCTCGGCTGGCGCCGGGTGGCCGAGCAGGAGCTCGCCCTGCTGGACCCGGACGTACGGGGCTACCTGCAGGCCTACGCCAACGGGGTGAACGCCTACATCGACCAGCAGGGCTCCCCGTCGCGGATGGGGCTGGAGTACGTCGTGCTCGCCCGGTCGGCGCCGGACTACCAGGTGCGGCGGTGGGACCCGGTCGACTCCCTGGCCTGGCTCAAGGCCATGGCCTGGGACCTCCGCGGGAACTACGAGGACGAGCTGACGCGCGGGCGGCTCGTCGGCCAGGTACCGCTGCCCCAGCTGGGCGAGCTCTACCCGGACTACCCCGTCGCCGACCACCCCCCGATCCTCAGCCCCGGCGAGTGGTCGCCCCCGGCCCGGCGCACGGGTCCGGACGACGCCGACTCCCGAGGAGGGACCGCGGGGGCCGTGCGCGCACCGGCGCCGGGGGAGACCGTCGACCCGGCGGAGCGGGCCCGCCTCGGCGAGGCCGTCGCCCCGCCCGGGCCCACCGGGGGGCTGACCCGCGACTGGCTCGCCGACGGGGAGGCGGCGGAGGCCCTGGTCGCGGCCGGGGCGACCCTGGACGCCGTGCCCCGGCTGCTGGGGGCCGGCGAGGGCATCGGCTCCAACTCCTGGGTGGTCTCCGGCGAGCACACCGCCTCCGGGGCGCCGCTCCTGGCCAACGACCCGCACCTGGAGACCAGCCAGCCGGGCATCTGGCTGCAGGCCGGGCTGCACTGCCGCGAGGTCTCCGAGGCGTGCCCCTTCGACGTCACCGGGTTCACCTTCGCCGGGCTGCCGGGCGTGGTCATCGGGCACAACCAGGACATCGCCTGGGGCATCACCAACCTCGACCCCGACGTCACCGACTTCTACCTCGAGGACGTCGACGGCGACCGGGTGCTCCGGGGGGACGCCTACGTGCCGCTGGACGTGCGGACCGAGACGATCGAGGTCGCCGGGGGCGAGGACGTCGAGCTGACCGTGCGCGAGTCCTCGCACGGACCGATCGTCTCCGACGTCCTCGACCCGGTCGCCGCCGTCGGGACCGACGCCCCGCTGGGCGGGGTGGAGACGTCCGACGACTACGAGGTCGCCCTGGCGTGGACCGCGCTGGAGCCGGGCCGCACCGTCGAGGCGGTCTTCGCGATCAACCGGGCCGCGGGGTGGGAGGAGTTCCGCGACGCCGCCCGCCTCTTCGCGGTCCCGTCCCAGAACCTGATCTACGCGGACACCGAGGGCAACATCGGCTACCAGGCGCCCGGGCTGGTGCCGGTCCGCAGGTCGGCCACGCACGGGACGCCCCCCGGGTTCTACCCCGCGCCGGGCTGGGACGAGGCCTACGCCTGGACCGGCTGGGTGGACTTCGAGGAGATGCCGCACGCGCTCAACCCGGAGGACGGGGTGATCGTCGCGGCCAACCAGGCGGTCGCCCGGGGCGCCACCCCCTTCCTCACCAGCGAGTGGGACAAGGGCTACCGCTCCACCCGGATCCTGGAGCTGCTCACGGACCGCATCGAGGCCGGGGAACCCCTGGACGTCCAGGCCATGGTCCAGGTCCAGCTGGACGACAACAACGCCTTCGCCGAGGTGCTCGTGCCCCACCTGCTCCGGCTGGACCTGGACAACGACTTCTACGCCGAGGCCCAGGACCTGCTCCGGGACTGGGACCTGACGGCGCCGGCGGAGGGTGCGCAGTCCGCCGCGGCCGCCTACTTCTACGCCGTCTACGCCAACCTGCTCGAGACTGTCTTCGACGACGAGCTGCCGCCGGACCTGGCGGCCACCGGCAACTCCCGGTCGATGCTGCTGCTGGAGGACCTGCTCGCCCGTCCGGACAGCCGCTGGTGGGACGACCGGCGCACCCCCGGCGTCGTGGAGTCGCGTGACGAGGTGATCCGCACCGCGATGGAGCAGGCCCGCCTGGACCTGACCCGGGACATCTCCAAGGACGTCGAGGACTGGACCTGGGGTCAGCTGCACCAGGTGCGGCTCGAGCACGAGGTGCTCTCCGGGGACGACGTGCCGGCGCTGGTCCGGGGGGTCTTCGGCCAGCCGGCCCGCCCGGCGGCCGGGTCCAGCGCCGTCGTCAACGCGATGAACTGGGACGCCTCGACCGGCAGCTTCGAGGTCACCTCGGCCCCCTCGATGCGGATGGTCGTCGACCTCGGGGACCTGGACGCCTCCCGGTGGGTCAACCAGACCGGCAACTCGGGTCACCCGTTCCACCCCAACCACACCGACCAGAGCAGGACCTGGCTGGAGGGCGGGACCTACCCGATGGTCTCTGGCCGCGACGCGGTGCTGGAGCGGGCCCACCACACGCTGACCCTCACGGCGGCCCCGCCCGGCTGACCGGCGGGGTCACCGCATCACCGGCAGTCGAGCCAGGTCACCCCGGTCCCCGGCCGCAGCACGCCGTCCACCCTGGCGTCGTGCGCCGCGGCCGGCACCCGGGGCACGAGCTCGTGGTCGTGCAGCACCGCGACGACGGGGGCACCGGGAGCCAGCTCCCGCAGCCGGGGCAGCGTCGTGTCGTAGTAGCCGCCCCCCTGGCCCAGGCGCACCCCGTCGCGGTCCACCGCCAGGGCGGGCACCAGGGCCACGTCCACGCCGGCGAGGACCTCCTGCCCCAACGGTGTGCGCGCCGGGTCGGCCAGGTCGGCCCACTCGAGCCGGGGCCGGGCCAGCGTGACCGGCACGAGCACGCGCACGCCGGCAGCCTGCAGGCGCGCGACCAGCAGGTCCACGGGCGGCTCGGTGCGCATCGGCTCGAAGGCGGTCACCGTGGCCCGGGCGGCGCAGGCGCCGGCCCCGCAGGCGCCGGCCCCGCCCGTCCGCCCGACGTGCTCGGTCACCACCGCCAGACCCGCCGCGGCGAGACGTCCGGCGGCCAGGTCCCGTCCCGGTCCGCCCCACCCCTCGACCAGCTCGCGCCGGGCCGCCCGCACCGCCGAGCGCCACCGCGCCTTCTCCTCCGCCACGTCCGCCCCGGGGCGGTGCTCGGGCAGGGACGGGACCTCCGGCGGGATGTTCACCAGGCCATTGTGGACCGGCTGACTACGCTGGGCGCCAGACCCCGAGCAGAAAGGCGCGCACCCATGATCAGCGTCGAGGAGCACCTCGAGAACATCCTGGAGCAGGTCCACCCCGTCGAGACCCGGACGGTGCCGGTCCCCCGGGCCCACGGGCTGGTGACCACGGCCGACGCCCGCAGCCAGGTCGACCTGCCCCGTTTCGACAACTCCTCCATGGACGGGTATGCCGTGCGTCGCGAGGACCTGCGCGGCGCCTCGCCGGAGAACCCGGTCCTCCTGCCCGTGTCGGGCGACGTCGCGGCCGGCGACCCGCTCCCGCGCGAGCACGTGCCCGGCCAGGCCTGGCGGATCATGACGGGGGCCCCCATCCCGGTCGGGGCGGACGCGGTCGTCCGCGTCGAGGACACCGACGGGCACGTCCGGGAAGCCCAGTTCCGGGTCCAGCCGGAGGAGGGCGCGAACATCCGCCGGGCGGGGGAGGACGTGCGGGCGGGCGAGGTCGTGCTGCCCGCCGGCACCCGGGTCGGGGCCCCGCAGCTGGCCGCCCTGGTCTCGGCCGGGGTGGAGCAGGTGGAGGTCGTCGGCCCCGTCCGGGTCGTGGTCCTGTCCACCGGCGACGAGCTGGTGCCGGTCGGCGAACCCGTCGGCCCGGGCCAGATCGTGGACTCCAACGGGCCCATGCTGGAGGCGCTGGTCCGCGAGGCCGGGTTCTTCCCCGTCCACGTTGGCCACCTGCCCGACGACGAGTCCGCGACGAAGAAGGAGATCAAGCACCACCTCGACCACGCGGACGCCATCATCACGACCGGCGGGGTGAGCAAGGGGGCCTACGACATCGTCAAGAAGGTGCTCAGCGGGGAGGGCACGACCGAGTTCGTCGAGGTGGCCATGCAGCCCGGCAAGCCGCAGGGGTTCGGCGTCCTCGGCAAGCGCAAGGTCCCCGTCTTCACGCTGCCGGGCAACCCGGTGAGCGCCCTGGTCAGCTTCGAGGTCTTCGTCCGTCCCGCGCTGGAGCGCAGGGCCGGCCGGCGGGTCAGCGACAGCACCACCACGGGGCTGGTCACCACGGGCTGGCGCAGCGCCTCGGACCGCAGGACCTACACCCGGGTTCGGATCTCGCGCGACGTCACGGGGGAGTATGCGGTGGAGCCGGTCGGAGGGGCGGGGTCGCACCTGGTGGCCGGGCTGGCGATGGCCGACGCCCTGGCGGTCAGCGGGGCGGACGAGGAGGAGGTGACCGCCGGCTCCCAGGTCGAGCTGGTCCTGCTGCGGCCGCGCCGGGAGATCGACGGCCGGCTCTCGGCGGAGGAGTCCGACGCCGGCACCACCGGCGACGGGGGCGAGGCGTGACCGCCGACGGCCTGACCCACCTGCGCGCCGACGGGACGGCGCACATGGTCGACGTCACCGGCAAGGCGGTCACCGCACGTACCGCGAGCGCCGCCGGGCGGGTGCGTCTGGCGCCGGCCGCCGTCCAGGCCCTGCGCTCGGGCACGGTGCCCAAGGGGGACGCCCTCGGGGTGGCGCGGATCGCCGGGATCCAGGCGGCCAAGCGCACCCCCGACCTCGTGCCGCTGTGCCACCCCGTGGCCGTCCATGGGGTGGAGGTCGACCTCGCCGTGGACGACGACGGCGTGGAGATCACCGCGACGGTCCGCACCGCGGACCGGACGGGCGTGGAGATGGAGGCGCTGACCTGCGTCAGCGTGGCCGCCCTGGCGCTCGTCGACATGATCAAGGCCGTGGACCGGGCGGCCGTCGTCACCGACGTCCGGGTGACCGCCAAGTCCGGCGGCCGGTCGGGGGACTGGGTCCGGCCACGGTGACCTGGTCGTGGCCGGTCTCCCTCCGCACCGCCCTGCCCGGCGGTGCGGCGCTGGTCCTGCGCCCGCTCGCCAGGTCCGACCGGGGGGCCTGGGAGGAGGTCCGGGCGCGCAACGCCCGGTGGCTGGCCCCCTGGGAGTCGACGGTCCCGGGCCGCCCCGGCCCCCCCGCCACCTTCTCCCGCCTGCGGCGCAGCCTGGACCGCTCCGCCCGGGACGGCCTGCTGCTGCCCTTCGTCGTCGACGTGGACGGCCGCCTCGTCGGCCAGGTGCAGCTCTTCGACGTCCTCGGGGGTGCCCGCTCCAGCGGGCTGGCGGGCTACTGGCTCGACGAGCGCGCGACCGGGCACGGGTACGCCACCTGGGCCGTCGCCCTGCTGCTCGACCACGCCCTGGGCCCGGTGGGCCTGCACCGCGTCGAGGTGGCCATCCGGCCGGAGAACGAGGCCAGCCTGGCGGTCGCGGCCCGTCTGCGGCTGCCCGAGGAGGGGCTGCGCCGCGGCTTCATGCACGTCGACGGTCGGTGGGCCGACCACCGGTGCTTCGCGGTCGTGGCCGAGGACCTGGGGCCGGGCGGGTACGCCGACGGCGGCCTGGTCGGCATGCTGCGCCGGGAGCACGGTCCCGCGAGCACCACGAGAAACTTGCGCGACACTCCGCCCGCCTGACCCGCGGTCCGGGGACGGCCCCCTAGCGTGGCGCACGTGCCCAGCGTGAGCAGTCTGATCTTCGTCGTCATCCTGGCGGTGTGGGCTGTCTACCTGGTCCAGCACTGGGTCCGTCGCCGCGACCACCTGGCCACCGCGCGGTCGGTCGACCGGTTCTCCGAGGCGATGCGGGTGCTGGAGCGCAGGCGGGCCCTGCCGCGTCCCGAGACCGTCGAGGTGGCCCCCCGCGCCTACGACACCTCCCCGCTGCGCCCCGCGCGCCCCGAGGTCGTGGTCAAGCGCACCGACGCCCCTGGACGGGTCGCGCCCGCGGTCCACGGCGCCCGTGCCGTGGCGCCGCCGCCGGGCCTGCGGCGCGCTCGCTTCGCCAACCGTCTCCGGGGGACGGCCCTCCTGGTCTCCTCCGTCGTCCTCGTCGCCGCGAGCGGGCTGGCCATGGTCGGCACGCTGCCCCGGTGGTCCGCCCTGGCGGCGGTCGCCTTCCTCGGCCTGACCGTCGGCGTCGTGCGCTGGTCCGCCGCCCAGGAGCGCGCGGCCCGTCGTCGCCCGGCCCGGGAGTCGGCGCGGCCGGCGACGAGCCCGGACCGTCCGGGCCGTCCCGACCACGGTGCCCCCGGGCGCGGCGCCCCCGGGCACGTCCTGGCGGCGCAGTCGCTGGCGGTCACGACCCGGCCGGCGGCGCGCCGGTCGGGGGCCCGGCGCAGCGTCGTCGCGGCCGACCGCCGCCCGGCTCCGCAGCTCTACGACGTGGCGGCCGTCGAGGCCGACGCCGGCCCGGCGCCGGCCCGTGGCGACGCGCCTGCCGCCACCGGACGCGGGGCCACCCCGCGGGACGGTGCCGACGCCGGCACCTGGGACCCCGTGCCTGTCCCGCCGCCCACCTACGCGCTCAAGGCGAAGTCCTCGCGGACGGGGACGGCGGGGGAGTCGGCGCTGCCCGCCGACGGCACCGTCATGGCCCTGGAGGAGGAGTTCGAGGAGCTGCCGCACGTCGACCGCGTGGGCTGAGCCGCCCCTGGCCGCGGGTTGGGTGCCCGCTTCCGGCGGTGCTAGAGTATGGACCCGCACACGGGGCTGTGGCGCAGTTGGTAGCGCGTCTCGTTCGCAATGAGAAGGCCAGGGGTTCGAATCCCCTCAGCTCCACCGGACAGGGTCCGGTCCCTCCGCCCGAGGGGCCGGGCCCTTCGTCGTGCGGGGGCCGACCCGGCGCCGGCGGCGCGGGGTAGGCTCGGCTCTCCGGCGGACCCGGCCCGCCGGCCACCCCACCCGGCCCGAGCGAGGAGATGCACATGGCGGTCAACCTGCGGGGACGCAGCCTCCTGTCGCTGGTGGAGGAGAGCCCGGCCGAGATCAAGCACCTCGTCGACCTGGCGCACGACCTCAAGCGGGCCAAGACCTCGGGCCAGGAGCGTCCGCTGCTCGGGGGACGCTCGGTGGCCCTGATCTTCGAGAAGACCTCCACCCGCACGCGGTGCGCGTTCGAGGTCGCGGCCGCCGACCAGGGGGCGTCCACGACCTACCTGGACCCGCGCAGCACCCAGATCGGCCACAAGGAGTCGATCAAGGACACCGCCCGGGTGCTGGGCCGGATGTTCGACGCCATCCAGTACCGCGGCTCCAGCCAGGCCAAGGTGCAGGAGCTGGCCGACCACGCCGGGGTCCCGGTCTACAACGGGCTGACCGACGAGTGGCACCCGACCCAGATGCTCGCCGACGCGCTGACGATGACCGAGCACACCCACAAGCACCGGCACGAGACCGCCTTCGCCTACCTGGGCGACGCCCGCAACAACATGGGCCACAGCCTGCTGCTCCTCGGGGCCAAGCTGGGCATGGACGTGCGCATCGGTGCGCCCGACGGTCTCCAGCCGGCCGGTCCCGTCGTGGAGCTGTGCCGGGGGATCGCCGAGGAGACCGGCGCCCGCGTCACGATCACCGACGACCCGGTCGAGGCGGTCCGTGGCGTCGACTTCGTGCACACCGACGTGTGGGTGTCGATGGGCGAGCCGGTCGAGGCCTGGGGGGAGCGGATCGAGCGCCTGCTGCCCTACCAGGTCAACGCCGACCTCATGGCGGCCACGGACAACCCCCGGGCCCGGTTCATGCACTGCCTGCCGGCCTTCCACGACACGGACACCGACGTGGGCCGCGAGCTGATGGGGCGTCATCCCGAGCTCGCCGGCGGCCTGGAGGTCACCGACGAGGTCTTCGAGTCCTCCGCGAGCATCGTGTTCGACCAGGCGGAGAACCGGCTGCACACGATCAAGGCGCTCATGGTCGCCACCCTGACGTGACCGGGGCGGGCCAGGAGAGGGAGCACATGGGCACGGGGGAGCGGTCCGGCGGGCCGACCGCCCTGCGCGAGCCGGCGCACCGGGTCAGTCCGCGGGCGGTGCGCTACTGGGTGGTCAACGGGCTCGTCGGCGGGGTCCTCACCTGGGTGGTCCTCTTCACGATCTACTCCTTCCTGCCCGACTCCTGGGGCCGCTGGCTGGGTCCGCTGTTCGTGCTCGTCATGGTCGCCAACCTGGCCGACGTGACCCTGGAGCCGATCGTCCGCTACCGCCGGACCAGGTGGGAGGTCACCGGGGACAAGGTCTTCGCCCAGACCGGGTGGCTCTCCCGCGACCAGCGGATCGCGCCCCTGTCCCGGGTGCAGACCGTCGACACCCACCGGGGCGCGATCATGCGGCTGTACGGGCTGGCCAACGTCACGGTGACGACGGCCTCCGCGGCCGGCCCCATCACCCTGCCCTGCCTCGACAGCGACGTCGCCGACCGGGTGACCGCCGACCTGGCCCGGATCACCGGGCAGACGCGGGGCGACGCGACGTGAGCCTGTCGGACCTGCCGCCGCCGACCGGCGACCCGGTGGTGCCGGCGGTCGCGGGCGCGGAGTGGCAGCGGCTCAGCCCCCGGATGCTGCTGGTGCACCCGGTGCGCGGCCTGGGGTCGATGCTCGTCCCGCTGCTCATCGCCTTCTTCATCGGCCGGGGCGAGGACGGGTCCTGGTGGATCTGGCTCGCCGTCGTGGGTGGCGTCCTCGCCCTGGTCGCCGGCACGGTCTCCTGGTTCATCACCCGCTACCGGGTGACCGAGGCCCAGCTGCAGCTGCGCACCGGGCTGCTCAGCCGCCGCGTGCTCACGGCACCGCTCGACCGGGTGCGCAGCGTGGACATCGAGTCCACCCCGGTGCACCGCGTGCTCGGCCTGGCCACGGTCAAGGTCGGCACGGGCGTCGACAGCAGCCGGATCGAGCTCGACGGGCTGGCCCGAGACCAGGCCGCGGCCATGCGCACCTTCCTGCTCTCCCGCTCGGGCGTGGCCGCGCGCCCGGCGGCCGGCACGGCATACCCGTCCCAGCAGTGGGCGGACGGCGACCAGGGTGCACCGGTCGCCGACGGTGCCGAGGTCGCCCGGATCGACTGGGGCTGGCTGCGCTACGCCCCGTTCAGCCTCTCCAGCCTCGTCGTGGTCGCGGGCGTGGCCGGCGTCCTGGCCCAGTTCGGCGACGACGTCCCGGTCGACGAGGTCGCCGTGGCCCAGCAGGCCTGGGCGTGGGTGCTGGCCCAGGCGGTCGCCGTCCTCGTCGTCGCGGCCGTCGTGGGGGTCGTCGTCGGCTGGGTGGTGCTCTCGACGGCGAGCTACGTGCTGACCTGGTGGAACCTGCGCGTGGTCCGGGAGCCGGGCGGCAACCTGCGGGTGACGCGCGGCCTGCTCACCACGCACAGCCAGACGGTCGAGCGGGAGAAGGTGCGCGGGGTGCGGATGGGCGAGCCCTTCCTCCTGCGCTTCGTCCGCGGCGCCGAGCTGACCGCCATCGCGACCGGCATCGGCAGCGGCGGCACCACCCGGGTGCTGCCCCCCGCGCCCCGGACCGTGGTCACCCGGGTCGGGCACGACCTGCTGGAGGAGGACGGGCCGCTGACGACCGCCCTCGTGGGCCACGGCCCCCGGGCGCGCCGCCGGATCCACGTGCGCGGCCAGTGGGCGACCCTGGCGTTGACCACCCTGACCGCGGTGCCGACCTGGGGCGTCGACCGCTGGTGGTTCGCCGGGTGGCCGGACTGGCTGCCGGTCGCGGTGCTCCTGGGCGTGGGCGCCGCCAGCGCGCTGCTCGCCGAGGCCTCGTGGCGCAACCTCGGCCACGCGTTGACCCCGCGGCACCTCGTCGTCCAGACGGGCGCGGTCGTGCGCACGCGCGAGGTGCTCGAACGGGCCGGGGTCATCGGGTGGGTCGTCCACCAGAGCTTCTTCCAGCGACGCCGGGGTCTGTGCCACCTGACCGCGACCACGGCCGCCGGCTCCGAGCAGGTGGTCGTCCCCGACGTGCCCCTGGAGGTCGCCGTCCGGCTCGCGCGGAGGGCCACCCCGGGAATGCTGGAGGACGTCCTGGCGTAGTTCCTGCCATGGACGACATGGAGCGGATGCTGCGCGGCGTGGACGCCGTCGAGCTGCCCGCCGACGAGGACCTGGACGACCACGCGCGCTACGACCGGGCCGCCTTCCTCTTCGAGGCCAAGGCCTACTCGCGGGCCGTGGAGCTGCTGACGCCGCTGGTCGAGGACAACCCCGGCAACGCCGAGATCCGCCTGCTGCTGGCCCGGGCGCACTACCACTCCGCCGCCCTGGGCCGCGCCGAGGAGGTCCTGCGCGGCCTGCTCGAGCGGTGGCCGACCGACGCCTACGCCCACCTCCTGCTCGCGCGCACCCTGCAGCGGGCGGGCCGGGCGCAGGAGGGTGCCCCCCACCTGAAGATGGCCGAGGCGATGGGGCTGGAGGCCTGAGGGCGGCCGCCGCCTAGTTCCAGAAGTCGAAGAACATCCGCCAGTCCCACTGCTCGCGCGGCAGCACGACCGCCGCGTGCACCGGGTAGTACCAGGCGAACCAGGCCGCGGCGAGGGCGACGTAGCCGACGACGACCGCCGCCCCCCACCGGCGCCGCCGGGCCGGCGCGTCCGCGGGGCCCAGGACGAGCGCCAGGCAGGCGACGACGACGAGCACCAGCCACGGCACGAACGCCACCGCGTAGAAGCTGTAGATCGTGCGCGTCTGGTAGAGGAACCAGGGCAGCCAGCCGGCCACGACCCCGGACAGGGCCGCCCCGGCCCGCCAGTCCCGTCCCAGCAGCCACAGGAAGGCCACCACGAGCAGACCGGCGCTCGCCCCCCACCAGACCAGGACGTTGCCCAGGGACGCGACGTAGCTGACGCAGTCGGCCGCCTCGCAGCCCATCTCCCCCCGGGTGGGCCACTCGGCGTAGAAGAGCGTCGGGCGCCACTGGACCGTCCACCCCCACGGGTTGGAGCTCCACTTGTGCTCGTTCTGCAGGCCGACGTGGAAGGTCATCATCTCCACGTGGTAGGCCCACAGGGACCGCAGGGCGTCCGGGACGAGGGCAGCCGGGCTCCCGTCGGCGACCGGGTTCTGCGCCGCCCACCCCCGCTTCCAGCCACCCTCGGTGGCGAACCAGCCGGCCCAGGTGGCCACGTAGGTGACCAGGGCGACCGGCACCATCGACAGGAAGGCCGGTATGCCGTCGCGCACCACGGTCCCGGTCGCCCACCCGGGTGCGCCGGCGGCGCGCCGGGCACCGAGGTCCCACCACACGGTCATCAGCCCGAACACGGCGAGGAAGAACAGGCCGGACCACTTCGTGCCGACGGCCAGCCCCAGGCTGACCCCGGCCGCGACCCGCCACCAGCGCACGCCGAGGGAGGGTCCCCACCACCGGGCCCAGCGCCGCCACGGCGACCGGGGCACCGGCTCGGCCCGGGTCCGGGCCTCCCACCGCGGCCATCGGCGCGCGAGCCGGGACCGCGCCTGCTCCCGGTCCAGGAGCAGCAGGAGGAAGGCGAGCAGGACCCACCACATGAGGAAGACGTCGAGCAGCCCGATCCGGGACTGGACGAAGTGGTGCCCGTCCACCGCGAGCAGCGCGGCCGCGGCCACCGACAGCAGGGCGTTGTGCCACAGGTTCCAGGCCACCCGCCCCAGGACCAGGATGGACAGCGTGCCGACCACGGCCGAGGCCAGCCGCCAGCCGGCCGGGTCCTCCGGGCCGGTCAGCAGCTGGCCCAGGGCGATCATCCACTTGCCGGCCGGAGGGTGGACCACGAGGTCGGGCAGCGCCCCGAAGACGTCCGGGTCGCCGGCGTTCCAGAGCACGTCCGGCTCCTCCAGGCCCTCCCTGACCTCGCGCTCGTGGCCGTACCGGACCAGCGACCACGCCTGCTTGACGTAGTAGGTCTCGTCGAAGACCAGGCGTGCGGGCTGGTCGAGCCGGACGAAGCGCAGGACGCCGCCGACCAGGGTCGCCAGGAGGATCCCCACCCAGGCCCACCGGTCCTGCCTCCCCCGTCGGGGAGGGGCGGGCCCGAGCAACCTGGCCCGCAACGACTCCATACCGGCATCGTAGGTGCAGGGCGGGTCCGCGACCGGCCCCACGGACGGGGGTAGTAGCCTGCCCCCGTGGCCACAACAACTGCTCCCGCGCGCGAGGCCCGGACCGGGCCTCCCAGCATCCTGCTGAAGACCGTCATGGCCGTGACCGGCCTCGTGGGCATCGCCTACCTGCTGATCCACATGTACGGCAACCTCATGATCCTCGTGGGGCCGGAGGCGTTCGACGAGTACGCCCACCACATCCGGACCTTCGGCGAGCCGATGCTCCCCGAGAAGGGCCTGCTGTGGATCATCCGGGTCGCCCTGCTGGCCTCGCTCGTGCTGCACGTGTGGGCCGCGGCGACGATGTGGCACCGGGCCAACGCGGCCCGCAGCCAGCGCTACGTCATGACCCGCCGCGGCTACGGCAACTTCTACGCCAAGGCGATGAGGTGGGGCGGGCTGGCCATCCTGACCTTCATCATCTTCCACCTGCTGCACTTCACCACCCAGACCGTCACCATCGGCGAGGCGCACGCCTCCCCGGCCGCGCGCGTGCTGGACACCTTCAGCCACTGGTGGGGTGTGCTGATCTACCTGGCGGCGATGATCTTCCTGGGCCTGCACCTGCTGCACGGCTTCTGGGGGGCGGCCATGACGATGGGGCTGAACAGCTCGCTCAAGCGCGCCGAGCAGATCCGGTTCGCCTCCATCCTGGTGACCACCATCATCGTGGTGGGCTTCATGATCCCGCCGTTCGCCATCCTGTTCGGGCTTCTCGACTGAGGACTGCTGACCTATGACTGACATGCTGATCGAGGGCCTCTACCGCGAGGGTGAGCCGATCTCCGACACCAAGGCCCCGGCCGGTGACATCTCCCAGAAGTGGACCAGCCGCCAGTTCGAGGCGGCGCTGGTCAACCCCGCCAACCGACGCAAGCTGTCGGTGATCATCGTGGGCACCGGCCTGGCCGGTGCCGCGGCCGGGGCGACCATGGGCGAGGCGGGCTACAACGTCAAGTCCTTCTGCTACCAGGACAGCCCGCGCCGGGCCCACTCGATCGCCGCGCAGGGCGGGATCAACGCCGCGAAGAACTACAAGGGCGACGGCGACTCGGTCCACCGGCTCTTCTACGACACGGTCAAGGGCGGCGACTACCGCTCCCGCGAGACCAACGTCTACCGCCTGGCGGAGGTCAGCGCGAACATCATCGACCAGTGCGTGGCCCAGGGCGTGCCGTTCGCCCGCGAGTACGGCGGGCTGCTCGACAACCGTTCCTTCGGCGGGGTGCAGGTCTCCCGCACGTTCTACGCCCGCGGCCAGACCGGTCAGCAGCTGCTCATCGGCGCCTACCAGGCCCTCGAGCGGCAGATCGCGGCCGGCACCGTGCAGATGTACGCCCGGCACGAGATGCTCGAGCTCATCGTCGTCGACGGGGTGGCCCGCGGCATCATCGCCCGCGACCTGGTCACCGGGGAGATCGAGACCCACCTGGCCGACGCCGTCGTGCTCGCCTCCGGCGGCTACGGCAACGTCTTCTTCCTCTCCACCAACGCCATGGGGTCCAACGTCACCGCCAACTGGCGGGCCCACCGCAAGGGCGCCTACTTCGGCAACCCCGCCTACACGCAGATCCACCCGACCTGCATCCCGCAGAGCGGCGAGCACCAGTCCAAGCTGACGCTGATGAGCGAGTCGCTGCGCAACGACGGCCGGATCTGGGTGCCCAAGCGGGCCGAGGACTGCGACAAGGACCCCCGGGAGATCCCCGAGGAGGACCGCGACTACTACCTGGAGCGGATCTACCCCGGCTTCGGCAACCTGGTCCCGCGCGACATCGCCTCCCGGCAGGCCAAGAACATGTGCGACGAGGGCCGTGGCGTCGGCCCCGAGGTCGACGGCGTCCGCCGCGGCGTCTACCTCGACTTCGCCGACGCCATCGGCCGCCTCGGCGAGGAGGCGGTCCGGTCCAAGTACGGCAACCTCTTCGACATGTACGAACGCATCACCGGGGAGAACCCCTACGAGGTGCCGATGCGCATCTACCCGGCCGTGCACTACACGATGGGCGGCCTGTGGGTCGACTACGACCTGCAGTCGACCATCCCCGGGCTGTTCGTCACCGGCGAGGCCAACTTCTCCGACCACGGGGCCAACCGGCTGGGGGCCTCGGCCCTCATGCAGGGCCTGGCCGACGGCTACTTCGTGCTGCCGAACACCATCCGCGACTACCTGGCCAAGGGGCCGTTCGAGGCGATCGGCGAGGACCACCCCGCCGTCGTCGAGGCCCACCAGCAGGTCGCCGACCGGGTGGAGCGGCTGCTGTCGATCAACGGCAGCCGCACGGTGGACTCCTTCCACAAGGCCCTGGGCAAGATCATGTGGGAGAAGTGCGGCATGGAGCGCACCGAGGAGGGCCTGCGCGAGGCCATCGACGAGATCCGCGAGCTGCGCGCCGAGTTCTGGCGCGACGTGCGGGTCCTGGGCGCCGCGGACACGCTCAACCAGTCCCTGGAGAAGGCCGGCCGGGTGGCCGACTTCCTCGAGCTGGGCGAGCTGATGTGCATCGACGCCCTCCACCGGCGGGAGTCCTGCGGCGGCCACTTCCGGGCCGAGTCGCAGACCGAGGACGGCGAGGCGCTGCGCCACGACGACGAGTACGCCTACGTCGCGGCCTGGGAGTGGGGCGGGGACGACCAGCCCCCCGTGCTCCACAAGGAGGACCTCGTCTACGAATTCATCGAGCTCAAGCAGAGGAGCTACAAGTGAGGCTCGCCCTGAAGATCTGGCGGCAGGACCGCCCGCAGGCCAAGGGCCAGATGGTCCGCTACGACATCGACGGGGTCTCGGAGGACAGCTCGTTCCTGGAGATGCTCGACCTGCTCAACGAGCAGCTCATCGCCAAGGGCGAGGAGCCGGTGGCCTTCGACTCCGACTGCCGCGAGGGCATCTGCGGCCAGTGCGGCGTCGTCATCAACGGCGAGGCGCACGGACCTGAGCGGACCACGACCTGCCAGCTGCACATGCGCTCCTTCAAGGACGGCGACGAGATCGTCGTCGAGCCCTGGCGGGCCGACCCCTTCCCGGTGCTCAAGGACCTCGTCGTCGACCGGTCGGCCTTCGACCGGATCATCCAGGCGGGCGGCTTCATCTCGGCCAACACCGGGTCGGCCCCGGACGCGCACGCGACCCCGGTGCCCAAGGAGCACGCCGACCGGGCGTTCATGGCCGCCGAGTGCATCGGCTGCGGCGCCTGCGTCGCCGCCTGCCCCAACGGCTCGGCCTCGTTGTTCATGGGCGCCAAGATCACCCACCTCGGCGAGCTGCCCCAGGGCCAGCCGGAGCGGGACGCCCGGGTGGTCTCGATGACCGCGCAGCACGACGCCGAGGGCTTCGGCGGCTGCACCAACCTCGGCGAGTGCACGCGGGCCTGCCCCAAGGGCATCCCGCTCAACGTGATCTCGCAGATGAACGCCGACCTGCGGCACGCCGGCTACGGCCGCTGACACCTGACCCTCCACCCGGCGCCCGGCGGTCCGACCGCCGGGCGTCGCGCGTGTCACACCCGGTAGGCAGGTCCGCCCTCGCTACGGTCTGACCATGGCGACCGAGGTGGCGCAGGAACGGCGGTTCCGGGCCGACATCGAGGGCCTGAGGGCCGTGACCGCCCTGCTGGTGGCCGTCTACCACATCTGGCTCGGCCGGGTCTCCGGCGGTGTCGACGTGTTCTTCGTCGTCGCCGGCTTCCTCGTCACCGGCACCCTGCTGCGGCAGCTCCAGCTCACCGGACGGGTCCGCCCAGGACGCTTCCTCGGCCGGCTGCTCGTGCGGCTCCTGCCCAACGCCCTGACCGTCCTGCTGGCAGTGGTCCTGGCCACCGTGGTCGTCCTGCCCGTCACCCGGCGGGCCGAGGTGCTCACGGAGGTGGCCGCCTCGGCGCTCTACGTCGAGAACTGGCACCTGATGGCCTCCTCGGTGGACTACCTGGCCCGCGACCGGGAGAACTCACCGGTCCAGCACTTCTGGGCGATGTCCATCCAGGGGCAGTTCTACGTGGTCTGGCTGGCCGTCGCCCTCCTGACCGTGGCCCTGGGGGCACGGCGGGCCGCGCACCGACGGTTCACGGTGCTGGTGGCCGCCGTGACCGGCGTCTCGTTCGTCTGGTCGGTGCTGCACACCTGGATCGACCAGCCGGTCGCCTACTTCCACCCGGGCACCCGGGCCTGGGAGTTCGGTGTCGGTGCGCTCGTGGCCCTGGGAGCCGGGCGTGCCCTGCGGCTGACCGACCGCGGCGAGCGGGTGCTCGGGTGGGCAGGCCTGACGCTGCTGCTGCTCACCGGGGTGCTGCTCCCCGTGTCCACCGCCTTCCCCGGTGCCGCCGCGATCGTACCGGTCCTGGGCGCGGTCCTGATCCTGGTCACGGGGCGGCCGGTCCCCGGGTCGGCCGCGCGGGTGCTCTCGGCCCGCCCCCTCGTGTCGCTGGGCGGCGTCGCCTACGGCATCTACCTGTGGCACTGGCCCCTGCTCGTGCTCGTGCTCCACGTGCGGGGCGCGGACCGGGTCGGTGCGGTCGACGGGACGCTCGTCCTGGTCACGGCGGTCGCGCTCGCCTACGCCTCGACCCACCTGGTCGAGCGGCCCCTGCGGGCCCTGCGCTGGGAGCGGCGGGGCGAGTGGGTCGCCCCGCTCGCCGGTGCCGCCGCCGCCCTGCTGCTCGTCGGGACCACCAGCACCGTCAGCGCCGCGACGTCTCCCCGCATGCCGGTCGGGGACGACGTCCGCCTGGCCCACTGGGCCGACCCCGGCAGCCGCGCGGATCTGACGGTGCCCGCCAGCGCCGACCCCTACCCCGGGGTGGTCGCCGCCTCCCAGGACCACCCGACCGTGAGCCTGGACGGTTGCCACCAGGGGCTGCGGGAGGCCGAGCTCGTCCGCTGCGTCTACGGGGACCCGGACGGCTCCCGGACCATGGTGCTGGTCGGCGGCAGCCACTCGGCCCACTGGCAGCCCGCGCTGGACGAGATCGGTCGGCAGACCGGCTGGCGCGTGGAGACCATGACCAAGAGCGGGTGCCGGCAGGGCCTGAACCTGGTCGGCCCGGAGCACGCGCTCTACGACGACCCACGGATCAACGACTCGTGCCGGGCCTGGAACGCCGAGGTCCTCTCGGTCCTGCTGGCCGAACGGCCCGACCTCGTGGTCGCCAGCACGACGACCGTCGACGACGGGACGGAGACGCTGCCCGCCTACTACCGCGAGTTCTGGACCGAGCTGGACGCCTCCGGCCTCGACCTGCTGGGGATCCGGGCGACACCGCGGGCGACCACGGACCGCGTCGACTGCATCGCCGAGCACGGCCCGGCGGCGGCGGAGTGCGCGCTCGCCCGTCAGGACACCCTGGCCGCGGTCAACCCGGCGGAGGCGCTCGCCGACGAGCTGCCCGGCCTGACGCTGGCGGACCTGACCGACTGGCTGTGCGACGACTTGTCCTGCCCTCCCGTCGTCGAGGACACGGTCGTCTACCACGACGCCCACCACCTCACGGCGACCTTCTCCCGGGCCCTGGCCCAGCCCCTCTACCGGGCCGTGCCCCAGGTCTTCTCCACGTCGTGAGGCACCGGTCCGCAGGCGCCGGGGAGGGCGGCGGGGCGTCGCGGCATACCCTCCAGGTATGAGCTCCCCCGCCCTGGTCCTGGCCGCCACCCCCATCGGGGACGCGCGGGACGCCAGCCCCCGCCTGCTGGAGGAGCTCGCGGGGGCCGACGTCGTCGCGGCGGAGGACACCCGGCGCCTGCGCCGGCTGACCGAGCGGCTCGGGATCGAGGTCGGCGGTCAGGTGGTCAGCTACCACGAGCACAACGAGGGGACCAAGACCCCCGAGCTCGTGGCCCGGGTCGCCGGCGGGTCCCGCGTCGTGCTGGTGACCGACGCGGGCATGCCCTCGGTCTCCGACCCGGGCTACCGGCTCGTGTCCGCCTGCGTCGAGGCCGACCTGCCGGTCACCTGCGTGCCGGGCCCCTCGGCGGTCCTCATGTCGCTGGCCGTCTCCGGGCTGCCCGTCGACCGGTTCTGCTTCGAGGGGTTCCTGCCGCGGAAGGCGGGGGAGCGGGCCCGGGCGCTGCAGGCCCTCGCCGAGGAGCCGCGCACGATGGTCTTCTTCGAGGCGCCGCACCGGCTCGCGGCGACGTTGACCACGATGGCCGAGGTGCTCGGGCCCGACCGCCCCGCGGCCGTGTGCCGGGAGCTGACGAAGACGTACGAGGAGGTGCGGCGGGGTGGGCTCGCCGAGCTCGCGGGATGGGCGGAGGAGGGCGTCCGCGGCGAGATCACCGTGGTCGTCTCGGGCGCGGACCCGGCGGCCACGGCCGTGGGGGTGGACCAGGCCGTCGCCCAGGTGCTGGCCCGGGTCGAGGGAGGGGAGCGGCTCAAGACCGTGTGCCGGGAGGTGGCGGCGCGGACCGGGCTGTCGGCCAAGGTGCTCTACGACACCGCGCTCGGGTCCCGGTAGCGGGCCACCGGTCCTACCCGGCCCTCACCAGCCCCACGTCCCCGGCTCCCCCTTGAACGGGCCGACGACGGCCGAGGTGATCCAGCCGCCGTAGAAGCCGCCCGGCTGGGGCTCCACCACCTCCCCGTCCACGAGGCACCGGTCCACCAGGCCCGGGTAGAGGGCGACGTGGTCTCGCAGCGCCTCGAACCCGGGCGAGGGGTCCGGGTAGGTCCAGGCGGCGCGGGCCGCGGTCCGGCCGCCGGCCACCAGGTCCAGGTAGGACGCCGCCCCCTTCCACTCGCAGAACGAGCTGCCGTCCGTCGGGCGGAGCACGCCGGGGACGAACGCCGCCCGGGGCAGGTAGTAGGTCGGGGGGTGGCTGGTCTCCAGGACCCGCAGCGACCGGGTGGTCCGCGCGACGGTCGTCCCGCCGAGCTCGACCACCACGAGCGCCTCGCTGGGCTCCACACGTGGTGGCCGGGGGTAGTCCCACACCGACTCCTGGCCCGGACCGGGCCTCCCGGGGCGCGGGTGCCTGCGCTGCATACCGTCTCCTGCCGTCCGACCTCACCTCCCCAACGGTCGACCGTCGCAGGCCGTTCCCCCACGACCGGCCGAGGAGTAGCGTCGGACCCCGGAGACGGACCACGACGAGGAGCGACCATGAGCACCGAGCACACCCTCGAGGACCCCCGGATCGTCACGCTCGACCCGGTGACCACGGCCGCCGTCCGTGCGACCGTGCGGATGGAGGCGCTGCGGACCTTCTTCGACAACTCCTTCAGCCTGCTCTTCGCCACGCTGGGGGAGCAGCGGACGGAGCCCGCCGGTGCCCCGTACGCCCGCTACCGGGGCGAGCCCACCGAGACCGTCGACGTCGAGGTCGGGATCCCCGTGGGTGCCGCGATCACCGGGGACGGGGACGTGCGCCCCTCGGAGCTGCCCGGCGGGGAGGTCGTCACCGCCACCCACGTCGGCCCCTACGACGGCCTGGGGGACTCCTACCGACGGCTGGCGGGCTGGATCGGGGAGCAGGGCCGCACCCCGTCGTCCTCGATGTGGGAGGTCTACCTCACCGAGCCCGGGCCGGACGTGGACCCCGCCGGCCTGCGCACGCAGATCTGCTGGCCGCTGGAGGCCTGAGGGTCAGTAGCCCGCGTCGGCCATCAGCTCGTCGGTGCGCCGTCGCCGCCCCGACGCCCGGCGCCACAGGACCCACAGCCCCCACAGCAGCAGGAGCAGCAGGAAGATCACGAGCACGGGCAGGAAGACCGCCACCAGCGACAGCGTGACGGCCGCACCGTCCTCGGCCGCGGACACCACGGGGGTGCCCAGCCCGCCCGTCCCGACGTTGACGGCAGGACGGGTGACGGCCTTGCCCGTGTGCACGATGCCGGCGGTGACGATGCCCAGCAGCACCCCCACCCACGGGTTGTCCGTCATGAAGGTCGAACCCTGCTCGAAGTCCTCGGCCGCGGTCGTCGCGGCGAAGATCAGCCCGCCGGTGGCCGGCCGCACGAACGTGCCCACGGCGTCGTTGACGTGGTCGACGACGGCGATCTTGTCGAGGACCACCTCGGAGAGCAGGAGCGCCCCCGCGATGCCGATCGCCCACCACGACTCGATCCAGGCGTACTGGTGGGGCAGGTCGATCACGCCGGTGAACCGCGCGACGAGCGCGACGACGAGGAACGGGATGTAGGCGTTCAGCCCGGCCGCTGCGGACAGGCCGGCGCCGGTGAGGGCGGCGAGCACGTGGTGGCCTCCTTGCTCGGGCGCGCCCCGGGCGGGGCCGCGCTCGCCCCATACAACCACGGGGTATGGCGTTCATCCTCCCGTCCGTGGGCGCGAGGGCGCCCGTGGGCGGTCCCGGAGGACGCACCACAACCTTTGGACCCCCTGCGCCGTTGAGGACGGGTGCAGGGGACGATCGTCCGACCGACACGGGAGCAGGTGAGCAGGTGCGCATCACCGACGAGGAGGCGTTCGTCGAGTTCGCGACCGGGGCCAAGCCCTGGCTGCTGACCTCGGCCTGGATGCTGACGGCCGACCCGCACGCGGCCGAGGACCTGGTCCAGGAGACCCTCGTGCGGCTCTACGTGCGCTGGCCCCGGCTGCGGTCGGGGCAGCCCGCGGCCTACGCCCGGAAGGTGCTGGCGAACCTGCACACCGACCGGTGGCGCCGTTCGCACCGGGAGCTGCTGACCGACCATCCGCCGGAGGGCGGCGGACGCGGCACCGACCCGCAGACGGTGGACCTGCTGCGGGCGCTGCAGCAGCTGGCGCCCCGGGAGCGGGAGTGCGTCGTGCTCCGGCACTACCTCGACCTGTCCGAGCGGCAGACCGCCGAGGCGCTGGGCGTCAGCGTCGGGGCCGTCAAGGGCTACACCAGCAGGGGCCTGGCCGCGCTGCGGCCGCTGATGCAGGACCAGGAGGACCGCCATGTCCGACCGTGAGCTGACCACGCTGCTCGACCGGGCCGCCGCGCACACGCCGCCGATGGACGTGCCGGTGCAGGCCGTCCTGGCCACCGGGAGCCGCCGCGTCCGGCGCCGGCGGGCGACCGCCGGCGCCCTGGGCGTCGGGGCGTTCGCCCTCGTCGGCGCGCTCTGGCTCGGCGGTCCCGGTGGAGGGGCGCCGACCGGGACCCCCGACCTCTCCCCGGCCGGACAGGTCTGGGAGCAGGGCGAGCCGGTCGACGGGGTGCTCTTCACCGGTGTGACGACCTACGACGAGGACCGGGTCGAGCACGACTACCACGCCGAGCTTGCCCGGCCCGTCCCCGACGGCCCCGTGGTCCTGGAGCTCTCCGACCTCGGCCGGCAGGTCGAGTCGGTACCGGCGCGGACCGTGCTCCCGGGCCTGGACGTCTTCGCCGGGGACCGGATGACCGTCGCCGTGTGGCGGGAGCCCGAGGAGGCGATCACCTCGGTCCCGCTGGTCGGGCCGCACGACCCCGGGGGGCCGTCGGGCGTGTCCTACGTCGAGGTGGGCGGCGGGACGCTCGCCTGGGCCGCCTGGGAGGCCGACGTGCAGCCCCTGCCGGAGCAGATCCTCGACGTCTACCTCGTCGGGGAGAAGGATGTCGTGGCCCTCTCCGGCGCCCCGGTCGGTGCGGAGGTGCTCCGCGCCGGTGGCGAGCGGGCGGTCGCCTTCGCCGACGAGTCCCGGGGGGTGTGGGGCTACGCCCTGGACGACGACCGGCCGGAGCGTCAGGTGTCCGGGCTGCACCACCTCGGCGGGGCCCCGGCGCTGACCGGCTCCACCGGGCTGGGTGACGACGGGGGCCAGCTGGTGGTGGCGGTGCTTCCGGAAGGCGCCCAGGACGTGCAGGTCGCCCCTCCGGCCGGGGGTGAGGGGCAGGACGGGTCCGTGGACGCCGCGTCGGTCGTCCTGGCCGGGCGTCCCGTCGTCCTGACCGTCACCACCCCGGGAGAGACGGGCGACCCGGGCGGCGTGGAGGTGGCCTTCACGCTGGGCGGGGTCCGCACCGCTCTGGACCGGCACGCACAGGACCTCTTCACGCTGGAGGGCCCCTCCGGCCCGCTGTCGGTGGACCCGGACCCGGACGACCCTGGGACGGTGGTGCTCACGGCCCAGGAGGACGGGCAGGAGGTCGCCCGCGTGCCGGCAGGCCAGCTGGGCCGTGGTCCGACGACCACGACGGTCGACGGGTCGGTCGTCGTGCTCGCCGCCGGCTGGGAGCCCGGCGCCACCGTCCTGTCCGACGCGCGGGTCCAGGTCACCGGCGAGGACGGGCCGGAGTGGGTCCGGCCGCAGGACGTGGCGCAGCTGGTGCTCGGTGACGGCACCCTGGTCACCGCGCTCGCCCTCGACGTCGCCGACGCCGGGTCGGTCGTCGGGGTCGGGCGGTCCGTGGACGACCGGGTGGAGGCCTGGGAGCCCCCGGCGCTGGTCTCGTCCGGCGTCGAGCTGAGGCGGGACCCCGACGGGCAGCTCGTGCCCTTCGTCGGCGGGGATCCGCTGCCACGGGTCGACGACGGGGACCTGGGGGAGGTCCGGCACCACGCCGGACCGGGGTCGGAGGCCGGGCTCCTCGTCGTGCCCGACCTCGGGCCGGGCCGCACGGCGGTGCCCCTCGTCCGCGGCGACCAGGACCGCCTGGTGGCCGACCCCGGAGCCGTCCGCCAGGTCGACCGTCTCGAGATCGAGGACGCCCCCGGTGGGGGCGCGCGGTCCGAGGCCGTCCTGTGGCTGGACGCCTCCCTCGTCGGGGCAGGCGGCTCGCTCGTCGACGGACTGGCCGTGGCCGACGCGGAGGCCGACGAGGCCGCCAACAGCTGGTCCCTGCTGGGATCGACCCGCTCGGCCTCGGTGGCGTTCGAGCCCTCGGCCGTGGCGACCGTCTCGCCCGACCTCGGGCTGTGGCTGCTCTACCCCCTCGGCTCGGTGGACCCGGTGCTGCTCCAGGTCGGCCGGGTCGGGGAGTCCCTGCTCCAGCTGGCCGGGGACGACCCCGCCGCGGTGACCCTCGCGGCGGTGCTCCCCGTGGGTTCGACGGCGCGTCTCGTCGGCCCGGACGTCGAGGGCGGCGTCGGGGCCTCGGCCGTCCACGACCTGGGCGAGGGGGTGCCGCTGCAGCTGGCGGTCTGGACGGTCCAGGTGCCGGGCGGCGGGACGCCGACCGACCGGGGCGCCGGACTCGACACGGACGGGGACGGGACGGTCGACGTCCCCCTGACGCCCCCGTCGGCCGGGTGAGGAGCCTCAGGCCAGGTCGGCCTCGGTCATCGTGGAGGGGTCGAAGTCCCGGCGTTCCACGAGGACCATCCAGTTGCCCGAGTTGTCCCGCATGAGGGCCTCGACCCCGTAGGGCCGCTCGGTGGGCTCCTGGAGGAACTCCACGCCCTTGGCGACCAGCTCGGCGTGGGTCCGGCGGCAGTCGTCGACGGTCAGCCCCACGCCCGGCAGGCCGCCCTGGGCCTGGGCCCGGCGCATCGCCTCGACGAGCTCGGGGGAGAGCGGCTCCCCGGGGGTGGTCAGGTGCAGGTGGAGCTCGGGCTGCTCCGGGTGGACGACGGTCAGCCAGCGGAAGTCGGGGCCGAGCTGGACGTCGTCGCCCTTCTCGAAGCCCAGGACGTCGGTGTAGAAGGCGAGGGACTCGTCCAGGTCGGTGACCCAGACGCTGACGAGGGAGACGTTGGTGATCATGGCCCCGACGCTAGCCGGGGTCAGGTGGTCCCGGCTTCTCCTCGGTTGCGGCGTCCCGCCGCTCGGTCAGGCCCCGCATGAACACGTAGCAGCCGGGGATGCGTGGTGCGCCGTCCGCGGCATACCTGCGCTGGAACTGGCTCGGGCTCTCCCCGGTGATCTCCCGGAACCGGGTGCTGAACGAGCCGAGGCTGCTGAAGCCGACCGCGTGGCACACCTCCGTGACCGTGAGGTTGGCGCCGCGCAGCAGGTCCTGGGCCCGCTCGACCCGCCGCTCGGAGAGGTAGACCCCGGGGGTGCGGCCGTAGGCGCGGCGGAAGAGCCGCAGGAAGTGGAACGTGCTCAGCCCGGCGACGGCGGCCAGCGTCTCCAGGTCGAGCGGCTCGCGGAAGTGCCGGTCGACGTGGTCGCGGGCCCGGCGCAGGTGGACGAGGACGTCCTCCGGCACGCGCGACGTCCGGTCCTGGGCCATGATGCCCGCAGTCTCCCACCGGCAGGCCGGATCGGCACACCTAGACTGAGGCACCATGACCCACGTCCTGACCTCCGTCGCCTGGCCCTACGCCAACGGCCCGCGCCACATCGGCCACGTCGCGGGCTTCGGTGTGCCCTCCGACGTCTTCAGCCGCTACATGCGGATGGCCGGTCACGACGTGCTCATGGTGAGCGGCTCCGACGAGCACGGGACGCCGATCCTCGTGCAGGCGGACAAGGCCGGGATGAGCCCGCAGGAGTTCATCGACGTCAACCACCGGGCCATCGCCGAGGACCTCGTCGCGCTGGGGGTCTCCTACGACCTCTACACGCGCACGACCACGGTCAACCACCACTCCGTCGTGCAGCAGATGTTCCTGGCCTGCCACGCCAACGGCTACATGGTCGAGCGGACCCAGCAGGTCGCCATCAGCCCCTCGACCGGCCGCACCCTGCCGGACCGCTACATCGAGGGCACCTGCCCCATCTGCGGGTACACCGAGGCCCGGGGCGACCAGTGCGACAGCTGCGGCAACCAGCTCGACCCGGCCGACCTGCTGGACCCCCGGAGCAAGATCAACGGCGAGACGCCGGAGTTCACCGAGACCCAGCACTTCTTCCTCGACCTGCCCGCCCTGGCCGAGGCGCTCGCGGAGTGGCTCGACGGGCGCGAGGCCAGCGGGCTGTGGCGCCCCAACGTCATCAAGTTCTCGCAGAACATCCTCGAGGAGATCCGCCCCCGGGCGATGACCCGCGACATCGACTGGGGCATCACCGTCCCGCTGGAGGGCTGGTCGGACAACCCGACCAAGAAGCTCTACGTCTGGTTCGACGCGGTCATCGGCTACCTCTCGGCGTCCGTCGAGTGGGCCCGTCGCATCGGCGATCCGGACCGCTGGCGCGAGTGGTGGAACGACCCGGAGGCGCTGTCCTACTACTTCATGGGCAAGGACAACATCACCTTCCACTCCCAGATCTGGCCGGCCGAGATGCTCGCGCACAACGGGCAGGGCAGCCGGGGCGGGCAGGTCGGCCCGTTCGGCAGGCTCAACCTGCCGACCGAGGTGGTCTCCAGCGAGTTCCTCACCATGGAGGGCAAGCAGTTCTCCACCTCGCGCAACGTCGTCATCTACGTGCGGGACGTGCTGGAGCGCTACCAGCCCGACGCGCTGCGCTACTTCCTCTCCGCCGCCGCGCCGGAGACGGCCGACTCCGACTTCTCCTGGCCGGAGTTCGTCAAGCGCACCAACACCGAGCTCGTCGCCGGCTGGGGCAACCTGGTCAACCGGACCGCCTCGATGATCGCCAAGAACTTCGGCCAGATCCCGGCCGCCGGTCCGCTCGAGGAGGTCGACCGGGCCCTGCTGGACCAGGTCGCGGCCGGGTTCGGCACCGTCGGGCGGCTCATCGGCACGCACAAGCAGAAGGCCGGGCTGGCCGAGGCGATGCGCCTCGTCGGGGAGGCCAACGCCTACGTCTCGGCCACCGAGCCGTTCAAGCTCAAGGGGGAGGACCAGCGCGAACGCCTGGCCACCGTCCTGCACGTGCTCGCCCAGGCCGTCGTGGACCTCAACACGATGCTGTCCCCCTACCTGCCGCACAGCTCCAGCGCCGTCCACCGCGCGCTGGGCGGAGAGGGCACCTTCCAGCCGATGCCCGTCGTCGAGGAGGTTCCCGACCTCGACGAGCCCGACCGGGACCCCTACCCGGTCATCACCGGGGAGTACACCGCCACGCCGCGCTGGGAGCACCGTCCGGTCGTCGTCGGCTCCCCGGTCGCCAAGCCCTCCCCGATCTTCACCAAGCTCGACCCCTCCGTCGTCGAGGAGGAGCGGGCCCGGCTCGGCCTCGTGGACGAGGTCGGGGTATGACGCAGGCCGGGTCCGCGCAGCGGCCGCCGGCTCCCGACCGGCTGCCGGTCGCGGTCGTCGACAACCACTGCCACCTGGACGTCCAGCGCGACGACGCCCCCTTCGTCGGCCTGCAGGACGTGCTGGCGGAGGCGGCCGCGGTGGGCGTCGACCGGATCGTGCAGATCGGCTGCGACATCGAGTCGGCCCGGTGGACGCACGGGATCGTCGACGAGCACCGGTCGCTGCTCGGCGGCGTCGCCGTCCACCCCAACGAGGCGCCCAGGCACGCGGTGGCCGGCGACCTGGACGCCGTGCTCGAGGAGATCGCCTCCCTCGCGACGCATCCCCGCATCCGGGTGATCGGGGAGACCGGTCTGGACTACTACCGCACCGGCCCCGACGGCGTCCCCGCGCAGCAGGAGTCGTTCCGCCGCCACATCGCGCTGGCCAAGGAGCTCGACCTGGTCCTGCAGATCCACGACCGCGACGCCCACGACGACGTGCTGCGGATCCTGGCCGAGGAGGGCGCCCCCGCGCGGACGGTCATGCACTGCTTCTCCGGCGACATGGAGATGGCCCGGGAGTGCGTCCGCCGCGGCTACTACCTCTCCTTCGCCGGGACGGTGACCTTCCGCAGCGCCAGGGACCTGCGCAACGCCCTCGCCGTGACGCCGGTCGAGCACCTGCTCGTGGAGACCGACGCCCCCTACCTCACCCCCACCCCCCACCGGGGCCGGCCCAACGCGCCGTACCTGCTGCCGCTGACCGTGCGCGCCATGGCGGAGACGCTGAGCACGAGCGTCCCCGAGCTGTGCGAGGCGCTGTCCGCGACCAGCGAGACGGTCTACGGGCCCTGGTGACCGAGCACGAGGAGAGCCTGCTCGGCCCGGCGCAGGTCCGTCGGCTGGCCGAGCGGCTCGGCATCCGCCCCACCAAGCAGTGGGGGCAGAACTTCGTCATCGACAAGGGCACCGTGCGACGGATCGTCCGCGCGGCCGAGGTCGGTCCGCAGGACGTCGTCCTCGAGGTCGGCCCCGGCCTCGGCTCCCTCACCCTGGCCCTCCTGCCGGAGGTCGCCCACGTGACCGCGGTGGAGATCGACCCGGCCCTGGCGGACCAGCTTCCGCGCACCGTGGCCGACCTCGCCCCGCACCTGGTGGACCGGCTGACGGTCGTGCCCGCCGACGCCCTGCGGGTCCAGGAGCTGCCCGACCCCCAGCCCACCGCCCTCGTGGCCAACCTGCCCTACAACGTCGCCGTGCCCGTGGTCCTGCACCTGCTGGCGACCGTGCCGACCCTGCAGCGGGTCCTCGTCATGGTCCAGCTCGAGGTGGCCGAACGGCTCGCGGCCGGCCCGGGGAGCAAGGTCTACGGGGTGCCCAGCGTGAAGGCCGGGTGGTACGCCGAGGTCACCGGCGCCGGACGGATCGGCCGCACCGTCTTCTGGCCCGCGCCCAACGTGGACTCCGGCCTCGTCCGGATGGTGCGCCGGGACCCCCCGGCCGCCCGCGCCGGGCGGCAGGAGGTCTTCGCCGTGGTCGACGCGGCCTTCGCGCAGCGGCGCAAGACGATGCGGGCCGCGCTGGCCGGGTGGGCCGGCGGGGCCGAGCGGGCCGAACGGGTGCTGCGGGCCGCCGGGGTGGACCCGAGGGCCCGCGGCGAGGTGCTCACCGTGGCGGACTTCGCCCGGATCGCGGACGCCGCCCTGGACGACGGGGGGCAGCGTCCGGGCGGCCAGGAGGATCGGCGGCCGAACCCATAGGGTGAGGCCATGAGTCCAGGCGGGAGCACCGAGGCCGTCACCGTCCGGGTGCCCGGAAAGATCAACCTGGAGCTCGTCGTGGGACCCCTGCGCGAGGACGGCTACCACGAGCTGTCCACCGTCTTCCACGCCGTCAGCGTCTACGACCGGGTGACGGTGCAGCCCGCGTCCCGCTGGTCGGTGCACGTCACCGGCCCGTTCGCCGACCGGGTCCCGACCGGTCCGGACAACCTGGCCCTGCAGGCCGCCCGTGCGCTGGCGCGCCGTCGCAGCCGGCGGGCCGGCTCGGGCCCGGTGCGCATCGACATCGACAAGCAGATCCCCGTGGCCGGCGGGATGGCCGGCGGCAGCGCCGACGCCGCCGCCACCCTCGTGGCGTGCCGGGAGCTGTGGGCCATGGACCACGTCGACCAGGACACCCTCGAGGGCGTCGCCGCGGGGCTGGGCTCGGACGTGCCCTTCCTCCTGCGCGGCGGCACGGCCATCGGGTCGGGCCGCGGCGAGCAGGTCACCCCGGTGCTCGCCCGCGGCGAGCTGCACTGGGTGCTGTGGGTCGGGGAGGGGCTGGGCCTGTCCACCCCCGAGGTGTATGCCGAGTGCGACCGGTTGCGTGCGGAGGCGGGCAGCACGGACCTGCCCGTCCCGCAGCCGTCGGGCGAGCTGATGGCCGCGTTGCGGCGGATGGAGACCGACGAGGTGGCCGCCGCCCTGCGCAACGACCTGCAGGCGGCGGCCGTCTCCCTCCAGCCCCTGCTCGGCGAGGTCCTCGACACCGGCCTGGAGCTCGGGGCCCGCGCCGGCATCGTCTCCGGGTCCGGGCCGACCGTGGCCTTCCTCGTCGGGTCCCAGGCCGAGGCGATCGACCTGTCGGTGGGGCTGGCCGCCAACGGGCCGACGGGGGACATCACCAGGGTCGTCGGACCGGTCCCCGGGGCCCAGGTGGTGCAGCACCACCGCACGCCGTCGCCGCCCCCGCCAGGCCCCGTCCGCGGCGGCCCGCTGGGACCGGTGCACGGCTGATGGCACCTCCCGCCAGCCTGGTCGCCCTCGACCGGGCCCGTCTCGTCCTGGGCACCAGCGTGCTCCTCGACGACGTCTCCGTCGGTGTCTCCGACGGCGACCGCATCGGCGTCGTCGGCCGCAACGGCGGCGGCAAGAGCACCCTGCTGGGGGTGCTCACCGGCGCTCGTGAGCTCGACGCCGGCCGGGTCCTGCGGACCGGCGACGTCACCACCGGCCTGCTGGGGCAGACCGACACCCTGCCGCCGGGGGCGACCGTGCGGGAGGTCGTCCTGGGCGACCTCGCCGAGCACGAGTGGGCCGGTGACGCCCGCGTCCGGGAGGTCCTGGAGGGTCTCCTCGGCGGCATCGGCGCGGGCGCGGTCGGCGGCTGGGACGCCGTCGTCGGGCCGATGTCCGGCGGCGAGCGTCGTCGGCTCGCCCTGGCGGCGCTGCTCGTGGCCGACCCGGACCTGCTCGTGCTCGACGAGCCCACCAACCACCTGGACGTGGAAGGCGTCGCCTGGCTCGCGGCATACCTCGCCGGGCGCCGCCCCCGGTCCGGCAACGGCCTCGTCGTCGTCACCCACGACCGGTGGTTCCTCGACGAGGTGAGCACCCGCACGTGGGAGGTCGAGGACGGGCGGGTGCACACGTACGAGGGCGGCTACGCGGCGTACGTGCTGGCCAAGGTGGAGCGTCAGCGGGTGGCCCGGGTCACCGAGGACCGGCGCGCGAACCTGGCGCGCAAGGAGCTGGCCTGGCTGCGGCGGGGCGCCCCGGCACGCACGAGCAAGCCGAGGTTCCGGATCGAGGCCGCGACCGCGCTCATCGAGGGGGAGCCCCCGCCGCGGGACACCGTCGAGCTCGTCCGGTTCGCCACCACGCGGCTCGGCAAGGACGTGCTCGACCTGCTCGACGCCACGGTCACGGTGGGCGACCGGACCCTCCTCGAGGACGTGACCTGGCGGATCGGCCCCGGGGACCGGTACGGGCTCGTCGGGGTCAACGGGGCCGGCAAGTCGACCCTCCTGCGGGTGCTGCAGGGCCAGCACCCGCTGGCCCGGGGCAGGCTCAAGGTCGGCAAGACGGTGCGGATGGCCTGCCTGACCCAGGAGCTGCGCGAGCTGGACCGGGTGGCGGGATGGTCGGTGATCGACTCGATCACCGAGGTGCGCTCCTTCACGGTCATCGGCGGCAAGGAGGTGTCGGCCAGCTCCCTGGCCAAGCGGCTGGGCTTCAGCGGCGGCCGCCAGCAGTCCCGGGTCGGCGACCTGTCCGGCGGGGAGCGGCGCCGGCTCCAGTTCGTCCGGCTCCTCATGGACGAGCCCAACGTGCTGCTCCTGGACGAGCCGACCAACGACCTCGACATCGACACCCTCACCGCCATGGAGGACGTGCTCGACGGCTGGGCGGGCACGCTGGTCGTGGTCTCCCACGACCGCTACCTGCTGGAGCGGATGACCGACCGGCAGCTGGCCCTGCTCGGGGACGGGTCGCTGCGCGACCTGCCGGGCGGGGTGGAGGAGTACCTCCGCCTGCGCCGGCAGCTGCCCGGGCGGAGCGCGCGTCCGGGGGTCACCGCCCCGGCCGGACCGGCGGCCCCGACCGGCGCGGTCGCCGGGAGCGGGGGGACCGCGCCGGCACCGAGGGGCCCGCGCCCCGACGCGGCCGCGGAGCGGGAGGCCCGCAAGACGCTGGCCCGGGTGGAACGGGCGCTGGACCGCATCCACGCCCAGGAGGCCCGGCTCCACGAGCAGATGGCCCAGGCCGCCACCGATCCCGACCGGCTCGCGGCGCTCACCGCGGAGCTGGCCGACCTGACCGACCAGGAGGCCCGGCTCGAGGAGGAGTGGATGGAGGTCTCCGAGGTGCTCGAGGACTGATCCGGGACCGCCGGCGGGGATCGGTCAGGACCGTCCGGCGACCTCGCGGCGACGGAGGCCGACCAGCCCGAGGCCGACGCCGAGGGCGGCCAGCCCCAGCAGCACGAGCAGCGGCGTCAGCTCGACCGCCTCGACGGGCACCTGGGCCGGGTGGCTCAGCGGCGAGAGGTCCACGACCGCCTGCGGCACGTCGAGCAGGGCCGCGAAGGTGCCGGCGAAGACGACCAGGCCCACCATCGCCCAGCCGACCGGCGCCAGCAGCACCGGGGCCCATCCGTGCAGCAGGGCCACCAGGCCGAGGACGGCGAGCACGGCGGGGACGAGGTTGAGGTGCGCCAGGGTGCTGTCCCAGGTCAACGACTCGTCCCCGGTGACGGCCGCGGCCGCCGCGCCGGTCAGGAACCCCGTCACCAGCATGATCAGCGCCGCCCACAGCGCCACCACGGCCAGGTGGGCCCCGGCCCAGGCGGCCCGGCTCGTGGGCGTGGCCAGCACGAGCTCGGCGCGCCCGGCCGCCTCCTCCGCCCGCAGCGACTGCACCGCGTAGACGACGTAGGCGGAGGCGAGCATCGCGCTGAAGACGGACAGGAAGGCGATGTAGCCCAAGGTCATCTGCTCGGCGCCGAACATGGCCTGCATCTCGGCCGGGAGGGCGTCGGCGGAGTCGAGCATCACCTGGGTGAAGGCCCCGTCGATCACCCCGAGGAAGACCGCGGCCGAGCCCCAGGCGAGCAACGGACCCCGCTGCAGCCGCAGGGCCAGGCCCCACGGGGTGCCCAGGGACGGTCCGCCCCGCTCGTGCCCGCGCCGGGGCGGGAGCAGGCCCGCCCCGAGGTCCCGGCGGCCCTGGAGCGCGTAGGCCAGGACGGTCGTGGCCGCCGCGAGGGCGAGCAGGAGCAGCAGCGGCGCCCACCGGTCGAGCACGTAGGGCGCCGACTGGGCGGCCCAGCCGAGGGGGGAGGTCCAGGACAGGGCGCTGCCGCCGACGGCCACCATGTCGCCCAGGGCGCGCAGGGCGAACGCGGCACCGAGCACGAGACCGGCCAGCCCGGCCGCGCCCCGGGAGTAGGCGCTCAGCTGGGCCGCGGCCGCGGTGATCCCGGCGAAGGCCAGCCCGACCAGCGCGACGGCGGACGCCACGACGACCGACCCGGCGACCGGCCAGCCGTTGGCCACGGCCAGCGCGCCGACCACGACAGCCGCCAGCAGGTTGGTGACGACCGCCACGACGAGCGCCGCGGTGAGCGGCGCCTGACGGCCGACCACGTCGGCCCGCACCAGCTCCGAACGCCCGCTCTGCTCCTCGAGCCGGGTGTGCCTGGTGACCAGCATGATGTTCATCAGCGCGGCCAGGAGCAGCAGGTAGAGCAGGTAGCCGGCGGCGAAGAAGCTGGCGTGGGTGGGGTCCTCCATCCCGTAGGCGGGACCGGTGAAGAGCCGGCCCACCGGCTGCTGCACCATCGGGGTCACGGCGGCCAGGTCGGTCTCCGTCGGAGCCAGCTGGGGCAGGGCCGCCCCCAGGTAGACCATGAACAGCCCCAGCCCACCGACCCAGGCGGGCAGCTTGATGCGGTCCCGCCGCAGCATCAGCCGGACCAGCGTCCCGGTGCCCGTCGTGGGCCGGTCCGGTCGGTCCTCCAGGACCGGGTCGGCGGCGCGGTCCTGGCGGTGGCGGGTGGTCGTCGTCCCCATCTCAGGCCACCTCCGCGTCCTCGTCGACGGTGGGCCCGTCGCCGTAGTGCCGCATGAGCAGCTGCTCCAGGGTCGGGGGGTGCGCCACGATGGCGGTGACGCCGAGACCGGCCAGGGCCTGCAGGACCGGTTCGACCCGGTCGCCGTCGACGTCCAGCCTGACCTGGTCGCCGGAGCGCTCGAGCGCATGCACCCCGGGGAGGTCGGCGAGCCCGTCGGCGGGACGTCGCACGGTCGCCACGACCGTGGTGCGGGACAAGTGCCGCAGGTCCTGCAGGGTGCCGCTCTCGGCGACCCGGCCGGCGCGGATGATGGAGACCCGGTCGGCGAGGACCTCCACCTGGGCCAGGATGTGGCTGGAGAGCAGGACCGTGGTGCCCTGCGCCCGGGCCTCGCGGATGCACTCCTGGAAGACGACCTCCATGAGCGGGTCCAGCCCTGCCGTGGGTTCGTCGAGCAGGAGCAGGTCGACCGGGGAGGCGAGCGCGGCGACGAGCGCGACCTTCTGCCTGTTGCCCTTGGAGTAGGTGCGGGCCTTCTTGCCCGGGTCGAGGTCGAAGCGGTCGACGAGCTCGTCGCGACGGGCCCGGTCGGGGGTGCCGCGCAGCCGGGCGAACAGGTCGATGGCCTCGCCGCCGGTGAGGTTGGGCCACAGCTCGACGTCGCCCGGCACGTAGGCCAGCCGCCGGTGCAGCCCGACCGCCTCGTCCCACGGGTCCTGCCCGAAGAGCCGGGCGGTGCCGCCGTCGGCCTGCAGCAGGCCGAGGAGCACGCGGATGGTGGTGGACTTGCCGGCCCCGTTGGGGCCGAGGAAGCCGTGGACCTCGCCGGCCTCGACCTGCAGGTCGAGGCCGTCGAGCGCACGGGTGGAGCCGAAGGTCTTGACGAGTCCCTCGGTGCGGATGACGGGTGCGGAGCTCATGACGGGTCCTTCGGAGGGGTGGTGAGGGCCTCCGGCGTCAGCACGCCGGAGGTGAGAATCTCGGCGGCCGGACGCAGGTAGGGCAGCAGGTCGCCCCCGTCGTCCAGCAGGTCGGCGCCCAGGAGCCGGTGGAGCTGCTCGTGCAGGACCAGCGTCCCCAGGGACCACAGGGTCAGCACGACCATGCGGCCCCGGGGGTCGGCGGTCGGGCGGACCACGCCGCTGCGCTCGGCCTCGGCGGTGTACTCCAGGGCGTCGTCGACCAGGTCGTCCAGCAGGGCGTCCAGGTGGGGACTGCCCTCGACGAGCACCCGGGCCAGGTAGCGCAGCATGGGCCGGGCGTCGTCCATGCCGGCCACGAGCGTGACCAGGTCCATGCCCGGACCGTCGGCCATCGCCCCTGTCTTGGCCTCCCTGATCGTGCGGACCACGTGCTCGTCGCACGCCTCCCGCAGCCCGTCCTTGGTGCCGTAGTGATGGATCACCAGGGCGGGGGAGACCCCGGCGGCGGCCGCGATCACCTTGAGGCTCGTCGACCGGACGCCGTGGCGGCCGAACAGGTCGACGGCCGCCGTGAGGATGCGCTCCCGGGCCGAGGCGGGGGGAGGCTGACTGAACATGCAGTCAGCCTAGGACTGAACGTGCGTTCAGCGCAAGGGGGTGGGGCCGGTGGCTCGAGGGCGTGCTCGAGGGTGCCGGGAAGGGCCCTCAGCGGTCGTCGAAGGGCCGGAGCAGGCGCTTGAGCGCCGTGGCCACGTCGGCCTGCTCGGCCGGGGGAAGCGCGGCGAGGATCTCCCGCTCGCCGGCCACCAGCTCCTCCAAGGCCCCGTCGACGACGTCCCGCCCGGCGGGCGTCAGGCGGACGAGGACCGAGCGCAGGTCGGCCTCGGACGTGGTGCGCTCGACCAGGCCCCGCTCGGCCAGCCGGGCGATCCGGTTGGTCATGGTGCCGCTGGTCACGAGGGTCTGGCGGACCAGCTGGGTCGGGGTGAGCCGGTAGGGCTCCCCGGCGCGCCGCAGGGCGGAGAGCACGTCGAACTCCCACGACTCCAGCCCGCGGCCGGCGAAGGCCTCCCGGCGGGCGAGGTCGAGGTGCCGGGCCAGGCGGGAGACCCGGGAGAGCACCTCGAGCGGGGCGACGTCCAGGTCGGGCCGCTCGCGACGCCAGGCGGCGACGATGCGGTCGACCTCGTCCCGGTCGGGGCCGTCCCGCTCCGGTTCACCCATGGCGACCACTGTAGTAGGGCCGTGCACAGCTCCCCGGGCAGGAATCGAACCTGCGTCGCTAGTCCTGATTCAAAGTCAGGCGGCCCCTGCCAGCAGAGCAACCGGGGAACGTCCGCGAGGACCGCACCAGCCTAGTGGTCGTGCCGCAGGTCTACTCCCTCCGGTCCCTGACCGTCCGGAGCACGGGCCGGGCCTCCATGCCGGAGAGGCCGTTCCAGGCGAGGTTCACCAGGTGGGCGGCCACGTCCTCCTTCTTCATCCGACGGGAGTCCAGCCACCACCCGCCGGGGATGGCCACCATCCCGACGAGCATCTGGGCGTACAGGGGTGCGGTCTTGGGGTCGAGCCGCCGGCGCCTGAACTCGGCGGCCAGGATGTGCTCGACCTGGCTGGCGATGTCGCTGATGAGGCTGGCGAAGGACCCGGTCGACTGTCCGGGCGGGCTGTCGCGCACGAGGATCCGGAACCCGTCGGTGGAGTTCTCGATGTAGTCCAGCAGGGCCATCGCCGCCGCCTCCAGCAGCGCGCGGGCGTGCGCCCCCTCCTTCGTCAGGGCCTCGGTCATCTGCCCCAGCAGCGCCTGGATCTCCCGGTCCACGACGACCGCGTACAGCCCCTCCTTGCCGCCGAAGTGCTCGTAGAGGACCGGCTTGGACACCCCGGCGGTGGCGGCGATCTCCTCCACGGTCGTGCCCTCGAACCCCCGCTCGGCGAACAGCCGTCGCCCCACCTCGATGAGCTGCTGACGGCGCTGCGGCCCCGTCATCCGGTTGCGGGGGGCGTTCTTGGGAGCGGGGGAGGTCACCGGGCCATCATGCCAACAGCCGGATCGGGTCGTGCCGCAGCCACGGGTACAGTCGTGCCCGTGACCTCCCACGACCCCGCCGCCGTCATCGTCCTGGCCGCCGGTGAAGGCACACGGATGAAGTCAGCCACCCCCAAGGTCTTGCACCGCATCGGCGGTCGCACCCTGCTCGGGCACGCCCTGCACGCCGCCCGGCAGGCCGCCCCCCGCCACCTGGCCGTGGTGGTCCGGCACGAGCGGGACCGGGTGGCCGCCCACGTCGAGGAGCTCGACGCCGACGCCCTGGTCGCCGACCAGGACGAGGTCAAGGGCACCGGCCGGGCCTGCGAGTGCGGCCTGGAGGCCCTGCCCGAGGACCTCGAGGGGACCGTGCTGGTGACGATGGGCGACGTGCCCCTGCTCACCGGGTCCACCCTGCGGGAGCTCACCGAGCGGCACGAGCGCAGCGGCGCGGCGGTCACCGTCATCACCGCCGAGCTGCCCGACGCCAGGTCCTACGGCAGGGTCGTGCGGGACGACGCCGGGGACGTCGTGGCCATCATGGAGTTCAAGGACGCCCTCGCGCACCGGGAGGCCGGCGACGAGTGGTCCCACGTCGTCGACGTGCGGGAGATCAACTCCGGCATCTACGCCTTCGACGCCGCGCTGCTGCGGTCGGCGCTGGCCCGGGTGGGCACGGACAACGCCCAGGGGGAGAAGTACCTCACCGACGTCGTCGCGATCGCCCGGGACGAGGGTCGACGGGTCTCGGCCCACCTGGTCGAGGACCTCTGGCAGACCGAGGGCGTCAACGACCGGGTGCAGCTCGCCCACCTGGGCCGCGAGCTCAACCGGCGCACCGTCGAGCACTGGATGCGCGAGGGTGTCACCGTGGTGGACCCTGCCACCACCTGGATCGACGCCGACGTGACGATCGGCCGGGACACCGTGCTGCGGCCCGGCGTGCAGCTGCTCGGGGCCACCACGGTGGGCAGCGAGGCCGTCGTCGGCCCGGACACCACCCTGACCGACACCGTCGTGGGCGACCGGGCCAGCGTCGTGCGCACCCAGGCCGAGCTGGCCGTCGTCGGCGAGGGCGCCTCGGTCGGCCCGTTCTCCTACCTGCGTCCCGGCACCGAGCTGGGCGCCGACGGCAAGATCGGCGGCTTCGTGGAGACCAAGAACGCCCGGATCGGTGCCGGAGCGAAGGTGCCGCACCTCACCTACTGCGGGGACGCGACCATCGGCGAGGGCGCCAACATCGGCGCCGGCACGATCTTCGCCAACTACGACGGCGTGGCCAAGCACCGCACCACGGTCGGCCGGCACAGCTTCGTCGGGTCGGACTCGGTGCTCATCGCCCCCGTCGACATCGCCGACGGTGCCTACGTGGCGGCCGGCTCGGCCATCGAGGGCCGGGTGGGGCCGGGGCAGATCGCCGTGGCCCGCGGCCGGCAGCGCAACGTGGACGGGTGGGTCGCCCGCCGTCGGGCCGGCACCGCCACCGCCCGGGCCGCCGAGGACGCCCTCGCCCGGGAGCAGGGCGACGGGGACGTGCCGCCGCCGGAGGACTCACCGCATACCCGTCCCGACGGCACCGACGACCCCACCCCACCCAGGAGAGCTGAGAGCTGATGACCGGCATCCACCGCACCCCCGAGAAGAACCTCATGGTCTTCACCGGGCGGGCCCACCGCGCGCTGGCGGCGTCGATCGCCGAGGAGCTGGACACCTCGCTGGTGCCGACCCAGGCCTACGCCTTCGCCAACAGCGAGATCTACGTGCGCTTCGACGAGTCGGTGCGCGGGTGCGACGCGTTCGTCATCCAGAGCCACGCCGCCCCGGTCAACGAGTGGATCATGGAGCACCTGATCATGGTCGACGCGCTCAAGCGGGCCTCGGCCAAGCGGATCACCGTGGTGCTGCCCTTCTACGGCTACGCGCGCCAGGACAAGAAGCACCGCGGCCGCGAGCCGATCTCGGCCCGCCTCATGGCCGACCTGTTCAAGACCGCCGGGGCCGACCGGCTCATGGCCGTGGACCTGCACACCGCCCAGATCCAGGGGTTCTTCGACGGGCCCGTCGACCACCTCATGGCCCTGCCGATCCTGGCCGACTACGTCAAGGAGAAGTACGCTGGCGAGGACCTGGCCGTCGTCTCCCCGGACGCCGGCCGGATCAAGGTCGCGGAGTACTGGTCCAACCGCCTCGGCGGCGTGCCGCTGGCGTTCATCCACAAGACGCGCGACATCACCCGGCCCAACCAGTCGGTCGCCAAGCGGGTCGTCGGCGAGGTCGCCGGGCGGATGTGCGTCCTGGTGGACGACATGATCGACAGCGGCGGCACCATCACCCAGGCCGCCGACGCGCTCATGGCCGACGGGGCCAAGGGCGTCGTCGTCGCGGCCACCCACGCGATCTTCTCCCACCCGGCCGTCCAGCGCCTGCGGGACTCGGTGGCCACCGAGGTGATCGTCACCGACACCCTGCCGCTGTCGGAGGAGGCCCGGGCCCTGGACAAGGTCACCGAGCTGTCGATCGCCCCGCTGGTCGCCCGGGCCATCCGGGAGGTCTTCGAGGACGGGTCGGTCACCTCCATGTTCGACGGCCAGGCCTGAGCCCACCCGTCCTCCGCAGGGATTTCCCCCCTCTCCGGGCAGACGGTAGACTCCCGGGCGTTGCCTCGGCGAGGGACACCGCACGGTCTGCGGTGGCCGTGATTCGACGAAGCGTGTCGCACCGCCCGCACGACGGGCTGGTGCCGGCGCCTCCGCGATGCCCGTGCCGTGTCCCGCGTCGAGGCCCGTCCCACCCGCCTCCCTCATGGAAGAAGTCCTCCCGCATGGCTGACCAGATCCGCATCACCGCCGAGAAGCGCGCCGAGTTCGGCAAGGGCGCGGCCCGCCGCATCCGCCGGGCCGACAAGGTGCCCGCCGTCCTCTACGGCCACGGCACCGACCCCGTCCACCTCACCCTCCCGGGCCACGAGACGATGATGGCGCTCAAGCACAGCAACGCCGTGCTCAGCCTCGACATCGAGGGGCAGACGCAGCTCGCGCTGGCCAAAGACGTGCAGCGCGACCCGGTGAAGCGCTTCATCGAGCACGTCGACCTCGTCATCGTCCGCAAGGGCGAGAAGGTCACCGTCGACGTGGTCGTCCACGTCGAGGGCGAGGCCGCCCCGGAGACGATCGTCACCGTCGACCACGGCGAGCTGACCGTCGAGACCGAGGCGACCCACATCCCCGAGTCGTTCACCGTCTCCGTCGAGGGGCTGGAGGCCGGCACCCAGATCCACGCCGGCGAGGTCGAGCTGCCCGAGGGCGTCACCCTGGTCACCGACCCCGAGGCCCTCGTGGTCAACGTCTCCCAGGCCATGTCCGAGGAGGCCCTGGAGGCCGAGCTGGCCGAGGCCGAGGCCGAGGCCGGCATCGAGCAGGAGGAGTCCGACGAGGAGTCCGCCTCCGCGGAGGCCGCCGAGGCCCCGGCCGAGGGTGCCCAGGAGGGCGAGGGCGCCTCCTCCGAGGAGTGAGCCGACCGGCTCCCGCCCGCCCGTAGACCATGGCCACGTCGCCCGCCGAGCGCGGGGACGTGGCCATGGCCGTGCACGCACGAGAGGAGTTCCCCCCGATGGAGGCACCCTGGTTGGTCGTCGGCCTGGGCAACCCCGGTCCCGGGTATGCCGGCAACCGGCACAACGTCGGCGCCATGGTGGTCGACCGGCTGGCGCAGCAGGCCGGGGTCGGGCTGCGCCGGCACAAGGTGCCCGGTGCCACGGCCGCGGAGGTCAGGCTGGGCACGCTCCCGGGCGGGCTGCCCGGTCCGCGGGTGGTCCTCGCCCGGCCGACGACCTACATGAACCTCTCCGGGGGGCCGGTCGCCGGGCTGCGCAGCTTCTACAAGGTCCCGCTCGACCAGGTCGTCGTCGTGCACGACGAGCTGGACCTCGACCCCGGGGTGGTCCGGCTCAAGCGCGGCGGCGGCGAGGGCGGGCACAACGGCCTCCGCTCGGTGAGCGGGTCCCTGGGCAGCCGGGACTACCTGCGGGTGCGGCTGGGCATCGGCCGTCCCCCCGGGCGTCAGGACCCGGCCGACTTCGTGCTGTCCGACTTCCCGGCCCGGGACCGCGAGGAGGTCCAGCTGCTCGTGGGGGACGGGGAGGACGCGGTCACCGACCTGGTCCACCTCGGCCTCGAGGCCGCCCAGCAGCGCCACCACTCCCGCTGACGCGGCAGGACCCCGCAGCCGGTGGCTGCGGGGTCCTGCCTGCCGTGGCGGGGTGCGCCCCGCTCAGCCCTGCTGGTTCTTCAGCGCCTGGAGCCGGGCCTCGACCTCGGCGTCCGCGCCGTGGTCCTCCAGCTCGGCGAACTGGTCCTCCAGCCGGGTCGACTGGGCCTCCGCCCGCCCCTGGACGAGGGCCTCCTCGCGGCGGATGCTGTCCTCCCACCGGGCGAGGTCGCTCGAGGGGTCGAGCACGTCGATCGAGGACATCGCGTCCTGCACCTTGCTCTGCGCCTCGACGCTGCGGGCCCGGGCCACCAGCGTGCTCCGCCGCCCCTTGAGGTCCTCCAGCTTGGTCTTCATCGTGCGCAGGCCGTCCTTGAGCTGCTCGACGGTGGAGTTCTGCTGGGCGATGGCGGGCTCGGCGGCCTGGACGTCGTTCTCGTGCTGGATCTGCCGCTTGAGCGCCACCCGGGCCAGGTTGTCGAACTTGTAGGCACCGTCCGGGTCGCCGCCCGAGCGCATCTGCTCGGCCTTGGCCGCCGCGGCCGACGCCTTGCGGCCCCACTCGGCGGCGGCCTCACGGTCGGCCTGCAGGTCGGACTCGGCCATCCGGACGTTGGCGATGGTCTGGGCCACCGCCTCCTCGGCCTCGGCGATGCTGTTGGTGTAGTCGCGGATGAGCTGGTCCAGCATCTTCTCCGGGTCCTCCGCCCGGTCCAGCAGCGAGTTGATGTTCGCCCGCGCCAGCTGGCTGATCCGTCCGAGGATGGTCTGCTTCTGGGTCATGCTCGACTTCCTTTCCTCTCCGCCCTGCGGCGGTCGTGGTGAATCGTGTGGTCGTGCCGTGGTTCTAGAACCGGCCTCCGCTGAAAGTTCCTCCTCCGCCCCCGAAGCCGCCGCCCCCGAAGCTGCCGCCGCCGAACCCGCCGCCGCCGGAGAACCCGCCGCCGCCCCAGCCGCCGCTGTGCCGGTGGCCGCCTCCGCCTCCGCCGAGCAGGATGCCGCCGAGGATGACCGACAGGGGGTCGATCCCCCCGCGACGGGTGCCCGGGCCGCCGAAGCCGCCGGAGCCGCCCCAGCTGTCCAGGTCGTTGCGGGCCTCGGTCAGCGCCTGCTCCCCGAGCTGCTCGGCCCGGGTCAGCAGTCCCATCGCGGTCGCAGGGTCGTCCTGGGCGACGCGCTGGGCCTCGTCGAAGATCCGCAGCGCCTCGGAGATCCGGGTGCGCGCACCGCTGCTGACCGCCCCGCGACGGGTGGAGATGGTCTCGTCGATGCTGCGCAGCCGCGCTCCGACCCGGGCCACGCGCTGGGTGAAGTTCTCCCGCATCCGGCTCGTGTGGGCCTCGGCGTCCCGCAGCGGCGCCAGCAGGGTGTCCAGGTCGTTCTCCGCGGCGTCCAGCTCGGCCAGGGCCCGGAGGGGATCGCCGGAGGAGCGTGCCTCCTGCCCCTTCTCCACGGCCCTGCGCGCCCGGTCGGCCGCCTGGGCGACGACCGGCTCCCGGGGGGCGAGCCGGGACACGTCCTGCAGGTCCGCCGTGACCGAGGCGATCCGGCGGGAGAGCTCCTCGGCCGAGCCGGCCAGCTCCTCGTCGGCCCGGGCGATCTGGTCCAGCAGGACGCTGGCCTGCCCGATCGACTCCTCGGCGGCCCGGGCGGCCGCGACCGCGGAGGCCCGGTCGTCCCGCTCCAGCGCCTGCCGGCCAGAGCCGATGAAGCCGTCGGCGGACTCGAGCAGGCGACCGGCCTGCTGCCGGTGCTCGTGCACGGTCGAGAGGGCCTGCGCGGGATGCCGTGCGGCCAGGCCCCGGATCTCCTGGTCGGCCACCGGCAACCGGTCGCGGGTCTCGGCCAGCCGTCCGGCCAGCTCGTCCAGGAACTGCGGCGCCCGGTCCTGCAGCGAGCGCAGCGTGGCGAACTCCTGGGTGTGCTCGTCCAGCGCCCGGCGGGCCGTGCCCGTCAGCTCGAGAATGCGGGCGAGCATGCTGCGCTCGACGTCCTCCGGCTCCTTCTGGTCGTCGTCGAGCTGCTGCCGCAGCGAGAACGCCTCCTTGGCCGAGGCCCTCGCCTGCTCCAGCACCCCCCGGAACTGCTGGGTGCGCTGGGCGCCGAACTGGGCCTCGGCGAAGGCCAGCTCCTCCTCGGCCGAGCGCACGGCGTTGTCCGTCGAGACGAGCGCCTCGGCCGCCTGCCGCTGCAGGTCGGACAAGGAGACCTCCTGCGCCGACGCGGGGACGGGGACGCCCTGCGACGGTCGCCGCTTCTTCTTCCCCATCCGGGAGATCACGCCCGCGCCGGCGACCAGCAGGACCGGGGCCGCGAAGAAGAGCGTCCCGAGCCCGCTGCCCAGCCCGCCCGAGGTGGGCTGGTGGACCGGCTCGTCGTCGGGGACGACGACCCCACCGCCCCCGTCGGAGCCACCGCCGGCGTACTCCCGGGCGAAGCCGTCGACCGCGGCGCCGACGGCCCCGGCCCAGTCGTCCTGCGCCAGCCGGGGCTCGATGTCCTGCAGCTGCACCGTCTCGACGGTCTGCGGCGGCAGGGTGGACCCGACGTCGCCCACGGCGTACTGGCGCTGGTCCACGGCGACGGCCAGGACGAGGTCGCCGGTGCCCATGCCCGAGGCCGCGGACGTCAGCTCGGCCCAGGTCGGGCCGTCGACCTCCTGGCCGCCGTCGGTGAACCGGTCGACGAAGACGGCGAAGAGCTGCAGGCCGGTCTCCTCCCGCAGCCGGGAGATCTCCTCGGCCGCCGTCTCCTCCTCCGCCGCGGAGAGCACGTCGGCGGGGTCGTGCACCGGCCCCGGGAGGTTGACCGGCTCCTCGGCGCCCGCCGGGGCGGCCCCGGTCACCCCCAGGGCGAGCACGAGCGCCGCGAGCACGGCATACCAGGTCCGCCACCACCGGGCGGGCACGAGACGGGTCAGCACGTCGAAGATCCTCCCTGGCCCCTCCTGCCGGCGTCCACCGCGGACGCCCCGGGGCCCGGCCCCAGCATGCCACCTAGACTGGACGACCGCCGGGTCGTCCTCCCGGCCCCACACGCTCGCTCCCGGCGAAGGACCCACCATGCACCTGTCACCCGTCGTGGACCTGCTGTGCGCCGACCCGGCGACCGGGGAGGTCCTGGAGGCCGCCCGGGAGGGCGCCCCGGCCGTCGACGTCTCCCTCGCCGCCGGGGCCCACCCGGCGCTCGTGGCCGCGCTGGCACGCGCCGACCAGACCCCCGTCCTGGCCGTGACCGCCACCGGGCGCGAGGCCGACGACCTGGTGACCGCCCTGGGCGAGCTGCTCCCCGACGGCGGCACGTCGGTGGCCGGGTTCCCCAGCTGGGAGACCCTGCCGCACGAACGGCTCAGCCCGCGGTCGGACACGGTGGGCCGGCGGCTGGCGACCCTGCGGCGCCTGGCGCACCCGGACCCCACCGACCCGCAGGCCGGCCCGGTGCGGGTGGTCGTGGCCTCCGTGCGGGCCCTGCTCCAGCCGATCGTCAAGGGCCTGGGGGACCTGACCCCGGTCCGGCTGCAGGCCGGGGACGACCGACCCCTGGCGGAGGTGGTGGAGGCGCTGGCGGGCGCCGCCTACACCCGGACCGACATGGTCGAGCGCCGGGGCGAGTTCGCCGTCCGTGGCGGCATCCTCGACGTCTTCCCGCCCACCGAAGAGCATCCGGTCCGGGTGGAGTTCTGGGGGGACACGGTCGAGGAGATCCGGTGGTTCAAGGTCGCCGACCAGCGGTCCCTGGAGATCGCCCAGCACGGGCTGTACGCGCCCCCCTGCCGGGAGGTGCTGCTCACCGACGCGGTCCGCGAACGGGCCGCCGCCCTCGTCGGCAGCCTCCCGGGGGCTGCCGACCTGCTCGCCAAGGTGGCCGAGGGGATCGCCGTCGAGGGGATGGAGTCCCTCGCCCCCGTCCTCGTCGACGGGATGGAGACGCTCGTCGACGTGCTCCCGGCCGGGTCGCGCGTCGTGGTGCTGGGCCCCGAGCGGGTGCGCACCCGGGCCCACGACCTCGTGGCCACCAGCGAGGAGTTCCTCCAGGCCAGCTGGGCCGCGGCCGCCACCGCCGACGGAGCCGCCCCCATCGACCTGCAGCAGGCGCTGGGCACCGCCTCCTCCTGGTCGCTCGCCGAGATGCGGGGGCACGCCCTGACCAGCGGCCGCCCCTGGTGGTCCCTGACCGCGTTCGTCGCCGACGCCGAGCTGGCCGGGCTGGCGGACGACGGCGTCCGGACCCTGGTCGTGCCCAGCACGCCCGTGGACGCCTACCGCGGCGACCGGGAGGCCGTCGGGCGCGACCTGCGCGTCTGGCTGGAGCAGGGGCGCCGGGTCCTGCTGAGCCTGGACGGGGCGGGGATGGCCCGCCGGGTCGCCGAGGTGCTCGGCGAGCAGGACGTGCCGCACCGGCTCCTGCTCGAGCTGCCCGAGGACCACTCCGCCGCCGTCGTCGAGGACGTCGTCACCGTCACCTGCGGATGGGTCGGGCGGGGCTTCGCCCTCACCGGCAGCGGCGTCGTCGTGGTCGGGGAGGCCGACCTCACCGGGCAGAGCTCGGCGGCCGGCTCCACCAAGGACATGCGCCGGATGCCGTCCCGCCGGCGACAGCAGGTCGACCCGCTGGCCCTTCGCCCCGGGGACTTCGTGGTGCACGAGCAGCACGGGGTCGGCCGGTTCGTCGAGATGGCCCAGCGCACGGTCCAGGGAGCCACCCGCGAGTACGTCGTCCTCGAGTACGCCACGTCCAAGCCGCGCGGGCACGGCCAGCCGGACCGGCTCTTCCTGCCGACCGACCAGCTGGACCAGCTGACCAGGTACGTCGGGGGCGAGGCGCCCTCGCTGAACCGGCTCGGCGGCTCGGACTGGCAGAAGACCAAGGCCCGGGCCCGCAAGCACGTCAAGCAGATCGCCTCGGAGCTGATCCGGCTCTACTCCGCCCGGCAGGCGACCGTGGGCCACGCCTTCGCCCCGGACACCCCCTGGCAGCGCGAGCTCGAGGACGCCTTCGCCTTCACCGAGACGCCCGACCAGCTCTCCTCGATCGAGGAGGTCAAGGCGGACATGGAGAAGTCGGTGCCGATGGACCGGCTCATCTGCGGCGACGTGGGCTACGGCAAGACCGAGATCGCGGTGCGGGCGGCGTTCAAGGCGATCCAGGACGGCAAGCAGGTGGCGGTCCTCGTGCCGACCACCCTGCTCGTGCAGCAGCACTACGAGACCTTCGCCGAGCGGTACGCCCAGTTCCCCGTGACGGTCCGGGCGCTGTCGCGCTTCCAGTCCGACAAGGACGCCAAGGAGGTCGTCGCCGGCGTCGCGGACGGTTCGGTCGACCTCGTCATCGGCACCCACCGGCTCCTGGGCTCCTCGGTGCGCTTCAAGGACCTGGGGCTCGTCGTCGTCGACGAGGAGCAGCGCTTCGGCGTCGAGCACAAGGAGCAGCTCAAGGCCCTGCGGACCAACGTCGACGTCCTGGCGATGTCCGCCACGCCGATCCCGCGCACCCTGGAGATGGCGGTCACCGGCATCCGGGAGATGTCGACCCTGGCCACCCCGCCGGAGGAACGGCACCCGGTGCTCACCTTCGTCGGGGGCTACGACGAGAAGCAGATCGCCGCGGCCGTGCGTCGTGAGCTGCTGCGCGAGGGCCAGGTCTTCTACATCCACAACAAGGTCGGGACCATCGAGAAGGCGGCCGCCCGGCTGCGGGACCTCGTGCCCGAGGCGCGGATCGAGACCGCCCACGGCCAGATGGGCGAGCACAAGCTGGAGAAGGTGGTCGTCGACTTCTGGGAGCGTCGCTTCGACGTGCTCGTCTGCACCACGATCGTGGAGACCGGGCTGGACATCTCCAACGCCAACACCCTCATCGTCGAGCGGGCCGACCTGCTCGGGCTCTCCCAGCTGCACCAGCTGCGCGGACGGGTGGGCCGCGGCCGGGAACGCGCCTACGCCTACTTCCTCTACCCGCCGGAGAAGCCGTTGACCGAGACCGCCGTCGACCGCCTCCAGACGATCGCGGCCAACACCGACCTGGGGTCGGGGATCGCCGTGGCCATGAAGGACCTCGAGATCCGCGGGGCGGGCAACCTCCTCGGCGGGGAGCAGTCCGGCCACATCGAGGGTGTCGGCTTCGACCTCTACGTGCGGATGGTCGGCGAGGCGGTCGCCAGCTTCAAGGGCGAGGGCGAGGAGGCGCCCGCGGAGGTCAAGATCGAGCTGCCCGTCGACGCCCACCTGCCGCACGACTACGTGCCGGGGGAGCGCCTGCGCCTGGAGGCCTACCGCAAGCTCGCCCAGGTCAAGGACGAGGACGAGCTCGCCGAGATCCGGGCCGAGCTCGTGGACCGCTACGGCGAGCCGCCGGCCCCGGTGCAGACCCTGCTGGAGGTGGCCCGGCTGCGGACGGTCGCGCGGGCCACGGGGATCGCCGACATCGGCGTCCAGGGCAAGATGATCCGCCTGGCACCCGTCGAGGGCCTGCGCGACAGCCAGCAGCTGCGGCTCAACCGGCTCTACCCGGGGACGATCATCAAGCCCGCCCTGCGCCAGATCCTCGTCCCCGCCCCGACGACGGCCCGCGTCGGGGGCAGGCCGCTGCGCGACCGGGAGATCCTGGAGTGGGCCAGCCAGCTCGTGCGGGCGGTGCTCCTCGACGACGTCGCCGCCGCGGCCCGCCAGGGCGGGTGACGGGCTGGCCGGGCCCTGCGGTGCTCGTGCGATGATGGCGCGCGTGAAGCGTTCGCGTGCCCTTCCCGCCCTGGCCCTCACCGCCGCCCTGACCCTGGCCGGCTGCTCCGGCGTCGGCTCCGACCCCGGTGTCAGCGTCAACGGCCAGGAGTTCAGCGTGGCCGAGCTGCAGGAGGCCACCGCCCAGCTCAACGAGGCCGCCGAGCAGCCCGCCGGCCCCCAGCAGGTCGTCGCCGACCTGGCCCTGCTGCCCCTGCTCGAAGAGGTCTTCGCCGGGTCCCCGGCCGACCTGTCCGAGAACCAGGTCCGCAAGGTCCTCTCGGCCGGCGGCGTCGACGACCCCGGCCCGGCGACCCTCGCCGCGGCCACCTCGCGCCAGTACCAGCTGCGGCTCGGCGACCCCGCCATCATGCAGGACCCCGAGATGGCCGAGGTCGTCCAGCGTGCCCAGGCGGTCACCCAGGAGGACCTGGCGGCCGTCGACGTCGAGGTCAACCCGCGCTACGGCGACTGGGACGTCGACAACGGGGGCGTCGTGCCCGAGGTGCCCGAGTGGATCCGGTTCGACACCGCCGGCTGACCCTGCTGCTGGCCAGCCCGCGGGTCGCTCCCGGGCTGCTCTCGGCCGACGCCTGGGACGCGCTGCGCTCGGCCGACCACGTCGTGGCGGCCGACCCCACCGCCCCCCATCCGGCGGGGGTCGCCGCCGCCGGGGTCGACGTCCGCCCGGTCCGGCCCGACGGGTCCGGGGCGCCGCCCTCTCCCGGCGACCTCGCCGACCTGCTGCTCTCGCTCGTGGCCCGGCACGGCACGGTCGTCTGGCTCGGCTCCGCCGACGGTGACCCGGGGCTGTCCGAGGCGCTCGCCGTGGCGCTGCCGGAGGAGGATCCGCCCGTGCTCGAGCTGCTCGTGGCGTCCTGGGACGTCCCCGGGGCCCGGCTGCTCGACGCGGTCGCCGTGATGGACCGGCTCCGCGGCCCGGGCGGGTGCCCCTGGGACGCCCGGCAGACCCACGCCAGCCTCACGCCGTACCTCGTCGAGGAGGCCTTCGAGGCGGTGGAGGCCCTCGAACGGCTCGACGACGACGGCGCCGACCGGGACCACGCCCGCGAGGAGCTGGGCGACGTGCTGCTGCAGGTGCTCTTCCACGCCCGGGTCGCCGCGGAGCACGGGCAGGAGCCGTTCGACGTGGACGACGTGGCCGCCGGCCTCGTCGACAAGCTCGTGCACCGGCACCCGCACGTGTTCGCCCCCGGGGGCGGGGAGGACCTGGACGCCGCCCAGGTGGAGTCGCGCTGGGAGCAGCTCAAGGCCCAGGAGAACAGGACGAAGCCGGGCCGTCAGGGTGTCCTCGACGGGATCCCTGCGGGTATGCCCGAGCTCGCCCGCGCGACGAAGGTCACCTCCCGGCTGCGCCGGGCCGGGCACGCCTCCTGGCTGCGCGGGTGGACCGCGGCCCGGCTCGAAGGGCGTGACCCGGGGGCGCTGCTGCTGGAGGAGGTGCTCGACCTGCACGACGTCGACGTGGATGCCGCCGCCGCCCTGCGACGCACGCTGGCCGACCTGGTGGCCGAGGCGCCCGCCGCCCCCGACCGGGGATAGGCTCGGAGCGGGACCGCCGCCCGGTGACCCGCCCGGGCCCCCCACGACCGCTGGTCCGACGAAGCAAGGAGAGCCCCATGGCCGTCATCGACGCCATCATCGCCCGCGAGATCCTCGACTCCCGGGGCAACCCGACCGTGGAGGTCGAGGTCGGCCTGGACGACGGCACCGTCGCCCGCGCCGCCGTCCCCTCGGGTGCCTCGACCGGCGCCTTCGAGGCGGTGGAGCGCCGCGACGGCGACGAGAGCCGCTACCTGGGCAAGGGTGTCGAGGCTGCGGTGCAGGCCGTCATGGACGACCTCGAGCCCCGCCTCCTGGGGTTCGACGCGTCCGAGCAGCGGCTCGTCGACGCCGAGATGCTCGCCGCGGACGGCACCGACAACAAGGGCGAGATCGGCGCCAACGCGATCCTCGGCGTCTCCCTCGCCGTGGCCAAGGCCGCCGCCGACTCGGCCGGGCTGCCGCTGTTCCGCTACGTGGGCGGCCCCAACGCGCACGTGCTGCCGGTGCCGATGATGAACATCCTCAACGGCGGGTCGCACGCCGACTCCAACGTCGACATCCAGGAGTTCATGATCGCCCCGATCGGGGCCGGGTCCTTCCGGGAGGCGCTGCGCTGGGGCGCCGAGGTCTACCACGCCCTCAAGGCGGTGCTCAAGGAGCGCGGCCTGGCCACCGGCCTGGGCGACGAGGGCGGCTTCGCCCCGAACCTGGAGTCCAACCGGGCCGCCCTCGACCTCATCGTCGAGGCCATCGGCAAGGCCGGCTACGAGGTCGGTCCCGACATCGCCCTCGCGCTGGACGTGGCCGCCTCGGAGTTCCACGAGGACGGCTCCTACGCCTTCGAGGGGTCCACGCGCACCGCGGCCGAGATGACCGACTACTACGCCGAGCTCGTCGACGCCTACCCGCTCGTGTCCATCGAGGACCCGCTGCACGAGGACGACTGGGCGGGCTGGCAGCAGATCACCGAGCGGCTGGGCGAGCGGGTCCAGCTCGTCGGCGACGACCTGTTCGTCACCAACCCCACCCGGCTGCGCCGTGGCATCGAGGAGAAGGCCGGCAACGCCCTGCTCGTCAAGGTCAACCAGATCGGCTCGCTCACCGAGACCCTCGACGCGGTCGCGCTGGCGCAGTCCAACGGCTTCCGCTGCATGATGAGCCACCGCTCCGGGGAGACCGAGGACGTGACGATCGCCGACCTGGCGGTCGCCACCAACTGCGGGCAGATCAAGACCGGTGCGCCGGCCCGGTCCGAGCGCGTCGCGAAGTACAACCAGCTGCTGCGCATCGAGGAGGAGCTCGACGAGGCCGCCCTGTACGCCGGTGCGGGCGCCTTCCCGCGCTTCCGCCCCCAGGGCTGAGGGTCCGGGCCCGCGCCCCGGCGCACCGGCCCGCCCCACCTGCCCGTGATCCGGGCACGGACGGCCTACGCTGAACGACGACGACCCCACGCCGAGACGAGGAGAGCCCCCGCCATGAGCAGCGCGCGCGGTCCACGCGACCGGCGCTCACCGGCGCCCCGGCCCGGACGGGCCCCGGCGACCCGGCGCCCCGGCCACCGGCCGGGGGCACGGGCCGTCGCCGGGGCCGGTTCCTCGGCCGCGGCGTCCTACCGGCACACGCCGGCGCACGTGCGCCGGCTGCTGACGCTGGTCGTGCTGGTGGTGCTCATGGGGCTGGTCGTCGCCCCCGTGCTCTCGGGCTACCTGCGGCAGCGGGCGGAGATCAGCGCAGCCGAGCAGCAGATCGAGGCCGAGAAGCAGGAGATCACCGCCCTCGAGCGCGAGCTCGCCCTCTGGGACGACGAGGACTACGTGGAGCAGCAGGCGCGGCAACGGCTCCGGTTCGTCCGGGAGGGCGAGACCGCCTTCACCGTCGTCGACGACACCGGCACCGACTACACCGAGGCCCTGCCCGGCATGGCTCCCGTCAGCGACGAGGTCCTCGCGGACAGCCCGTGGTACGGCCAGGTCTGGGCGTCGGTGAGGATCGCGAACGAAGGCCTTCCGGAGACCAAGGAACCATGAGCAAGCCCGACCGCACCACCCTCGACGAGACCCCCACCGAGGAGGACCTGCGCGTCATCGAGCGACAGCTCGGACGCCCCGCCCGTGGGGTGGTCTCCATCGCGCAACGCTGCCCCTGCGGGTGCCCCACCGTGGTGCGCACCGAACCCCGCCTGCCGGACGGCACCCCCTTCCCCACGACCTACTACGCCACCTGCCCCTGCCTGACCGGGGCGATCTCCACGCTGGAGAGCAGCGGGCTGATGAAGGAGATGTCGCAGCGGCTGCAGGAGGACGACGCCCTGCGCTGGTCCTACGCCCAGGCGCACGACGACTACCTGCGCCGCCGCGAGGACCTGGCCGACGTGCCCGAGATCGCCGGCATCAGCGCGGGCGGCATGCCCAACCGGGTCAAGTGCCTGCACGTCCTCGTCGCGCACGCGCTGGCGGCCGGCCCGGGGGTCAACCCCCTGGGGGACGAGGCGATCGAGGCTCTGCCCGACTGGTGGGAGAACGGTTGCTGCGGCGCGCTGGTCAGCGACGAGGAGAGCGACGAGCGGCGGGCCGGCGTCGAGGACACCTGCCGGCGCCACCACCCCCTCGACCACGGGGACGGGGCGCACGCGTCCGAGGGGTCTCCGTCGGCGGGTGAGGACGAGACCCGCGGCGAGGAGGGGGACGACGACGGCGAGGATCCCACGGTGCCGCACCTGCCCGTCGAGGACGAGCCCCGGTGAGGCGGGTCGGTGCCGTCGACTGCGGCACCAACTCGATCCGACTGCTCGTGGCCGACCTCCACGAGGAGGCGGACGGGACGCCCGCGCTGCACGAGATCACCCGGCAGCTGCAGATCGTCCGCCTGGGCGAGGGGCTGGACGCGACCGGGCGCATCTCGGCCCCCGCGATGGCCCGGACGCTGGCCGCGGCGCGCGAGTATGCCGCGCTGTGCCGGGACGCGGGCTGCGAGAGCGTGCGGTTCGTGGCCACGTCCGCCTCGCGGGACGCGCGGAACGCCGACGAGTTCGTCGACGGCGTGCGGGAGGCCTTCGGCGACCTCGGCGTGCGTCCGGAGGTGGTCAGCGGGCAGGAGGAGGCGGTCCTGTCGTTCGCCGGGGCCACCGGGGACCTGCGCGCCGCGGGGGCCCCGGGCCCCTACCTGGTCGTCGACATCGGCGGAGGGTCGACCGAGCTGGTCCGGGGCACCACGGCCGTGGAGGCGGCCCGGTCGGTGGACCTGGGCTGCGTCCGGGTGACCGAGCGTCATCTGCACGACGACCCGCCGACCGAGGACCAGGTCTGGGCGGCGCTCTCGGAGATCGTGCGGGCCGTCCAGGACGTCGCCGAGGACGTCGACCTCGCAGACGTCGGCACGCTCGTCGGGCTGGCCGGGTCGGTCACCACCGTGACGGCGCACGCGCTGAACCTGCCGGCCTACCAGCGGGACCGGATCCACGGTGCCGAGGTGCCCGTGGATCAGGTCGTCGACGCGTGCACCGACCTGCTGCTGATGACCCGGGAACGGCGTCGGGCCCTGCCCTACATGCACGACGGCCGGGTCGACGTCATCGGTGCCGGGGCCCTGGTCTGGCGGACCGTGGTGCAGCGGGTCGCGCACGACGCCGGGCTGGCGACGGTGCGGGCCTCGGAGACGGACATCCTCGACGGCATCGCCCTCTCCCAGGCCTGAGGGTGGTGCCGGTGCCGCCGCCCCGCCCCGGGCCCCGTCCCCATCCCGTGACCGGGCAGCCGTTCACGTCCCCCGTCGCGCCGGGCACCGGCTGGCCGGGGGACCCGGCCACCGCGACGACGAGGTCGGCCCGCTCGGCCGGCGGCGTGCGACGGCTGGCCGCGGGGGCCCGGGACGTGGCCGAGCTGGACGCCCGGGTCTCGGTCTGCCGGGCCTGCCCGCGGCTGGTGGCCTGGCGCGAGCAGGTGGCCACCGTGGGTCGGCGGGCCTCCTTCGCCGACCAGCCCTACTGGGGCCGCCCCGCCCCGGGCCTGGGTCCGGCCGCGGCCCCCGTGCTCGTCGTCGGGCTGGCGCCGGCGGCCCACGGCGCCAACCGGACGGGGCGGATGTTCACCGGTGACCGCTCCGGCGACTGGATCTTCGCCGCCCTCCACCGGGCGGGTTTCGCCAGCCGTCCGGACAGCACGCACGCCGGTGACGGACTGCAGCTGACCGACCTGCGCATGGTGGCCGCCGTGCACTGCGCACCCCCGGGCAACGCGCCCACGCCCCCGGAGAGGGCCACCTGCGCGGGCTGGTTGGAGCGGGAGCTGCAGCTGGCCGGACCCACGGTCCGGGCCGTCATGGCGCTGGGCGGGATCGGCTGGGAGGCCTTCCTCCGCGCGGCGCTGGCCGTGGGGTGGCAGGTGCCCCGTCCCCGTCCACGGTTCGGGCACGGCGCCGAGGTGCTCCTGCGCACCCCGGAGGGGCGGGAGGTCCGCCTCCTCGGCAGCTACCACGTCAGCCAGCAGAACACCTTCACCGGCACCCTGACCGAGGACATGCTCGACGACGTCCTGGCCCGGGTGCGGCGGGCCGCGGGGCTATCCTGACGGCGCCCCCGTAGCCCAACCGGCAGAGGCAGCCCACTTAAAATGGGCCCAGTGCGGGTTCGAGTCCCGTCGGGGGTACCAGCGTCCGTCCTCCCACCGCCCGTCCTCCCACCGTTCTCCCAGACTTGGGTGGCGGTCCGGCCGTTGGTACGGTCTTCCAAAGATCTTTGGAGGAACGGATGGATGAGAAGAAGCAGGACCTCTTCGACCGCCTGGCCGTGGTGGGCAAGGCCTTCGCCAGCGCCAAGCGGCTCGAGCTGGTCGACCTGCTCTCCCAGGGCGAACGCACCGTGGAGGCCCTGGCCCGGGAGGCCGGGCTCGGGGTGAGCACGGCCTCGGCCCACCTGCAGGTGCTCAAGCTCTCCAGCCTGGTCCGCACCCGCAAGGACGGGCCGCGCGTCCACTACCGCCTGGCCGGCGACGACGTGCTCGACCTCTACGCCTCGCTGCGGACGGTGGCCCAGGAGCACTCGGCCGACGTCGACCGCGCCCTGTCCGCCTACCTGGGGGACGACGTGCAGGGGGACGTCGACGAGGTGGACCGGGACGAGCTGCTGCGACGGCTCGCGGCCGACGAGGTCGTCCTGCTCGACGTCCGTCCGGCCGAGGAGTTCCGCGCCGGCCACATCGAGGGCGCCCGGTCGGTCCCGTTCGATCAGGTCGAGGCCGTCCTGGCGGACCTGGGACCGGACCGGGAGGTCGTGGCCTACTGCCGCGGGGCCTGGTGCGTCATGGCCTCCGACGCCGTGCGGCTGCTGCGCGCCTCCGGCCGGGCCGCCCGGCGGCTCGAGGGCGGGATGCTGGAGTGGCGCCAGGCCGGGCTGCCCGTCGAGGTGGGGGTCTGAGATGGGCCTGCTCACCACACTCGGCACCCTGCGTTCGTGGAGCGCCCGTCGGTGGCTCGTGGCCGCGGCCACGGCCGTGGCCACCGCCGTCTTCATCGGCGTCCCCACCGACCTCATCCCCAACCCGGTGTTCGGCCGGGACGTCCCGGTCACCTGGTGGGCCTGGCCGTCGCTGGCCGTCTCCTCCGTGCTCGCCGGCCTGCTGACCGCGACCTACGTGCGGTCGCCCGTCGACCCCGAGGCGCCCGGGGCCGAGTCCTCCCGCCGACGCGGGCTGGCGGGCGGGCTGCTCACCTTCTTCGCCGTGGGCTGCCCGGTGTGCAACAAGCTCGTCCTGCTGGCGCTCGGGTACGCCGGGGCGATGACCTGGTTCCAGCCCGTCCAGCCCGTGCTGCAGGTGATCGCCGTGGCCCTCCTGGGCCTGGCGCTCGTCCAGCGGCTCCGCGGGGAGCTCGCCTGCGGCCTCCCGTCCACCTCCGAGAGGACCATCCGTGCCTGAGCAGAACACCACCAGCACCGGCTCCCGCGCCCGTCGGCTGCTCCTCCCGGCGGCGGTGCTGCTGGCGCTGCTCGCGGTGACCGCCTTCCTGCTGCTCGGCGGGCAGGGCGGCGACGGCGGGGACGACACCACCGCCGGCTCGTCCGGGCAGTCCACCGGCACCGGCGGGGAGCAGGACGGCGGCGTCGACATGCCGGCCGCCGACGCCTCCGAGGAGGAGATCGTCTCGGCCCTGGAGTCGCTCGCCCGTCGCGAGGAGGGCGACCCCATGGCCCTGGGCGACGTCGACGCCCCCGTCGTCATGATCTCCTACTCGGAGTTCCAGTGCCCGTTCTGCGGACGCTTCGCCCGGGAGACCGAGCCGGTGCTCGTCGAGGAGTACGTCGAGGACGGCAGCCTGCGGATCGAGTGGCGCGACTTCCCCTACCTGGGTGAGGAGTCCCGCACGGCGGCGCTCGCCGGTCGGGCCGCCGCCGCCCAGGACGGCTTCTGGGAGTTCGAGGAGGCCATGTTCGAGAACCAGCAGCCGCCCAACAGCGGCCGGGTCACCCCCGACTTCCTGGCCGACGTGGCCGAGCAGGTCGGCCTCGACCGGCAGCAGTTCCTCACCGACCTGGAGTCCGAGGAGGCGGCCGCCGCGGTCGACCGGGACTTCCAGGAGGGCCAATCGATCGGGGTGACCGGGACCCCCGCGTTCCTCGTCAACGGGCAGCCCGTCATGGGGGCCCAGCCGACCGACGTCTTCGTCGAGGTCGTCGAGGAGGCCCTGGCGGAGGCGGAGGCGGGCCGGTGATGGAGGTCGGGCTGCTCGCGGCGGTCGTCGCGGGGGTGCTCAGCCTGCTCTCCCCGTGCAGCGCGCTGCTGCTGCCGTCCTTCTTCGCCTACGCCTTCGCCTCGCCGGCCGCCCAGCTGGTGCGCACGACCGCCTTCTACCTCGGCCTGCTCATCACGCTGGTGCCGCTCGGGGTGGGGGCCGCCGCGGCCTCCCGCCTGTTCTACGGCCACCGCGAGCTGCTCGTGACCACCGCCGGCTGGCTCGTGGTGGCGATGGGGGTGCTCATGATCCTCGGCCGGGGGCTGAGCGTCCCCTTCGCCGGACGGCTGCAGAACCTCGCGGCCCGGCGGACCAGCCCCGGTGCCGGTCTGTTCTCGACCGTGCTGCTCGGCGCCGTCTACGGGCTGGCCGGGTTCTGCTCCGGCCCGGTGCTGGGGGCCATCCTCACGATGGCCGCCACCCAGGAGACGCCCGTCGCCGGGGGCGTGCTGCTCGCGGCCTACGCGTTCGGGATGGCGTTGCCGCTGTTCCTGCTGGCCCTGGCCTGGGACCGGTTCGACCTGGGCCGTCGGCGCTGGCTGCGCGGACGGATGCTCACGCTCGGCCCGCTGCAGGTGCACTCGACCACGCTCGTGTCGGGCGTCCTGCTCATCGTCATCGGTCTGCTGTTCCTGCGCTTCGACGGCACGGCCGGCATCACCGGGGTCCTCGGCCCCGGCGACACCACCGAGCTGGAGTTCACCCTGCAGGAGCGGATCACCGCGGCGCTGGCGACCGTGCCTGCCTGGGCCTACACGGGGACAGGTGCGCTGGTGGCGGGCCTGTGGCTGCTCCGCCGGATGCGCCGGCCCGCCGACGACGGGACGGCTCAGCCGACGCCGGACGGGCCCACCGTGGACCCGTCGGGAACGGGGCGTGCCCCCGAGGTCGCGGAGAGCACCGCGTCGCCGACGACCCGGACGTCCTGACCGAAGGTCCAGTCACCCTCGACCGTCAGGGACGAGGCGCCGCGCAGCGAGGGCACCCCGTGCGGGAACCGGGACTCGAACGCCGCCAGGGTGGTGTAGTGCTCGCCCAGGGTGACCAGCGGCAGCGGCTCCCTGGTGGGGCTCAGCTCGGCCCCGTCGGTCAGCTCGAAGGCGTCGGAACGGAGCAGGAGCAGGTCGTCGGTCGTCTTGACCGGGCGGAACCTGCTCCGCGGCACCTCGATGGCGGTGGCGCCCTCGAACACCTCGATCGCCGAACCCATGGCGGTCTCGATCTGGACCACCCGGGGCGACCCCGGGTCGGTCGGGTCCACGTGCTTCTCGTTGCGGATGAGCGGCAGGCCCAGGACCCCGCCGGTCCGGTCGAGGACGGCGGCCAGCTGGTCCAGGTCGAGCCACAGCGTGTTGGTGTTGAAGTACCGGTGCCGGTCCACGTCGGCGAAGGCGTCGGCGTCCTCGGACGCGGTCTGCGCCTTCTCCCGCAGGACGAGCTGCCCGTCGGCCCGCCGGACCGCCAGGTGCCCGCCCTTGCGGTCCGCCGCCGTGCGACGGCACACCTCCATGGCCAGCGGGGCCCCGCTGGCGGCGAACCAGTCGGCGATCGCCGCCGAGGGCGCGGCGCCGACGTTGTCGGAGTTGCTCACCATGGCGTACCGGAACCCGGCGGACCGCAGCTGGTCGAGCATCCCCGAGGAGAGCAAGGAGGGGTAGAGGTCGCCGTGGCCGGGGGGGCACCACTCCAGCTCCGGGTCCGCGGGCCAGGAGACGGGGGAGAGGTCCTCGGCGAGGAGCTTGGGCTCCTGACTCTGCAGGAAGTCCGGGTCGACCCCGTCCACGGGCAGGTCCGGATGGCGACGGAGCACCTCGAGGCTGTCCTCGCGGGTGCGGAAGGAGTTCATCAGCACGAGCGGCAGCCGCGCCCGGGACCGCTCCCGGGCGTGCCGGAGCTGCTCGATCGTCAGCTCCAGGAAGCTGTGGCCCTCCCGGACCGGCACGAGGGACTTGGCCCGGTCCATCCCCATCGAGGTGCCCAGCCCGCCGTTGAGCTTGACGACCGCCGTCCGGGCCAGGGCGTCGGTGTCGGCGTCCGGGTCGAGGTCGGCCAGCCGGTCCAGCTCCTCGACGGGCGCGATGTCGGCCTCGGGGAGGGTTCCGGTGCGTCCCTCCGCCAGGTCGGTCCAGGCGCGGCGGAAGACGTCGACGGCGACGTCCGCCACACCGGCCTCCTGCATCTTCGTGACGGCGGCGTCCAGGGCGGCGGGGGTGCTCGGGCTCACGGTGCTCATGGTGGCAGAAGGCCGGTCCACAGCAGCGCCCGGGCGACGACGGCGTGCTGGCCGAGCGGGTGGGCGCGGAACAACGGCTCGGAACCGATGAGCACGACCCGGCCGCCGGAGTCCGTGGTGCCGCGCACCAGGACGGCCTCCCCGGCGGCGGCGTCGGGGCCGGTCCCGCCCGGACGCCAGTGCCCGGAGACGAGCGGGTCGTCGGCGAACCGCTGCTCGACGTGCACGTCGTCGGGCAGGTCGGTGAACCAGCGCGGCCCGTAGACGAAGGTGTGCCCGGGGCCGTCGCCGGCGACGGGGCCGTCCTCGTCGGTGACGGCCACGACGCCGTTGGCGTCGCCCGGCCCGGCGACGACGGTGACGTCGAGCAGGTCCAGGGCGTCCTCGAGGTGGTTCGCCGCCGCGCCCCGGGCCACCAGCCCACCCCCCTCGGCGAGGAAGGAGCGCACCTCCGCGCGCGCCTCCTCGTCCAGCTGGTCCAGCGCCAGCCCGGTCGAGACGTAGAGGGTGTCCAGGTCGCTCAGGTCGAGGCCCTCGTTGAGCTCGTCCGTGCCGACGGGCCGGACCGTCAGCCCCATGTCCGTCAGCACCCACCGCTCCTCGGCGGTCGCGGCCACGCCCACCACCGGTGGTCGCGCCAGCACGGCGGCCTCCTCCGTCCCGGCCGCCTCCGCCTGGGCGGCCGAGGCGCCGGCCAGGTGCACGCCGTGGTCGTCGGCCACCTGCTCCACGGCCCAGGCGGCCGACACGGGCAGGTGCACCGTCCCGTCCGGCAGCAGGGTGGCGCCCACCTCCCAGGAGAGCAGCTGACCCAGCGCCCGGACGTCGGCCGGGTCGGCCAGCTCGAGCACCCATCCCCGCGAGGACGGGGCGACCTGCCCCTGGCCGGGCACCGTGCCGACCGGTGCGCGGGGCACGTCCCACCCGTCCCCGGACCCGGGGCGGACCGGGACGACGTCGGCGCCCCAGAGCAGGCCCAGGCTCCAGCCGGAGATGTCGTACATCGTCTCGACCCGGTCGGACAGGTCGGTGCCCTGGCCCAGCAGCGCGTGGGCCACCCCCCGTCGAGCCTGGTGCAGGTCGACCACCCAGCTGCCCTCGGGGTAGGTGGTGCCGTCCACGACGACCGGGGCCTCGGCCCGCTCCACCTGCACACCGTGGTCGAGGAGGTGGCGCACCAGCCGTGCGGCCGCCGGCGCCGAGCGCTGCCGGCCCCCCGCCGGCACGACGTACGCCCGGGGGTACTCGGTCACGGAGACGTCCTCGGGCCCGACGACGCCGAAGAGCCCCTCGGGCACCGGGCGCTGCGCCTCGCCGGCCGTGCCCCGGCGGAAGATCTCCACCTGGTCGGCGATCAGCTCCTCCCGGTGGTCGCGGACGTAGTCGAGGGTGGCGCCCATGGCCGCCCGGGCGACGTCCACGTTGACGGCCGCCCGGCGGCGCAGCTCCTCCTCTGGCAGGTCGTAGCTGGCGTTGTTCACGCGCAGCGGCACCTCGACGGTGTGCGCGACCGCCCCGTGCAGCGCCGCGTACTGGGGCAGGAAGATCGGCGGCCAGTCGTCCCAGCCCTCGTCCCAGTCGCGCAGCGGGACCTGGGGCGGGCGGACCCCGTCGCCGTCGTCCAGCCCCAGCTCCAGGATCGCCTCCTCGATGCCGAGCGCGTTGGGCCAGGCGTGCTTGAGGAACAGGTCGTACTCGTAGTTCTCCCCGTGCGGCGGGGTCGTCGGCTCCACGAGGGGTCCGTTGACGTAGCCGTGGACGTCCAGGACCATCGCCGGCTGCGTGCGCACGACGACGTCGCGCAGGGCGCGGGTCTCGGGCTGGGACACCGTGAGCAGGTCCCGGTTGAGGTCGAAGCCGGCGGCGTTGCGCCGGGAGTTGCCCACCCGACCGTCCGGGTTGGCCGAGACCATCAGGTGCACCCGGGTGCTCTCCAGGGTCTGCAGGACGTCCGGGTCGTCGCTGGTGGCCCACTCCTCGACCAGCCGCAGGGCGGCGTCGGTGCCCTCCCACTCGTTGCCGTGCAGGTTCGCGGTGATCAGCACGGGCACCTTGTAGCGCTCCCGGAGCTCCTGGTCCCGGGCGGCCCGGACAGGGTCGACCAGGATGCGGTCGCGCAGCCGGTCCTGCTCGCGGGCCTCGTCGGGCCCCTCCGGGGCGGTCAGGGTCACCAGGACCAGGTCACGGCCCTCGACGCTGGACCCGACCACCTGCGTGGACACCCGGTCGGAGGTGGCCACCAGCGCGTTCAGCCGCCGGGCGAGGTCGTGGTGGGGCGCCAGGCCCAGGCGCAGCGAGGCGTCGTCGGGGTCCGTCACCGGCTCCGGGAGCAAGGTCCCCAGCGGGTATGCGGGGGCCGGCACGTGCGGATGGGTGCCGGTCGTCGACGCCGGGGCGGCGGTCGGTGCGACGGCGGGGGACGCCGCCGAGGAGGCGGCGGTCAGGGCGCCCGCGGCGAGCAGCGCGACGACGGGACGTGCAGGGTGGCGGCGCGACCGCATACCCACCTCCTCGTCGTGGCCGGGGACGCGCGGGAGCACGTCAGGTGCCGTCCGGGCGTCGGCGCCCCGGGTCACGGGGCCGGGGCGCCTCCCAGCCTAGCGCCGGACGTCGCGTCAGGGACAGGCGCTGTGGACCGGGCCCGCAGCGGTCCGGTTTCCCGGAATGGTGGGGGCCACCACGGACGTTCTACCCTGGGAAGGAGACACGTCGGGGGACTTTCCCGCCGTGCCGCACGACAACGGAGGTTCCATGGCCGTCAACCCGGTCTTCAACCGCATCGACAAGGAGGCGTCCCAGGGCGGCTACGCCGGCTTCGGCTCGCAGCCGGGCGGCTACGCCCCGCCGCAGGGCGCCCCGACCATCCCCGGCCCGACCGGCTACCAGCCCGGTCCCAGCGAGACCCTGACCGACCAGCAGCTGCGCGACATGTACGGCCAGGCTCCCGCCGGCCCGGCGCAGACCGGCCGGTTGACGCTGGACGACGTGGTCGTCAAGACCATGCTGCTGTTCGGGCTGACGCTGGCCGTCACCGGCGCCACCTGGTTCTTCGTCGGCGCCCAGCCGCAGATCGCCATGCCGGTGTGGCTGCTGGGCATGTTCGGCTCGCTGGCGCTGTCCTTCGCGATCGGCTTCAGCAAGAAGGTCAACGTCCCCCTCATCCTCGTGCACGCGGGGCTGCAGGGGCTGTTCCTCGGCGCGGTCAGCGTGACCTTCAACGCGGCCTACCCGGGCGTCGTGACGACCGCCGTGGTGGCCACGATGGCGACCTTCGCCGGGATGTTCATCGCCTGGAAGGCGGGTTTCATCAAGGTCACCAGCAAGTCCCGCCGCATCTTCGGGATGATGGCGATGGGCTACCTGGTCTTCCTGCTCGTCAACATCGGCGCCGGCTTCCTCGGTTTCGGCGACGGCTGGGGCGTCTACGGCGGCCCGCTGGGCATCCTCATCTCGCTGTTCGGCGTGGGGATGGCGTCCTACAGCCTCGCGGTCGACTTCGACTCCGTGGACCGGGCCGTGCGCGGCGGGGCCCCGGAGAAGTACTCCTGGCTGCTCGGCCACGGCCTGGTCGCCAGCCTGGTCTGGCTCTACATCGAGTTCCTGCGGCTCTTCTCGATCCTGCAGCGCGACTGACCGACCCAGGATGGACGCCGACGACCACGACGACGTCGTCCGTGCCGAGCTGGAGCGCGTGGTCCGACGGTGGCAGCAGCTGCCGCTGGACCACGCGCTTCCTGCTGTCCCGGCCGTGGCCGCCGCGGTGCAGGGGCTGGCCGACGACGTCTCGGACGTCTGCGGCGTGCCCAGGGCGCCCGTCCCGGACCTGGGGCCGGCCGTGCTCATGGACCAGCTGCGGGTGATGGTCTTCGACTGGCGGGCCGCGGGCCTGCCGTCGGCCGAGCTCGGGGAGCGGCTGACGGGGCTGCGGCGCGCCCTGCCCTGACGGCGGTCAGTGCCGCGCGTCGGCGTGGTCGTCGGCGTGCTCGTCGTTCGAGCCGAACGGCAGGAGCGAGACGATGCCGACGACCACGGTCCCCACGAGGAGCCCGAGCACGGCCGAGAAGAAGGTGTTCGTCAGCCAGGACACGACGCCGGCCGCGCCCGGGACCCACCCGGCGACGATCTCCTCCATGTGGTGCACGAAGGCGTAGAGCGGGTGGAAGCCCAGGTCGTCGGTGCCGACCAGCAGGATGTGCCCGCCGACCCACAGCATGGCGACGACGCCGACGATGGAGAGCGTCTTCAGGACCACGGGCATGGCCTTGACGAGGAAGCGGCCGATCCGCTGGGCCCCCTCCTGGGGACGCTCGGCCAGGTGCAGCCCGACGTCGTCCATCTTCACGATGAGGGCGACCACCCCGTAGATGAGCAGCGTGATGCCGATCGCGACGGCGATGAGGATGACCGCCCGGTTGAGGAACGGCTCGTCGGTCACCTCGTTGAGGGCGATGACCATGATCTCGGAGGAGAGGATGAAGTCGGTGCGGATCGCACCGGAGACCATCTTCTTCTCCTCCTCGGGCCCCTGCTCCACGACCGGCGCGTCCTTCGCGCCGTCGTGGTGGCCTCCGACGCCGAGCCACTCGAGCACCTTGTGCGCGCCCTCGTAGGACAGGTAGGTACCACCGAGCATGAGGAGCGGGGTGAGCACCCAGGGCGCGAACTGGCTCAGCAGGAGCGCCGCGGGGACGATGAAGAGCAGCTTGTTGCGCAGCGAGCCGAGGCCGATCTTCTTGATGATCGGCAGCTCCCGGCTGGGGTCGAAGCCGGTGACGTACCGTGGCGTGACGGCGGCGTCGTCGACGACGACGCCGGCCGCCTTCATGCTCGCGCGCCCCGCGGCGGCGCTGATGTCGTCGACCGAGGCGGCCGCGACCCGGGCGATCGCGGCGATGTCGTCGAGCAGGGCGGCCAGACCAGCAGCCATGGGGGCACCTCACCGGGGGAAGGGAACGGATCGGCCGTCAGGCTACCCCCGGCCGCCGGTGCGCGCCGCACCGACGGCCGGCCCCGGGCGGGTCAGCTCAGGCGCTCGAGGACGATCGCCATGCCCTGGCCCCCGCCGACGCACATCGTCTCCAGGCCGAACTGCTTGTCCTGCGTCTGCAGCGCGTTGATGAGCGTGGTCGAGATGCGGGCGCCGGTGGAGCCGAACGGGTGCCCCAGGGCGATCGCGCCGCCGTGCACGTTGAGCCGGTCGTAGTCCATCCCCAGCGCGTCGGCGGAGCCGAGCACCTGCACGGCGAAGGCCTCGTTGATCTCGTAGAGGTCCATGTCCTCCATCGTCATCCCGGCCCGGGCCAGCGCCTGGCGGGACGCGTCGACCGGTCCCAGGCCCATGATCTCCGGGGACAGGGCGGAGACGCCGGTGGAGACGATCCTGGCCAGCGGGGTCAGGCCGAGCTCCTTGGCCCGGGTGTCGCTCATCACGACGAGGGCGGCGGCGCCGTCGTTGAGCGGGCAGCAGTTGCCGGCCGTCACGGTGCCGTCCTCGCGGAAGACGGGCTGCAGCTGGGAGACCTTCTCCAGGGTGACACCGGCGCGTGGCCCGTCGTCGGTGCTGACCACGGTGCCGTCCGCCAGGGTGACCGGGGCGATCTCGCGCTCGAAGACTCCGGCCCTGATCGCCGCCTCCGCGCGGTTCTGGGAGGTCACGCCCCACTCGTCCTGCCGCTGTCGGGAGATGCCCAGCGAGGTGGCCACGTTCTCGGCCGTCTGCCCCATGGAGATGTAGACGTCCGGGAGCAGACCCTCCTCCCGCGGGTCGGTCCAGGTGGCGTTGGTCCGCGCGGTCTCCTCGGTGCGGGCCATCGCGTCGGCGAACCGGGGGTTCTTCACGCTCTCGTCGCCCCCGCCGGCGCCGGCGAAGTTCTGGTAGCGGGAGACCGCCTCGACCCCCGCGCTGACGAACACGTCCCCCTCGCCGGCGCGGATGGCGTGGAAGGCCTGCCGGGTCGTCTGCACCGAGGACGCGCAGAAGCGGTTCACGGTGGCGCCCGGGAGCCCGTCGAGCCCCAGCAGCACGCTGACGACGCGCGCCATGTTGAACCCGTGCTCCGCGGACGGCTCGGCGCACCCAAGGTAGAGGTCGTCGATGGTCGTGGGGTCCAGGCCGGGCACCTGGTCGAGGGCGGCCTGGATCACGCCGGCGGCCAGGTCGTCGGGGCGGACGCTGGTGAGCGAGCCCTTGAACGCCCGTCCGATCGGGGTGCGGGCGGCGGCGACGATGACGGCCTGGGGCGCTGACATGGGGGTCCTCCTTGACGCGGTCGGGCGGTATGCGGGCAGTCTAGGTCGCCGTCCCGCGCGGCCGGGCGGGGGTCGGGCAGGCCACGGGCGCCGAGGCGGAGCGCTCAGGTGGCTGCGGCCAGCCGGGCCAGGCCGGTGTCGACGTCGACGGACGGTCGCCAGTGCAGCAGCTCCCGGGTGCGGCGCTGGTCGAACCAGTGCGCCGTGCTGAGCTGCTCGACGAGGAACCGGGTCAGCGGCGGCTGCGTGATGGCCGGCACCAGGGGAAGCCGTTCGGAGAGCGCGACCGCCCCCTCGACCCCGGCCCCCAGCCCCCAGGCCAGCGGGACGGGCACGTGCAGGCGCGGCGGCGGGGCCCCCACCGCGCGGCAGATCCCGGCCACGAGCTCGCCGACCGGCCGCGGTTCGCCGTTGGTCACCACGAGGGCCTGGCCGTGCGCCTCCTCGGCGTGCTCCAGCGCGGCCACCAGCGCCTCGGCGGCGTTGTCCACGTAGGTGGTGTCCACCAGGGCGGTGCCGGCGCCCACGAGGGCGAGCCGCCCCTGCCGGGCCCGTGCGGCGATGCGCCCGACGAGCTGGGTGTCGCCCGGTCCCCAGACCAGGTGCGGCCGCACGGCCACGACCGCCAGGTCCGGCCCGTCCGCGGCCAGCGCGAACAGCTCGGCGGCCGCCTTGGTCCGGGCGTAGTGCCCCCGGGCCCGCATCGGGCTGGCGGCCCCGGCCGGCGCTCCGGCCAGGGAACGGCCGGTGTGGGCCACGGACGGGGAGGACACCTGGACCAGCCGACCCGTCCCGTGCATCCGCGCCGCCTCCACGACGTGCCGGGTGCCGGTCACGTTGGTCCGGACGTAGTCCATCCACGGTCCGACCACGTCGACCTTGGCCGCCAGGTGGACCACCGCGTCCTGCCCGGCGACCGCGCGGCGGACCGCCTCCCGGTCGCGCACGTCCCCGAGCACCTCCCGGTGCGGCCCGCCGGCGGTCCGGCGCTGCATGACGGTGACGTCCCAGCCGCGGACGGCGGCGAGGTCGGCGACCGCCCGGCCCAGCATCCCGCTGGCGCCGGTGACCAGGACCCGGCCGGAGCCCATCAGCGGCTCCTCGTCCGTGGGGCCCGTGGCCGCAGGGCGCGTCGCACGAGGGCGGCCGGTCCGGCGGGGCCCGCAGGGGAGTGCAGCACGTCGTCGGCCCAGGCGGCCAGGGCGGTGCGGTCGACCTTGCTGGCGTGCCGGACGTCCACCGGCAGCCAGTCGCGGACGAGGACGGCCGCCACCGGGACGCCGGCGCGGTCCCGCACGGCGTCGCGGACCTCGGGCGGGGCGAGCCGGTCGGGGCCGCCGGGGGCGCCCGTGAGCCGGGCGCGCCGCCCGCCGCGGCCGACCGGCACGACGACGACCACGACCTGCTGGACGCCGGCGGGTCCCACCCCGACCACGGCCACGTCCGCGAGCCCGGGCACGTCCCGCAGCCGGTCCTCCACCGGGTAGGGGGGCACCGGCCCGTCGGCGGTCAGGACCACGTGGGCCAGCCGGCCCTCGACCCACAGCCGGCCGTCGCCGTCGAGCCGACCCACGTCGCCGGTGCGGTGCCAGCCGGCCGGCAGCGCGGTGGCCTGCTGGGTCGCCCACAGCCGGTCGTACCGGTCCTTGACGTGCGGGCCGCGCACGACGATCTCCCCGACGGTCCCGGGCGTGGTGGCGAGCTCGTCGGCCGGGACGCCGTGGGCGTCCAACGGGGCCACCGCGACGTCCACCCCGTGCACGGGCCGCCCGACGCAGACCCCGGCGCCGCTCGCGGCACCGGGCGCGAGCTCCGTGGGGTCGAGCGTGGCGACCGGCAGGACCTCGGTCATGCCGTAGGGGGTGTGGGTGGCGGCCGAGGGCAGCAGCTCGCGCACCCGGTGCAGCAGGTCCACGGGGACCGGCGCACCGGCCGACAGCACCAGCCGTGGCCCGGCCAGGGCGGCGCGCTGCCCGGCCGTGAGCCGGTCCGCCGTGGACACCACGTTGCGCAGCGCGGCGGGCGAGGCGAAGACGGCGTCGGCCCCGACGGCGGCCACCGCGTCGGCCAGTGCCGGGGCGGTCAGGGTGTGCGGGGCGGTCACGTCCATGTCCGGGACCGCGCTGCGCAGCCCCAGGGCGGGGCCGTAGAGGGCGAACGGGGCGAAGGCGGCGACCAGCCCCTGTCCCGGGGCGAGGTCGAAGGTGTCCCGCAGCAGGGCGACCTGGGCGCCCAGCTGGTCCCGGGTGTAGACGACCCCCTTGGGAGGGCCGGTGGCCCCGGACGTGAAGAGCACCGCGCCGTCGGCGTCGCCGGGAGGCCCGCCGAGGTCGGCCAGGACCGTCGGGCCCACCTCACGGCCCCGCGCGGCGAGCCGGTCCAGCTCCTCCCCGCCCGGCTCGACCCGCCACCGGCGACCGGGGACGCGGGTCGCGCGGGCGAGCGCCAGGGCCCGGCCGATCCCGACCACGTGCCGGGGCCCGGCCGAGCGCAGGGCCGCGCCCAGGCGGCCCAGCCCGAGACCGGCGTCCGCCACGACGACGACCGCCCCGACGCGCCACAGCGCGTAGACCACGGTCGTCAGGTCGATCCCCGGTGGCACGAGCACGGCGACCCGGTCGCCCGGCCGCACCCCGCCGTCCGCCAGCGCGGCCGCGACCTCCTCCACCCGCTCGGCCAGCTGCCCGAAGGTCACCTGCCGTCCGGTCCCGCCCAGCTCGGCCACGGCGGTCGCCCCGGGCCGGGAGACGTCGACGCGGACCGGCACCCGGGGGACGTCGACCCCGGGACCGGAGGGACGGCCGGCACCGTCCGCCGCTGCGGTGCCCACCCGCTCGGCCAGCCAGTCCCAGATCACGGGCACGCTCGCGGGCCGGTCCTCCAGGACGAGGTGGGAGGCGCCGGTCCACCGCTGCACGTCGGCGTGCGGCAGCCGGGTCAGCAGGTCGTCGAGGTAGCGCTGGCCGAACACCGGGTCCCGCGGGCCCCACACCATGAGCGCGGGCACGACGCCGAGGGTGCGCAGGTCCTCCGCGACGGCGTCGAGCGCGGGGCGGCTGGGGTGGTCGGGCTCGAAGGGGATGTCGGCCACGAAGTCGGCGACGGCCGCGCGGCGCCCGGGCGTCGCGTAGGGCGCGGCGAAGGCCCGCCGGACCTCCGCCGGCAGCGGCGGGACCGACAGGGCGGTGGTGGCCCGCACGAACAGCGGGGTCCGGCGGCACACCTGCGCCAGCAGCCCCGGCGAGCGGGCGAGCCGGATGACGGCCGGCGGCGCGGACGTCGTCGGCTGGTGCACGGCCGTGTTGGTGAGCACGAGGCCGGCCAGCTGGTGGCGGTGGCGCAGGGCCCAGCCCAGACCCACCGGGCCGCCCCAGTCGTGCACCGCGACCGCGACCGGGCCGGTGAGGCCGAGGGTCTCGGTCAGCGCCGACAGGTCCGCGATCCGTTGCGGCAGGGTGCGGGGACGGTCGGGACGCTCCGACCAGCCCATCCCGAGCTGGTCCACCGCGACCACCCGCCATCCCTCGGGCGCCTGCTCCAGCACCCGCCGCCACAGGTAGGACCAGGTGGGGTTGCCGTGCACGCACAGGAGGGTGGGGCGGACGCCCCCGTCGGTCCCGGAGGCGTCCCCGGCACCGGTGTCCAGCAGGTGCCAGCGCCGGGGGGTGCCCTCGGCGTCGGGGGCGACGACGACGCGCGACCACGCGGGGTCCACCCCCGGGAACTCCCGCGCGCCCGGCCCGGCCGGGTCCTGAACGGCACGTCCCGCCGGCCCGTGGATGCGCTGCGGGAGGGCAGGACCGGTCCGGGCGCTCACCGGAGCACCCCCGACGGCCGGACCGTCGCGCCCACGGTCACCAGGTGAGCTCGAGGCAGGTCATGTTCAGGCCCGACCCGATGCCCATCATGAGCACCCGGTCGCCCCGCTGCAGCGACTCGGCCTCCTTGGCCAGCGTGATCGCCACCGCGGCGGGGCCCACGTTGCCCAGGGTGGGGAAGGTGAGGGGGATCCTCGACGGGTCCAGCCCGAGCGCCTCCGCGGTCCGCCCGGTGTGCACCTTGCTCACCTGGTGCACCACGTAGCGGTCCATCTCGTCCCAGTCGAACTCCCCGCGGGCGGCCTCCCACAGGGCGGTGGCCAGGCCCATCCCGCCCTCCAGCAGACCCTGGGTGTCGGTGCGCATCTCGGTGAAGTCGCCGACGCAGAGGTCGTGGTGCTCGGTGGCGGCCCGGGTGGCGCCGCCCACCACCCGGTGTCCCTCCGGGTGCCGGGACGCCCGTCCCAGGACCATGGCCGCGGCACCCGACCCCAGGGTCAGGGTGGCGAACTGGGACAGGATGTCCTCGGCGGTGGTCCCGTCGCCGGCGAGCCGCTCCAGCGTCCGCTCCTGCGGCTCCCGGGAGCCCTCGCCGTCCACGATCAGCGCGTAGTCGATCTGACCGGCGTCGATCATCGTCGCCGCCATCTGGATGCCGTTGACGAAGCCGAGGCAGGCGTTGGTCAGGTCGAAGTTGAGGCAGTGGGTCGGCAGGCCGAGGTCGGCGTGCACCTTGACCGCGATCGAGGGCTCCAGGTGGCTGCGGCTCACCGAGGTGTTGATGAGCAGGCCCACCTGGTCGGGGGAGACGTCGGCCTGCTCCAGGGCCAGCCGCCCGGCCTCGGTCGCGCCGTCGACGAAGTGCTGGTCCTCGGCCCACCAGCGACGCTCCTCGATGCCGGCCAGCGCGGCGAGCATCCCCGGGCGCAGGCCGTTGCGGCGGTAGGAGTCGCCGATGACGGCGTCGAAGTCGGCCGAGGTCTTGACCACCGGCGCGTCGACGGCCGTGACGGACAGGACGGCGGTGTCGTGGTGCCGGAAGTGGGCGTTGCCGTTCAACGTTGGGGAACCTTGCTGCGAGAAGGGCAGGGGGCAAGCCATTGGAGCACAGCACCGGCCTGGGGACCGAACCAGCGGTCCTCCAGGGTGCCTGTGCCACGATGGTCGGGTCATCCGGCCGGCGCCCCGGGCGCCGACCCTCGAGGGAGGTAGGACCATCATGCGCACCACCACCACGGGGACCCGACGGGTCGCCCTGCTCGCCGCCGGGGCCCTGTCCTTCTCCCTCGTCGCGTGCGGCGGCGGGGACGACGCGGACGGGGGAGGCGGCCCGACGACGGGCACCGTCGACGGGGCCGCCGGCACCGGCTCCACCCAGGACGTGGCCGCCTCCACGGCCGGCGCCGACGGCTCCGACGGGTCCGCGGGCGACGACGGCGGGGTCACGACGGCCGCCGAGGGCGAGGAGGTCCCGGTCGAGGACTTCCTGGCGATGCTGCGCTCCCCCGGGGAGGAGGTCATGTCCAGCTACGAGCTCGCCATGGTCGTCACCACGGGGGGCCAGACGATGGAGATGGTCGGCGAGGTCGACCTGGGTGACGGTCAGCCCGCCGTGGACGCCGACCTGACGATGCCGGGCCTGGGGGCGACCCGGATGATCGTCGTCGACGGGTCCACCTACATCTCGATGCCCGGGGTCACGGACGAGGGCATGTTCCTCCAGGTCCCGCAGGAGGAGCTGGCGGACAGCGGGGCCGGCCTGGAGGACATCGACGTCTCCTCCACCTGGGAGGACTGGGGCGAGGGGTCCGGCCAGGTCGTCCTCGCCGGCACCGAGGACGTCGACGGCGAGGAGCTGCGGCGCTACGAGGTCGTGGTGGACGTCGAGGCGGCGCTCGACGCCAGCGGGCAGACCGGCAGCGACGCCGCGGAGGCCTCGGCCGCCCTCGGCGACGAGATCACCTACGACCTGTGGGTCGACGAGGACGACCTCGTGCGTCGGATCGCCTACACGGCGGCCGGGGCCGTCACCGAGATGACCATCGACCGCTGGGGCGAGCCGATGGACATCGAGGCGCCCCGGCCCGAGGACGTGCAGACCGTGCCCTCCGGGTCCGGGGGCTGACGGGAGGGCCGGCCCGCCCCGGGCCTCAGCGGGGCGGCAGGACGTCCTGCTGGGCGGGGACCTCGTCCTGCCGCAGCAGGCCCACCGGGCAGGTGTAGCCGTTGGGCCCGTGGTTGCAGTAGCCCCCGGGGTTCTTGTGCAGGTACTGCTGGTGGTAGGCCTCGGCGGGGTAGAACGGCCCGGCCTCCTCGGCGGGGCGCAGCTCGGTGACGACCGGGCCGTGGCCGGCCCGGGCCAGGACCTCGCCGAAGGCCTCGGCGGTGGCCCTCGCGGCGGCCTCCTGCTGCGGCGTGGTCCAGTAGACCGCCGACCGGTACTGCGTCCCGACGTCGTTGCCCTGGCGGTTCCTCGTCGTGGGGTCGTGGTTCTCCCAGAACGCCTTGAGCAGCTGCTCCGGGTCGGTGACCGACGGGTCGTAGGCCACGAGGACGGCCTCGGCGTGCCCGGTGCGGCCGGAGCACACCTCCTCGTAGGTGGGGTTGGGCGTCGTCCCGCCCTGGTAGCCGGCGGCGGTCGCCACCACCCCGGGCAGCTGCCAGAAGATGCGCTCGGCGCCCCAGAAGCACCCCATGGCCACGGTGATGACCTCGGTGCCCTCGGGCCAGGGTCCCTGCAGCGGGGTCCCGAGGACCTCGTGCGTCGCGGGGATGCCGGGCAGGGGCTGCGGACGGCCGGGAAGCGTGTCGAAGAACGGCATACCCCTCAGTGTCCCACGGGTGGCGTCGGTGGTCCCGGTGTGGCACCTTGCCTCCCATGCCGCTCGTGCCCGCACCCCTGCCCCTCCTGGCGACCGAGGCGTGGTCCACCGGCGACTGGCTGCTGCGCGTCGCCGTCCCGCTCCTCCTCCTGGTCGTCGGCGTGCTGCTGCTCGTGCGGGGGCGCGCGGCCCTGGCCCGGACCCGGGAGGTCAGGGCGGGCTTCGGCGGGCCGCCCGGGTCCACCGACGTGGGCGGGCCGGAGGGGTTCGGGACCCAGGAGCGGCGGACGGCCGAGCTGTCAGCCCGTCGGACGGTGCTGTGGGGCGGCCTCCTCGGCGGAGTCGGGGCCGTCTGGCTGCTCGTCACCCTGCTGACCGCGCTCCTGTGAGGGGCGGCACCACCCTCCTCGTCGACGTCGGGTCGACGTTCACCAAGGCCGCGCTGGTCGACGACGACGGCGTCCTGGTGGGGCGCACGTCCGCGCCGACGACGGCCGGTCCCGGGCGGGACGTGCTGGACGGGGTGGCCGCGGCGCACCACGCACTGACGGAGGTCGCCCGGGCACCCGTCCCCGACCCGCTCTCCCGGCAGGCGGCCGAGGAGGGCCGTGTCCTCGTCTGCTCCAGCGCCGGCGGGGGGCTGCGGCTGGCCGTGGTCGGCTACGAGCGGTCGGTGACGGCAGAGGCGGGTCACCGGGTCGGGCTCTCGGCCGGTGCCCGGGTGGTGCACGTCGCGGCGGGGGCGCTCACCTCCGCCGGGACGGCCGCGCTGCGGGCCGACCGGCCGGACGTCGTGCTGCTCGTCGGCGGGACCGACGGGGGCAACGCCGAGGTCCTGGTCCACAACGCCCGGCGGCTGGCCCGCTCCCGCCTGCCGGCGCCGGTCGTGGTCGCCGGCAACGTCGAGGCCCAGGACGAGGTGGTGGCGGAGCTGGCCGCCACCGGACGGCGGGTCACCGCCACCGAGAACGTGCTGCCCCGGATCGGCGTGGTCCACCCCGGGCCGGCCCGGCGCGCGATCCGCGAGGTCTTCCTCCGGCACGTCATCGGCGGCAAGGGCCTCTCCCGCGGCCCCCGCTTCGCCCGGCTCGTCCGCGCCGCCACCCCGGACGCGGTGCTGGCCGGCGTGGAGGTGCTGGCCGACGTCCGCGACGAGGACGTCCTCGTCGTGGACGTGGGGGGAGCCACCACCGACGTCTACTCGGTCGTCACTCCCCAGGGGGAGGACGCCTCCCTCCGCAAGCAGGTCGTGGCCCCGCTCTGGCACGCGCGCACCGTGGAGGGCGACCTCGGCATGCGGTGGGGCGCACCGGGGGTGCTGGCGGCCGCCGCCACCGAGGGCCTGCCCGGCGCCGACGACCCCGCCCTCGCCGCCTGGGCGGAGCGGGCGCACGCCGACCCCGGGGTCCTGCCGGCCGACGACCACGGCCGCACCCTCGACCTGCGGCTGGCCACCCTGGCCGCGCTCGTGGCGGCCCGTCGCCACGGCCGACCCGGCGCGCCCGGCGAGGCTCCCCGGCCGCTGAAGGAGGTGGGTCTGCTGCTCGGCTCCGGCGGGGTCCTGCGGCACGCCGCGCCGGACGAGGCCGGGGCGGTGCTGCGGACGGTCCTGTCCGACCACGGCGGCGGATGGACCCCGCCGGCGGCGGCGCAGGCCCGGGTGGACACCGCATACCTGCTCTTCGCGGCTGGTCTGCTCGCCGGCCCCCGGCCGGACCTCGCCCGGGCCGTCGCCGGGCAGCTGGCTCCGGACCGGGACGGGACGGGCCCTGGGTCGCTAGGCTGACCGGGTGCCGGACCACATCGACGTGACCCTGGAGGACATCCTCGCGGCCCGCGAGGTCCTCGCCGACGTGCTGACCCCGACCCCGGTGGAGTTCAGCCAGGCGCTGACCGACCGGACCGGGGTCCCCGTCCACCTCAAGTGCGAGAACCTGCAGCGCGCGGGCTCGTTCAAGATGCGGGGCGCCTACACCCGGATGGCGCGGCTGACGGCCGCGGAGAAGGACCGGGGCGTGGTGGCCGCCAGCGCGGGCAACCACGCCCAGGGGGTCGCCCTGGCCGCCCGGCTGCTCGGGATCGAGGCGACGGTCTACATGCCGCACGGGGCCTCGATGCCCAAGCTGGCCGCCACCAAGGGGTACGGGGCCACCGTCCACCAGGTGGGCAGCACGATCGACGACTGCATCGAGGCGGCACGCGCGCACGAGCAGGAGCACGGCGCCGTGTTCATCCCGCCCTTCGACCACCCCGACATCGTCGCCGGCCAGGGCACCTGCGGGCTGGAGATCCTCGAGCAGGTCCCCGACGTGCGTACGGTGCTGGTGTGCACCGGCGGCGGCGGCCTGCTGGCGGGCATCGCGCGGGCGGTCAAGGCGCAGCGGCCCGACGTCCGCGTCGTCGGCGTCCAGGCCGAGGAGGCCGCCGCCTGGCCGGGGTCGCTGTCGGCCGGTCACCCCGTGCCGGTCGAGCGGATGACCACGATGGCCGACGGGATCGCCGTCGGACGGCCCGGCGACGTCCCCTTCCAGCTGGTCTCGGAGCTGGTCGACGGCATGGAGACCGTCAGCGAGAGCGCCCTGGCCCGGGCGGTGCTGCTCCTCGCCGAGCGGGCCAAGCTCGTCGTGGAGCCGGCCGGCGCCGCCGCGACGGCCCACCTGATGGAGCTGGGGCAGGAGGCGGCCGCGCGCTACGAGGGGCCGGTGGTGGCCCTGCTCTCCGGCGGCAACATCGACCCGGTCCTCCTGCTGCGCATCCTGCGGCAGGGACTGACGGTCGCCGGCCGATACCTGCAGCTGCGCGTCCGCGTGCCCGACCGCCCGGGCGCCCTGGCCGGGGTGCTCACGATGCTCGCCGAGATGACCTGCAACGTGCTCGAGGTCCAGCACCACCGCCGCGACCCCCACCTGAAGATCGACGAGGTGGCCATCTCGCTGACCCTCGAGACCCGGGGGCACGAACACTCCGCCCAGGTGCGGCAGGCGCTGCTCGACCGCGGCTACAGCGTCGACCCGGGCTGAGGCGGAAGTCGTCGCCTCGACCAGGCCGCCGCGGGCGACTACAGTAGGAGGTTGACCACGGTCCGGGCAGAACGTGCCCGGACCTTGTGTTTGGGTCGCTCCCAGGGGGCGCGGCCCACCAGACGAGGAGTGGAACAGACGTGACCGAGACCGCCAAGGACGCCAGCTACCTGACGCAGGACGCCTACGACCGCCTGCGCGCCGAGCTGACCCAGCTCACGGACGAGGGTCGGACCGAGATCGCCCGCCGGATCGAGGCGGCCCGCGAGGAGGGCGACCTCAAGGAGAACGGCGGCTACCACGCCGCCAAGGAGGAGCAGGGCAAGATGGAGGCCCGCATCCGCCAGCTCGAGCACCTGCTCCAGAACGCCGTGGTGGGCACGGCGCCGGCCGACGACGGCATCGTCGAGCCCGGGATGGTCGTCACGGTCGAGATGTTCGGCGACACCGAGACCTTCCTGCTCGGCTCCCGCGAGATCATCGACGAGGACGAGAAGCTCGACGTCTACAGCGAGAAGTCCCCGATGGGTGCGGCCCTCATGGGTGCCAAGCCCGGCGACACCGTGACCTACGACGCGCCCAACGGCAAGCAGATCGAGGTCAAGGTCGTCGAGGCCAAGCCCTACCAGGCCTGAGGGCCAGCGGCCTCAGCCGCGACCGGGAGGGGCCTCGTCGGCGTACCAGCAGCGCTCGACGTAGCCGGTGATGGCTGGCGAGGCCGTCCGCACCGTCTCGACGTGCCGGCTGGGCGACTCCGGCGACGGGCCGACCGTCACCTCGGTCCGGCCCACCACCGCGTGGCTGGCGTCCTGCGCCTCGAGCTGGCAGACCACCGCCCGGCCGGGGTCGCGGCGCAGGTCGAAGCGCACGTCGACCTGCGCGTCGGAGACCACCTGGTGACCGGTCGTCACCCAGTGCACGCGGCCGACGGTCGCGGAGAGGCCGAACCAGACGGCGAGCGCCACCATGACGGCCACCGCCAGGCCGCCGACCAGCCACCACCGTCGACGCTGCGCCGGCGTCGACCGGGGCGGCAGCCCGTCCAGCTCCTCCTCGGAGGGCTCGAGGCGGAGGCGGCGGGGACGGCCGGGGCCGGGGGAGCTGCTCGTCACGTGGGGTCGGTCCTGCCGTGCGCGGGTGAGAAGATGGAGGCTGACGGCCCGGCCGACGCCGGGCGCCTCCCCATTGTCCGTCATGACGTCGGCCGGGCCCCGCCCGGCCCGACCATCCCCGAAGGAGCCCGATGACCACGCCGCAGGGACTGCGCCTGATGGCCGTGCACGCCCATCCCGACGACGAGTCGTCCAAGGGGGCGGCGACGTCGGCCCGCTACGCGTCCGAGGGGGTGGACGTGCGCGTGGTGTCGTGCACCGGGGGCGAGCGCGGCGACATCCTCAACGACAAGCTCAAGGACGACGCCGACATCCTGCGGGACATCTCCGGGGTGCGCCGGCGCGAGATGGCCAGGGCGGCCGAGGTCCTGGGCGTGAGCCACACCTGGCTCGGCTTCGCCGACTCGGGCCTGCCGGAGGGCGACCCGCTGCCGCCCCTGCCGGAGGGGTGCTTCGCGCTGGAGCCCCTGACCGTGACCACCGAGGCGCTGGTGCGCGTCATCCGGGAGTTCCGCCCGCACGTGCTGACGACCTACGACGAGAACGGCGGCTACCCCCACCCCGACCACATCCAGACCCACGTGGTGACGATGGCGGCGTTCCGCGCCGCCGGGGACCCCGCGGCATACCCGCACGCGGGCGAGCCGTGGCAGCCCCTGAAGGTCTACTACAACGGCTGGTCGCCGGAGCGGATGGAACGGCTGGACGAGGCGATGGTGGAGGCCGGCCACGAGCCGCCCTACGCCGACTGGCGGGCCAACCTCCGGCGGCGGCCGCGGCGGGTGCTGACCACCCGGATCCGGTGCGCCGAGCACTTCCCGCAGCGGGACGACGCCCTGCGTGCCCACGCCACCCAGGTGGACCCGGACGGGCACTGGTTCGCCGTCCCCCTGGAGGTCCAGCAGCGGGTCTGGCCGACCGAGGAGTTCGAGCTGGCCCGCTCGCTCGTGCCGGTGGACCTGCCCGAGGACGACCTGTTCGCCGGCATCCGCGAGCTGGCGGACCCGGACGAGGTATGCCGTCGCGCCCCCGAGCGGGACGCGGACGGCGAGCTCGTGCTCGCCTACGAGGGGCAGCCCCCGCTGCCCGTCGACGAGGACGCTCCGGACGTGGCCGCGCGCTCGACCGAGCCGCAGGACGCGGACGGCGACGGCCAGGACGACATGCGCAGCGAGGAGGGGCACGCCGGATGAACACGACGTCGGTGGAGATCACCGCGGGGATGGGCGGCTTCCTCGTCCTCTTCGGGCTGATGATCGCGATCTGGCTGCTGGGCCGGGACCTGACCCGTCGGCTGCGTCGCATGCGGCTGCGCGAGGAGGAGCGGGTCGCCGCCCTGCGGCAGGAGCGCCCCGAGGAGGCCCAGGAGCGCGACCCGCTCGCCTGAGGTCCTCAGGCGGCCGCGGCGCGCACGCCCAGGACGGCCAGCAACGCCGCCGTCCAGTGCGAGGAGAAGGCCGCCACCGTGAACGCGTGGAAGACCTCGTGGAAGCCGAACCACCGCGGGGAGGGGTCGGGCCGCCGGGCCGCGTAGACCACCGCCCCCGCGGTGTAGAGCAGCCCGCCGGCGGCGATGAGGCCGACGATGAGCGGGCCGCCGGTGCGCCAGAACGGGACCAGGTAGAACACCGCCACCCAGCCCATCGCCACGTAGACCATCGTGTAGAGCCACCGGGGGGCGTCGGTCCAGAAGACCCGGAAGATCACGCCGGCCACCGCGCCGCTCCACACGACGAGCAGCAGGGTGCGGGCCTGCCCGGGCGGGAGCAGCATGACCGCGAAGGGGGTGTGCGTGCCGGCGATGATGAGGAAGATGTTGGCGTGGTCCAGCCGCTTGAGCACGGCGGCCGTGCGGGCGGACCACCGGCCGCGGTGGTAGGTGGCCGAGGTCGCGAACAGGGCCACCGCCGTGATGCCGAAGGCGGCCGTGGCCGCCCGCTCGGCCGGGGTCCGCGCCAGGACGACGAGGACGACGGCGGCCACCACGCTGACGGGGACCATGCCCAGGTGCAGCCACCCGCGCAGATGGGGCTTGAGCTGCCCGACGAGGGTCTCGACCCGGTGCTCGGCGGCGTCCACCGCCTCCTGCGCGTGCCGGGCGACGTCGTGCGCCGCGCGCCGGGCGGGGCTCGCATCGCGTGTCATGGCTCCAGGCTAACCTACGGTGGCGTAGGTTACGAAGACGTAGGTTCGGCTCCCCGCGACGTCCCAGGGGCGCCGAGTAGGTTTGCCCCATGCAGACGCCGCGGGACCTGGTCTACAAGGCCTACACCTCCTCCCTGCGGCGTCAGCTGCCGGCCCAGCGGCTGCCGCGGCACATCGGCGTCATGCTCGACGGCAACCGACGCTGGGCCCGGGAGCGGGGGGCCGGGTCGGCCGAGGGGCACCGGGCCGGCGCGGAGAACATCGCGCCCTTCCTCGGCTGGTGCGAGGAGGCCGGGGTGGAGGTGGTCACCCTGTGGCTGCTGTCCACCGACAACCTCAACCGGCCGGAGGAGGAGCTGGCGCCCCTCCTGGAGATCATCGAGGGGGTCGTCGACGAGCTGGCCGCCGCGGGCCGCTGGCGGATCCACCTCGTCGGTGCGCTGGACCTGCTGCCGGACCGCACCGTGCGGGCCCTCACCGAGGCCGCGGGGCGCACGTCCGCGGTCGAGGGTCTGCTCGTCAACGTCGCGATCGGCTACGGAGGACGACGGGAGATCGCCGACGCCGTCCGCTCCCTGCTGCGCTCCGCCGCCGACCGGGGGATGACGCTCGCCGAGCTGGCCGACCGGGTCACCGTGGAGGACATCGCCGAGCACCTCTACACCAAGGGTCAGCCCGACCCCGACCTGGTCATCCGCACCTCGGGGGAGCAGCGCCTGGGAGGTTTCCTGCTCTGGCAGAGCGCGCACAGCGAGTTCTACTTCTGCGAGGCCTACTGGCCGGACTTCCGCAAGGTGGACTTCCTGCGGGCCCTGCGGGTCTACGCCGAGCGTGAGCGGCGCTTCGGCACCTGAGGTCGCTGCGTGGCGTGGTGGTCCGGGGTGCCGGGGGTGCCCTACAGTGCCAGCATGAACCTCCGATCCCTGAGCGCGGCCGCAGCGGCCGCCGGCCTCGCCCTGACCCTGACCGCGTGCGGATCCGACGAGGGCGGCGGGACCGGGGACGACGGGGCGGAGGGCACCGCTGCCGCCGGCGGCGGCGAGGAGCTCGACCTGGTCACCGACGGCACGCTCACGGTGTGCTCGGACGTGCCCTACCCGCCCTTCGAGGACTTCGACGAGAGCACCGAGTCCGGCTACACCGGGTTCGACATGGATCTCGTCCAGGCGATCGCCGACGGCCTGGAGCTGGAGCTGGAGGTCAAGGACTCCTCCTTCGACGCGCTGCAGTCGGGCCTGGCGCTCAACGCCGGCCAGTGCGACCTCGTCGCCAGCGCGATGACGATCACCGAGGACCGCAAGGAGAACCTCGACTTCACCGAGGGCTACTACGACTCCAAGCAGTCGCTGCTGGTCGCCGAGGACTCCGACATCGCCTCGATCGAGGACCTGGCCGGCCGTTCCGTGGGCGTCCAGCAGGGCACGACCGGCAAGGCCTACACCGAGGAGAACGCCCCCGAGGCGGACATCACCACCTTCCCCGGCGACGCCGAGATGTGGCAGGCCATGCAGGCCGGCCAGGTGGACGCCCTGCTGCAGGACCTGCCGGTGAACCTCGAGCACACCCGTGAGGGCGACTTCACCATCGTCGAGGAGTACTCCACCGACGAGCAGTACGGCTTCGCCGTGAAGAAGGGCAACACGGCCCTGGTCGAGGCGGTCGACGAGCAGTTGCAGACGCTGCGCGACGAGGGCACCTACGACGAGATCTACGACACCTACTTCAGCGAGGGCTGAGCGACCCCGACCACGAGAAGGGGGTCCCTCCCGTGAAGAGGACCACCAGGCGCCGCCTGACCCACCTGGCGATGTATGCCGTGCTCCTGGCGGCCGCGGTCGTCGTGGCCCTCGTCCTGGACTGGGGACGGCTGCAGGCCAACTTCTTCAGCCTGGACGGCCTCGGCGACAACCTCACCGCGCTCATCCTCACCGGGGTGCGCAACACCCTGGGCTACACCGTCGTGGCGTTCGGAGGCGGCCTGGTGCTGGCCTTCGGGCTGGCGCTGATGAAGCTCTCGCCGGTGCTGCCCTACCGTTGGCTGGCCACGGTGTGGGTGGAGTTCTTCCGGGGCGTGCCCTCCCTCATCGTCATCCTCGGGATGGCCTTCGGCGTCCCGATCGCCACCGGCTGGACCCCTCCCGGGGGTCCGGTCGGCGCCGGCCTGCTCGGCCTGGTCTTCGTGGCCAGCGCCTACATCGCCGAGACCCTGCGGGCGGGCATCCAGGCCGTGCCGAAGGGTCAGGCGGAGGCGGCCCGGTCCCTGGGCATGTCCTCGGGATGGACCATGACCTCGATCGTCATGCCGCAGGCGCTGCGGATCGTGGTCCCGCCGCTGACCAACGAGTTCGTCCTGCTCATCAAGGACACGGCGCTGCTGTTCGTCATCGGGCTGGCCGCCAGCCAGCGCGAGCTGACGACCCTGGGCCGGGACCTGATGACGAGCGGGCCCACGGCGGGCACCGCCACCAGCCTCACCCTCGCCGCCCTCCTCTACCTGGCCATCACCCTCCCGCTCACCCGGCTGGTGGCGTGGATGGAGACCCGACAGAACAGGTCCCGCTGATGGCCGACATCCACGAGCTCTCCCACGTCCCCGGCGACGACGGCCCCGGCGACTCCGTGCGCCGTCCCGACCCCGACGCGCCCGCGATCGCGGTGCGCGACCTGCACAAGTCGTTCGGGGACGTCGAGGTGCTCAAGGGCATCGACTTCCACGTCGACCACGGCCAGGTCGTGTGCGTCATCGGTCCCTCCGGGTCGGGCAAGTCCACGCTGCTGCGCTGCGTGAACCGCCTGGAGGAGCCCTCCTCGGGGCAGATCCTCGTCGAGGGGATCGACATCACCGACCCCGAGACGAACCTCGACGCGGTCCGTGCCCGGATCGGCATGGTCTTCCAGCAGTTCAACCTCTTCCCCCACATGACGGTCCTGCGGAACCTGACCATCGCCCAGCAGCGCTCGCTCAAGCGCGACCGGGCGGAGGCCGACCGGATCGCCCGCGCCAACCTGGCCAAGGTCGGGCTGGCCGACCGCGAGGACGCCTACCCGGCCCACCTCTCCGGCGGTCAGCAGCAGCGGGTGGCCATCGCCCGGGCCCTGTCCATGGAGCCGGACATGATGCTCTTCGACGAGCCGACCTCCGCGCTCGACCCCGAGCTCGTCGGCGACGTCCTCGAGGTCATGAAGACGCTGGCGGCGGAGGGGATGACGATGATGGTCGTCACCCACGAGATGGGCTTCGCCCGGGAGGTGGGCGACAAGCTCGTCTTCATGGACGGCGGCGTCATCGTCGAGGAGGGCGACCCCGCCGAGGTGCTGGCCGCGCCGCAGCACGAACGCACCCGGTCCTTCCTGTCCAAGGTGCTCTGAGCCGCCGGCGCCGGTCGGCCACCTGCCGTTCATCCGCTCCTCGTCGACACGCCGCCCTGCGTTCGACGTGGCCCCCGTCACACCGCATACCGTCGGAGGTGGAGGAGGGGCACCCGTCCCACCTCACGGGAGGCCCATCCATGGAGCTCAGGCTCGCGGCGGAGGGCCGGCACCGGCCCACCGTCGGCGGAGGGCCCGGTCCCGGTCCGACCACCGACGGGACGCGTGGCAGCCGGTGCGCGTCCGCAGGGAGCCCGCCATGACCATTCCGACCCGCACCTCCGTCCCGACGCGCACGACCGTCCCCGTGCCGGCGCCCGCGGACGACCTGCCCGGCACCGGGCGCAAGACCTACGTCCTGGACACCTCGGTCCTGCTGTCCGACCCCGGGGCGCTGCTGCGCTTCGCCGAGCACGCCGTGGTGCTGCCGGTCGTGGTGATCACCGAGCTGGAGGCCAAGCGTCAGCACCCCGAGCTGGGCTACTTCGCCCGGCAGGCGCTGCGCACCCTGGACGACCTGCGGGTCACCCACGGGACCCTCAGCGAGCCGGTCCCGGTCGGGCAGGCCGGGGGGTCCTTGCACGTGGAGCTGAACCACAGCGACACCGCCGCGCTGCCGCACGGGTTCCGGCTGGGGGACAACGACAGCCGGATCCTGGCGGTGGCGGCCAACCTCGCCGCCGAGGGGCACGACGTGACGGTGGTCTCCAAGGACCTGCCCATGCGGGTGAAGGCCTCGGCGGTCGGGCTGGACGCCCAGGAGTACCGCGCCGAGCTCGCGGTCGACAGCGGGTGGTCGGGCATGGCCGAGCTCGAGGTCGACGACGCGCAGATGCAGGAGCTCTACGAGCACGCCCGGCTGGAGACCCCGGAGGCGGCCGAGCTGCCCGTGCACACCGGGCTGACCGTGCTGGGCCCCTCGGGCAGCGCCCTCGGCCGGGTCGGCGCCGATCACGCCGTCCGGCTCGTGCGCGGCGACCGGGACGCCTTCGGGCTGCACGGCCGCAGCGCCGAGCAGCGGATCGCCCTCGACCTGCTGCTGGACCCCGACGTGGGGATCGTCAGCCTCGGCGGCCGGGCCGGCACCGGCAAGTCGGCCCTCGCCCTGTGCGCCGGGCTCGAGGCGGTCATGGAGCGCCGCCAGCACCGCCGGGTCGTGGTCTTCCGCCCGCTGTACGCCGTGGGCGGCCAGGAGCTGGGCTACCTGCCCGGCAGCGAGAACGACAAGATGGGCCCCTGGGCCCAGGCGGTGTTCGACACCCTGGGGGCCGTGGTCTCCGCCGAGGTCGTCGAGGAGGTGCTGGCCCGGGACATGCTCGAGGTGCTGCCGCTGACCCACATCCGGGGACGGTCGCTGCACGACGCGTTCGTCATCGTCGACGAGGCCCAGAGCCTGGAGCGCAACGTGCTGCTCACCGTGCTGTCCCGGATCGGCCAGGGCTCCCGGGTGGTGCTCACCCACGACGTGGCGCAGCGGGACAACCTGCGGGTCGGTCGGCACGACGGCGTGGCCGCGGTCATCGAGGCGCTCAAGGGCCACCCGCTGTTCGCCCACGTCACGCTCTCGCGCAGCGAGCGCTCGCCGATCGCGGCCCTGGTCACCGAGATGCTGGAGGGGCACCACCTGGGCTGACCACGGTGTGACCTTCGTCACGGCAGGGGCCGTCAGTTTGACGTGGCGGCGCCTCGGCGGGCACCGTAGAACGGTCAGATCACGATTTGGTAACGCCGCCAGTCCCATCCGGTCCCGTGTCGAACGCGCCCCTGCGTCCCTTCCGGCGGCGGCGTACCGGTCTGCGAAAGGTCCCCCCTGTGAAGAGCTCCTCCCTGCCCTCCCGGCGTGCCCACGGCACCCACCGTCCCCGCCGCCTTTGCGGCCCGGCCGCGGCCGTCACCGCCGGCATCGCCGCGGGCTCGCTCGCCCTGGCCGCCTACGCGACCACCGCGACCGTCCCGGCCTCCTCCACGGCGACCGCCGTGGGCGAGTCCGAGCCGTCCGTCGGCGGCACCGTGTCCGGCCTGTCGGCCGACGCCGGCCAGGACCTCGGGGCCCTCGCCGCCGCCGACCGGCTCGAGAAGGGGTCGGCCGCCCTGGGCCTGTCCTCCGGGCTGACCGGTGAGGGCGTCGAGGCCGCCCGCACCGCCGCCGAGCGCATCTCCGACCGCAAGGCCCAGGAGCGCGCCGCCGAGCGGAAGGCCGCCGAGGAGGCCGCCGCCGCCGAGCGGGCCGCGCAGGGGGCCGCGGCCGCCGAGCAGGCCGCGGAGGAGCAGGCGGCCGCCGAGGCCGCGGCCCGCACGGAGTCGCAGGCCGCCTCCCGGTCCGCCGCCCGCCAGCCGGCGCCGGAGCCCACCCGGGAGCCCGCGCCGCAGCCGACGCAGCAGCCGGCCCCGCAGCCGTCCCCCCAGCCGGTGAGCAGCGGCGACGCCCGCTCCATCGCCCGGTCCATGCTGTCCGGCTACGGGTGGGGCGAGGACCAGTTCGGCTGCCTGGACTCGCTGTGGATGAAGGAGTCGGGCTGGAACCACACCGCGATGAACCCCTCCTCCGGCGCCTACGGCATCCCCCAGTCGTTGCCCGGCAGCAAGATGGCCTCCGCCGGGACCGACTGGCAGACCAACCCGGCGACCCAGATCGCCTGGGGCCTGGGCTACATCTCCGAGCGCTACGGCTCGCCCTGCAACGCCTGGGCCCACTCCCAGGCCGTCAACTGGTACTGAGCCGCCCGACCGTGCCATCGTGACGGGGTGAACCTCGCCTCGGCGCCCGCGACCGCGGGACGCACGGCCCGCCGGCTGGCCGACCACCCCTGGCTGCGTCGGCTCGCCCGCGCCGGCTTCGTCGCCAGCGGGCTGATCCACCTGATGATCGGCTGGATCGCCGGGCGGGTGGCGCTCGGCGGCGGCGGGGAGGCGGACCAGGACGGGGCGTTGACCGCGCTGCGGTCGGCGCCCGCCGGACCGGTGCTCCTGTGGGCCTGCGTCGTGGGCTTCCTGGCCCTGGCGCTCTGGCAGGTGCTGGACGGCCTGCTGGGCGGAGGCGAGCCCGTCGACCGGGCCCGCGCGGTGGGACGGGCGCTCCTCTACGGGGCGCTGGGCGTGACCACCCTCCCGTTCGCCACCGGGGCCGGTACCGGCGGCGGGGAGGCGAGCGCCGACCTCACCGCGGCCCTGCTCCATGCGCCGTTCGGACGCGTCCTCGTCGGGCTGGTCGGGCTCGCGGTGGTCGGAGCCGGGGTCTACCACGTCTACAAGGGGCTGAGCCGCCGGTTCCTCGAGGACCTGCGCGGCGCCCGGTCCGAGGGCCTGGGCAGGGGGGTGGAGCTCACCGGCACGGTCGGGTATGCCGCCAAGGGGGTGGCGCTCACCGTCGTGGGCGGGCTCTTCGGCCTGGCGGCGGTCGAGGCGGACCCCGAGGAGTCCTCCGGGCTCGACGGGGCCCTGAAGATGCTGGCGGCCCAGCCGCTGGGCACCGCCCTCCTGCTCGCCGTGGCCGTCGGCCTGGCGCTCTACGGGGTCTACAGCATCGTCCGGGCCCGCTACGCGGACCTGTAGGCGGCCGGCGTCGACGTCAGAGCCGGCGCAGCCGCACCCGGTCCACCGTGTGCTCGGGGCCCTTGAGCAGCACGAGCGTGGCCCGGCTGCGGGTCGGCAGGATGTTCTCCATGAGGTTCGGCGCGTTGATCGAGTCCCAGATGTCGACCGCGACGTCCACGGCGGCCTCGTCGCTGAGCGAGGCGTACCGGTGGAAGTGGGACTCGGGATCGGCGAAGGCCGTCCGGCGCAACGACAGGAACCGCTCGACGTACCACCGCTTGATGTCCCCCACGTGGGCGTCGACGTAGACCGAGAAGTCGAAGAAGTCGCTGACGGCCAGCCCGGGACCGCGGCCGTTGGGGTGCGCGCGCGGCGGCTGCAGGACGTTGAGCCCCTCGACGACGAGGACGTCGGGCCGGCGCACGACGATCTGCTCGTCCGGCACGATGTCGTAGACCAGGTGGCTGTACACCGGTGCCCGCACCTCCGCGCGCCCGGCCTTGACCTCGCTGACGAAGCGCAGCAGCGCCCGCCGGTCGTAGGACTCGGGGAACCCCTTGCGGCCCATGAGACCGCGCCGCTCCAGCACCGCGTTGGCGTGCAGGAAGCCGTCGGTGGTGACCAGCTCGACCGAGGGGCGGGTGTCCCACCGGCGGATCAGCTCGGCCAGGATGCGTGCCGTCGTCGACTTGCCGACGGCGACCGAGCCGGCCACCCCGATGAGGAACGGGGTGCGGGCCGCCCGCTCGTCGAGGAAGTCGGTGGTCACCTGGTGCAGCCGGGCGGTGGCGCGCTCGTAGAACGACAGCAGCCGGCTGATGGGCAGGTAGACCTGCTCGACCTCGGCCATGTCCAGCCGGTCGCCCAGCCCCCGGAGCCGCTCGATGTCGGCCGCGTCGAGGTGCATCGGGTGCTGGTCCCGCAGCCGTGCCCAGTCGTCGCGGTCGAGCTCGACGTAGGGGGAGGGGATGGGCGGGCCGGAGGGCGATGAGGCCATGGGCGGCATTTTCGCACCCGGCCTCGGCGTGGCCCGGCAGGCCAGGACGTACGCTTGGGCGCATGTGTGGAATCGTGGGATACGTGGGCCCCCGTGCGGACGGCACGGCGCTGGACGTGGTGATGGAGGGCCTGGGCCGCCTGGAGTACCGCGGCTACGACTCGGCCGGGGTGGCCGTCGTCGACGACGGTGCGGTCCAGACCCGCAAGCGGGCCGGCAAGCTGGCCAACCTGCGGTCCGCCCTGGTGGACGCGCCCGTCCCGGACACCGCCACCGCCATCGGCCACACCCGGTGGGCGACCCACGGCGGGCCGACCGACCAGAACGCCCACCCCCACCGGGGCGGCCGCGACGGCAAGCTGGCCCTCGTCCACAACGGCATCATCGAGAACTTCCACGCGCTGAAGACCTCCCTGGCGCAGCAGGGGGTGGAGTTCACCTCCGAGACGGACACCGAGGTCGTGGCCCACCTGCTGGACGAGGCCTTCGCCCGCACCGGCGACCTGACCGCGGCCATGCGCGAGGTGGTCGCCGGTCTCGAGGGCGCCTTCACCCTCCTCGCGGTGCACGCCGACCAGCCGCACACCGTGGTGGGGGCGCGCCGCAACTCGCCCCTGGTCGTCGGGCTGGGGGAGGGCGAGAACTTCCTGGGCTCGGACGTGGCCGCCTTCATCGGCCACACCCGGCACGCCCTCGAGCTGGGCCAGGACCAGATCGTGACGATCACCCCGGACACCTACGAGGTGACCAACTTCGACGGCACCCCCTCCGACGGCAAGGCCTACGAGGTCACCTGGGACGCGGCGGCCGCCGAGAAGAGCGGCTACGACACCTTCATGGAGAAGGAGATCAACGACCAGCCGCACGCGGTCGCCGACACCCTCCTGGGCCGCACGGACGCCGACGGCAACCTGCGCCTCGACGAGCTGCACATCGAGGAGGACGAGCTGCGGGCGGTCACCAAGATCGTCATCGTCGCGTGCGGCACCGCGGCCTACGCCGGGATGGTGGCCAAGTACGCCATCGAGCGCTGGACCCGGATCCCGGTTGAGGTCGAGCTCGCCCACGAGTTCCGGTACCGCGACCCGGTGATCGACGGCCACACCCTCGTGGTGTCCATCTCCCAGTCCGGCGAGACCATGGACACCCTCATGGCCGTGCGCCACGCCAAGGAGCTCGGCGCCAAGACGGTCTCCATCTGCAACACGCACGGGTCGACCATCCCGCGGGAGTCCGACGCCGTGCTCTACACGCACGCCGGTCCGGAGATCGCCGTGGCCTCGACGAAGGCCTTCCTGGCGCAGATCACCGCCAGCTACATCCTCGGCCTCTACCTGGCCTCGCTGCGCGGGGAGAGCTACGGCCGCGACGCCGCCGAGATCATGGCCGAGCTGCAGGGGGTACCGGCCAAGATCGAGGAGCTGCTCACCACGATGGACCGGGTCAAGGAGATCGCCTACTTCATGGCCGACTCCCGCTCGGTGCTCTTCCTGGGCCGGCACGTGGGCTACCCCGTCGCCATGGAGGGGGCGCTCAAGCTCAAGGAGCTGGCCTACATCCACGCCGAGGGGTTCGCCGCCGGCGAGCTCAAGCATGGCCCCATCGCCCTCATCGAGCCGGGGCAGCCGGTCTTCGTCATCGTGCCCTCCCCGGACAGCGAGCACGGCCTCCACGGCAAGGTGGTCTCCAACATCCAGGAGATCCGGGCCCGGGGCGCGCGCACGCTCGTCATCGCCGAGGAGGGCGACGAGGACGTGGTCCCGTTCGCGGACGAGGTGATCAGGGTGCCGCGCACCTCCCCGCTGCTGGCGCCGCTGCTGACGGTCGTGCCGCTGCAGGTGTTCGCGCTGCACCTGTCGACCGCCAAGGGCCTGGACGTCGACCAGCCCCGCAACCTGGCCAAGTCCGTCACCGTCGAGTGACCCGGGCGCGATGATCGTCGGGGTGGGCATCGACGTGGTGGACATCGACCGGTTCGCCCGCCGGCTGCAGGAGACTCCTCGGCTGGGTCCGCGCCTGTTCACCGACGAGGAGCTGGGCCTGCGCCCCGAGTCCCTGGCGGCCCGGTTCGCGGCCAAGGAGGCGCTCGCCAAGGCGCTCGGCGCGCCCGTCGGCCTCAGCTGGACCGACGCCTGGGTGGTGCGCGACAGCACCGGCCGACCCCACCTGCGCACCCAGGGCACGGTCCGGGCCCGGGCCGACGAGCTGGGTGTGGCGCACCTGCACGTGTCCCTCTCGCACGACGCCGGGGTGGCCTCGGCGGTCGTGGTCGCGGAGGGCACGGACTAGACGGGGACGTCCTGCCCGGACCGACCGCACCGGCACGAGGAGGCACGCATGATCGAGGGGTATGACGTCGCGACCGTCCGCGTCGTCGAGGACCGGGTGCGGGCCGGCCTGCCGCCGGGGGCCCTCATGCAGCGGGCCGCCCGCGCCCTGGCCCAGGTCGTGCGGGACCGGGCGCAGGAGCTGGGGGCCAGGTCGGTGGTCGTGCTCGCCGGGCCGGGGGACAACGGGGGCGACGCGCTGTGGGCCGCCTCCCTCCTGGACGGCCTCCAGGTCACCGTGGTCGGCGTCGCCGCCCGGCTGCACGCCGACGGGGCGACGGCGGCCCGCGAGGCCGGGGTGGAGGTGGTCGAGGTCGCACCGGACGCCGGGCAGCTGCCCGCCCGTGCCCGCGAGGCGCTGGCGGCCGCCGACCTCGTCGTCGACGGGCTGCTCGGGATCGGGGGCCGCCCCGGCCTGCGGGGGGCGATGGCCGCCGCCGTCGCGGCGGTGCCGGGCACCGCATACATCGTCGGCGTCGACCTGCCCAGCGGGGCCGACCCGGCCGGGGAGGACCCGCAGGGCCCCCGGGTCCGGGCCGACGAGACGGTGACCTTCGGCGTGGCCAAGCCGGTCCACCTGCTGCCGGCCACGGCGCCGGCGGTCGGCCGCCTCCGCGTCGTCGACATCGGCCTGACGCCGGAGCTGGCCGGCGAGCGCCCGGTCGTGGAGCGGCTCGAGCCCGCCGACGTCGCCGGCCGCTGGCCGGTGCCCGACGCCACCGACCACAAGTACTCCCGGGGCGTCCTGGGCGTGGTCGCCGGCAGCGACGACTACCCGGGGGCCGCCGTCCTGTGCTGCACCGCGGCCGTGGAGGCCGGTGCCGGCATGGTGCGCTACCTGGGGCCGCCCCGCGCCGCCGACCTGGTCCTGGCCTCCTGCCCCGAGGTCGTGCCCGGCCCCGGTCGGGTCCAGGCCATGGTGGTCGGGCCGGGCGTCGACGCGCGGGGGGTCGACCGGCCCGACGGCGAGGACGACCAGGTCGACCGGGTGACCGGGTCGTTCGCGCAGGACCTTCCGCTCCTCGTCGACGCCGGTGGGCTGGAGCTGCTCGGCCGGTGGCTGGCCGCCGGCCACCGACGGACGGCGCCGACCCTCCTCACGCCGCACGCCGGCGAGCTGGCCCGGCTGCTGGGCACGGTGGCGGACGGTGAGGAGGTCACCCGGGAGCAGGTCGAGCAGGCGCCCCTGGCCCACGCCCGCCGCGCCGCGGTGCTGACCGGGTGCACGGTCCTGCTCAAGGGCGCCACGACGCTCGTCGTCACCCCGGACCCCGCCGTCCCGGTCCGCAGCCAGGCGGACGCCCCGCCGTGGCTGGCCACCGCCGGGGCCGGTGACGTCCTCGCCGGGCTCGCCGGCGTCCTCCTGGCCGCCGGGCTGGCCCCGCTGGAGGCCGGCTCGCTCGCGGCCCTCGTCCACGGCACCGCCGCCTCCCGGGCCACCCCGGGAGGGCCGGTGCGCGCGCTCGGCGTCGCCCACGCCATCCCCCTCGCGGTGGCGGACCTGCTCGCCGGGACGGCTCCCCGAGGGCGGTGAGGTGGGCGGTTGCTAGGTTGACGGCATGGATCAGCGTCTCTCCCTGGTGACCCTCGGCGTGTCCGACATGGACCGCGCCCGCGACTTCTACACCGCGCTCGGCTGGCAGCCGGGCCCGTCGCCGGAGCACATCGTCTTCTTCCAGACCGGTGGCATGGTCGTGGCGCTGTGGGACCGGCAGGCGCTGGCCGTCGACTCCGGCATCGACATCGAGGACGACACCGAGGACACCCCCGGCAGCGGGGACGGGTGGGGCGGCAAGGTGCTCGGGCTCAACGTGGCCAGCGCGGCGGACGTCGACGAGCAGTTCGCCTCGGCCGTGAGTGCGGGCGCCGAGGTGCTGCGCGTGCCGTGCAGCCGGTTCTGGGGCGGCTACTCCGGGGTGTTCACCGACCCGGACGGGCACGTGTGGGAGATCGCCTACAACCCCTACTGGTCCTTCTCCGAGGACGGGGCCACGCTGCTGGGCGACGGCCGGGGCTGACCGCCCCGGCCGCCCGGCCCGTCAGCGACCCGGCCGGTTGACCGCGCTGCACACCGCGTGCAGCGCCGCCCGGACCGTGTTGGGGTGGATGCCCACGCCCCAGCGCACCTCGCCGGCGATGGCGCACTCGACGTAGGCGGCGGCATACGCGTCCTCGCCCGCCGACAGCGCGTGCTCGGAGTAGTCCAGGACCCGCACGTCGATCCCCAGCCCGGTCAGCCCCTCCACGAAGGCGTCGATCGGGCCGTTGCCCTCGGCGTCGATCTCATGGTCCTCGCCGTCGACGGTGACCCGGGCGTGCAGCCGCACCCGGCCCTCCTCGTCGTGGGTGTTGGTGAAGTCGTGCAGCACCAGGGGGCCGTCCTGCTCGAGGTACTCGTGCTGGAAGGCGGCCCAGATCTGGCCCGGGCTCATCTCCCCGCCCTCGGTGTCGGTGTGCCGCTGCACGGCGCCGCTGAACTCGATCTGCAGCCGTCGCGGCAGGTCCAGCTTGTGCTCGGACTTCATCACGTAGGCCACGCCGCCCTTGCCGGACTGGCTGTTGACCCGGATGACGGCCTCGTAGCTGCGCCCGATGTCCTTGGGGTCGACCGGCAGGTAGGGCACCTCCCAGCGGTGCTGCTCCACCGGCACCCCGATCTCGGCGGCCTCGGCCTCCAAGGCCTCCAGGCCCTTCTTGATCGCGTCCTGGTGGCTGCCGGAGAAGGCGGTGAAGACCAGGTCGCCGCCGTAGGGGTGGCGCTCGGGCACCGGCAGCTGGTTGCAGTGCTCGACGGTGCGCCGGACCTCGTCGATGTCGGAGAAGTCGATCTGCGGGTCCACCCCCTGGGTGAACATGTTCATGCCCAGCGTCACCAGGCAGACGTTGCCGGTGCGCTCGCCGTTGCCGAACAGGCAGCCCTCGATCCGGTCGGCCCCGGCGAGGTAGCCCAGCTCGGCCGCGGCGACCCCGGTGCCCCGGTCGTTGTGCGGGTGCAGCGACAGGATGACGTTCTCGCGGTGGTTCAGGTGGCGGCTCATCCACTCGATGGAGTCGGCGTAGACGTTGGGGGTGGCCATCTCCACCGTGGCCGGTAGGTTGATGATGACCGGCTTCTCCGGGGTGGGGACGAACTCCTCCATGACCGCGTTGCACACGCGCACCGCATACTCCAGCTCGGTGCCGGTGTAGGACTCGGGGGAGTACTGGTAGTAGATCTCGGTGCCGGGCGGCAGCTGCTCCTCGTACTTCTTGCAGATGCGCGCGCCCTGGACGGCGATGTCGACGATCTCGTCCTCGCTCGCCCGGAAGACGACCCGGCGCTGCAGGGTGGACGTGGAGTTGTAGAGGTGGACGATGGCCTGCTTGGCCCCGGCGATCGCCTCGTAGGTGCGCTCGATGAGGTGCTCGCGGGCCTGGGTCAGCACCTGGATGACCACGTCGTCGGGGATCAGGTCCTCCTCGATGAGCATCCGCACGAAGTCGAAGTCGGTCTGGCTGGCGGCGGGGAAGCCGACCTCGATCTCCTTGTAGCCCATCCGGACCAGCAGCTCGAACATCCGGCGCTTGCGGTCGGGGGTCATCGGGTCGATGAGCGCCTGGTTGCCGTCGCGCAGGTCGACCGCGCACCACCGGGGGGCCTGCGTGATCGTGCGCCCCGGCCAGGTGCGGTCCGGCAGGTCCACCGGGGGGTATGCCGTGTAGCGCTCCACGGGCATGCCGCTGGGCTGCTGGGGGTTGCGCTCGACGACGTGGGTGGCCCGGCCGGTGCCGTCGGTGGTGGGTACGGCCGCGTCGACGTCCTGGGGGGAGGTCTGGGTCTGGATGCTCATCCGGTCTGGTTCCTTCTCGCTGGGGTCTTCGGGTGCTGTCGGTCCGTGGACAGCGCGACTCCGCAGCGAGGGCCGGACCTAGGAGGTCTCGCTGCGGCGCGGAAGGAGGAGCAGAGCAGTCATTGGGTGGCACTCTAGCCCACCGACGTGACGCCGGGTCAAGGTGGCGCTCGTCACAGGGGGGCAGTTTCCCAGCTGGGCCTGGTTGCGGACGCTGTGGTGCGGGCACCCGCAAACTTGACCCCTTGTGGGTCGGGCGTCGTAGGCCTACTGTCGACATATGAGGACCTTCGGGGTTCGTCCTCTCCTCGTCGTCGTGTTTGCGATCCTTGGCCTGATGGTGCCGGCCATCGTCGGACCGACAACGGGAGTCGCCTCACCCTCCCAGACGTCGTCCATCGGCGCCGTCGTCCCCCAGGCTTCCACCGCGAGCGACGGCTACGTCGATGTCCTGGCCCGGGATC
>NZ_VFXM01000020.1:0-57926 GCF_006519705.1 Ornithinimicrobium kibberense
TCGCCGAACCTTCCGACGATGCACCCATGTTAGGACACCTGTACGACATACCCGGGTTTGCGACCCGTCCTCCAGCACCTCTGGGGACGAAGAGGAGCGAACACCAAGGATGTGGACGGCCAGCGACGCCCTCCCCGGCGTCGCTGCCGGACGCGCGCGACCGGACGGTCGAAACGGGTGGGTGAGTCAGGCGCCGGGATGGTCCGTGCCCACCGGCCGGGCACCGCACCCGTGCAGCTTCAGGAAGCGTGGTGGTGCTCTGCGTCCCGCAGCCGGTACCCCACCTCGCGCACCGACTCCAGCAGGTCGGGGGCCCCGGCCTGCCGCAGCTTGGTGCGGATCCGGCTGATGTGGGTATCCAACGTGCGAAGCCCCGTCCGGGGGCGGTCAAGGGCCTCGGCGAGCTCGGCGCGGGTGAGGACGTCGGGCTGTCGCAGCGCGAGCGCCAGGAGGAGATCGAACTCGGTCCTGGTCAGGTTGACCTCGGCGGTGCCGACCGTGACGGTCCGGCTCCCTGGCGCCACCCGGACGATCTCGCCGACCACCACGTCCGGCGGCACGCGGGTCTCGACAGCCGCGGGTTGCGCGCTTCGCAGGAGCGCCTCCACCCTCGCCCCGATCTTGCGCGGCGGGGCCGGCAGCGCGATGACGTCCCTGGCGCCGCGGTCGAGGAGGACGGCCTCGAAGTCGTCGGTGAGACGCTCGACCAGCAGGAGGGTGGGGACGTCAGCGTCGGTGAGCCAGCGCTGGACGTCCATGAGCAGCGGGGTGATCACCCCGCCGTGGACGAGTGCCACCGCCGGGAGCGCCTGCTCCAAGGCCTCACGCAGCTGGTGCGCCCGGACCGTCGACCAGGCGACCCCGTGCTTCTTCAGCACACCGGTGGTGACCCCGAGGTGTGCCGGAGAAGGCTGAACGGGGATCAGCCAGACGCGACGGCTCACGATGCTCCTAGCAGAGCACGAACGCCGGGACGACATTCCCGGCGACCCCTTCCTAACCTTTGCAGTCTTTACCTTCCCTTTACCGTTGTCAACGGTTCTGCAGGGCCCCGTCCACGGCTCTCGGGCATCACCCCGTCAGCGCACGCGCGGCAGCCGTTGGTCCGACTGCAGCACCCCCCCGGAACAGGTCCCCCCGTTCCGCCAGCCGGTCCAGGATCGTCCTCACCGTCCACCGGTCCGGCCGCAGCTCAGGATCCTCCAGCTCGTCCCAGGCGATCGGCGCCGACACTGGTGCCCCGGCCGCCGGCCTCGGGCTGTACGGCGCCACCAGCGTCTTGTTCACCGCGTTCTGCGTGTAGTCCAGCCGCGCGAGCCCGCCCCGCTCCTTGACCGACCAGCTCCAGCTGACCAGGTCCGGCACCACCGCCCCGATGCTCCGGGACACCTTCTCGGCCCACGCCCGCGTGTCCGCGAAGGTCGGCCCCGGCGGATCGGCACCCACACCTGGAACCCCCGCCGACCCGTCACCTTCGGATAGCCCCGCACCTCCATGTGGTCCAGCGCGGTCCGGTGCAGCCGGGCGAGCTCCACCGTCTGCTCCCACGTCGTCTCCTCGCCGGGGTCGATGTCGAACATCACGTAGCTCGGCCGGTCCGGCGCCTCCGTCGGCGAGGTCCACGGATGCCACTCCAACGCACCGAAGTTCGCCACCCAGACCAACGCGGCAGGCTCGTCGACGACCAGGTAGGTCCGCGTCTCACCAGGGTCGGCGTCGGGGTTGTCCCACCGCCCGATCCACTCCGGGGCGTGACCGGGCAGCTCCTTGTGCCAGAACCCGTTCGACCCCACGCCGTCCGGGAAACGGTGCATGTTCAGCGCCCGCCCCCGCAGGTAGGGCAGCACCGTCGGGGCCACCTGCGCGGCATACCGGAGCAGGTCGCGCTTCGTGACCGGTTCCTCACCCTCCCGCGCGGGGAAGAGGACCTTGTCGAGGTTCGTCACCTTCAGCGTGCGCCCGAAGACCTCCCAGCTGCCGGCCTCGCCGAACCCGTCCAGGGCCGCCAGCTCCTCGTCGGCCACCACGGCGACCCCCCCGTCCCCGACCTCCACCGAGGCGCGGTTCGCGGGAAGGTCGGAACGCCATACCCGCTCCGGGTCCGCCCGCACCTCCTCGTTGGTGCGACCGCTGAGGACGGACCGGGGGAAGTCCTCGGCGTCCCAGCCCTCTTCGACGTGCTCGTCCTGCTTGTGGAACAGCAGCCACTGCTCCTTGTCGCCCTCCTGCCGGCCGGTCCGCACGAGCATGAACTCGCCCCGCAGCTTCTCCCCGTGGAGCCGCACGTGCAGCGTTCCGGCGCGGATCGCCGCCGCCGGGTCGTCGTCGTGGGACTCCCACGTGCCGGTGTCCCAGACGATGACGTCGCCGCCGCCGTACTCGCCCTCGGGGATGACCCCTTCGAAGTGGAGGTACTCCATCGGGTGGTCCTCCACGTGGATGGCCAGCCGCCGCACCTCCGGGTCGAGCGAGGGCCCCTTCGGCACGGCCCAGCTCGCGAGCACCCCGTCGACCTCGAGCCGGAAGTCGTAGTGCCGCCGCGTCGCCCGGTGCCGCTGGACGACGAAGACGGGTCCGGAGCCGGCGGGGTCGTCGGGGCTGTCGTCGCCAGCGCTGCCCTCGGGGGCCTTCCCGCTCGGCTCCGGGGTCCTCCCGAAGTCCCGCATGCGCCGATAGGTGCGCAGGGCCTCCTCGGGCGCCGGTCCCGCCTCTGCGGTCGCGTCCTGGTCCGGGGTATGCCGCTCGCGCGCCACCCCTCCACGGTGCCACGGGGCAGGAGGTGACGCGCGTGGTGGAGCCTCTCCACACCTCGACCGTGCCGGACCGCCTGTCCACAGGAGGCTGTATGACAGGTGTATGACAGCAGAGTATCGTCCCAGCATGGGCATCGTGAACGTCCGAATCTCCGGAGAGGCCGAGCAGGCACTCGCCGAGCTGACCGCCGACGGCACATCGACCTCGGAGGCGGTCCGCCGCGCCCTTCTGGACGCTGTCTTCCTCCGCCGGCGACAGCAGATGCGGGCCGAGGCTGCCCGGGCCCTGGCCGACCCGGACGACCGCGCGGCGGTCGAGGAGGCCATGCAGGAATGGGCCGATGTTGATCCGGGGTGACGTGTATGCCGTGCCAACCGCCCGCGGCGCTCGGGGGCACGAGCAGCGGGGGCCCCGCCTCGGTGTCGTGGTCCAGGCCGACGAGCTGCCGCTGTCGACCGTGGTGCTGGCGCCCACGTCACGCTCCGCCCCGCCGCGCATCTTCAGGCCCGAGGTCCAGATCGCCGGGGAGCGGACGTGCGTGCTCGTGGAGCAGCTGAGGACGCTGGACGTGGGCCGGCTCGGCCCGCTGGTCGGTCACCTCGACCTGGCGGACCAACGATCCGTGGACCTGGCCCTCGAGCTCGTCCTGGGGCTCGATCGTCCGGGCAACGGGTAGGAGAGGTCTGCGAGGAAGGGGAGATCTGCGAAAGGGTGGGGTGATGGCGCAGTCGAAGGACACGGTGCAGACCGCCTACGACCTGGTGGCGGACGACTACGCGCGGCTGCTGCCGGACACCCGTGCCGAGACCGCCCTCGACCTGGCCGTGCTCGACGCCTTCGTCGCACGGGTCCGGGACGAGGGGGATGTTCTCGACGCCGGCTGCGGGGCCGGGCGGATGGCCCGCCACCTGGCCGACCGGGGCTGCAGGGTCCGCGGTGTGGACCTGTCGCCCCGGATGATCGCGGCCGGACGTCGCGCCCACCCCGACCTCGACCTGACGGTGGCGTCGCTGGCCGACCTTCCCTTCGAGGACGGCCGGTTCGCGGGGGTCATGGCGTGGTACTCCACGATCCACACCCCCGACGAGGAGCTGCCCGGCGTCCTGGCCGAGCTCGTCCGGGTGCTGCGGCCGGGTGGCCACCTGCTCGTCGCCTTCCAGGCGGGGGAGGGTGTCGTGGACCTGGCCGAGTCGTACGGCCGGCACGGGCACGACGTCGTCCTGGAGCGCTACCGGCGCACGGTGGGGACCATGGCCGACCTCCTGGTCCGGGCCGGCTGCCGGGAGGTGGCCCGGATGGTGCGTGCCCCGGAGGGGAAGGAGGCGGAGGACCAGGCGGTACTGCTCGTGCGGCGGCGATGAGCGGCGGCTCAACCCACCCACACCTGCTCCGGCTCGGGGTGGGACAGGAAGTGGCTCATCGCCTGGGTGACCGCGTAGGCGCCGGCCTGCCCGAACACCACGACGTCCCCCGGGCGCAGGTCCTCGGGCAGGTCACCGGAGCCGACCCGGTCGAGCGAGGTGCACAGCGGGCCGGCCAGCGTCGTCGGCACGAGGCTCGCGCCCGTCCGGTCGGCCGGACCACCGTCGCCCAGCATCCCCACACCCGGCCGCAGCGCGACCGTCGGGAACGACTGCCCGGTCAGCAGGGGCCGCAGCAGGTGGTTGATCCCGCCCTCGAGCATGACGAACCGCTGGCCGCGCGAGACCTTCGTCCGCACCACGCGCGCGCAGTAGACCCCGGTCGGCGCCGACAGCCACCGCCCCGGCTCGAGCAGCAGCTCGCCCTCGAACCACGGGTTCTCGGTCAGCACCCGACCCAGTCCGGCACCCAGGGCGCGCACGTCGAGGCTCGGCTCGTCCGCGGCATACCTGACCCCCAGGCCGCCGCCGAGGTCGATCAGGTCGAGGCCGTGCCCGAGCACCCCGGCCAGCTCCCGCCCGATGCGCAGCGCCGTGCGGTGGTTGGCCAGCAGCCGGCCGGCGTCCAGCTCGTTGCTGGCCGCGAACACCTGAAGCCCGGTGATGCGCACCCGGTCGTACGCCCGCGCCGCCGCGACGAACTCCGCCACCTCCTCCTCGTCGACGCCGAACGCGCTCGGACCGCCGCCACCGATGATGGCCGCGACCTCCGACACACCCGAGGCGGGGTTCACCCGCACGCTCACCTCGAGCGGCTCGTCCCCGGTGTTGAGGGTATGCAGCCGCGCCACGTCCTCGATCCCGTCCACCTGGACACGTGCGCCGGCGAAGAGCGCCGCCTGCAGGTCGCGCTCGGACTTTGCCGGCCCGGCGAAGACCATCCGCCGGCCCGTGCCCCCGGCGGCGAGCACGGCCGAGACCTCGCCCGCGCTCGCACAGTCGAACCACGCACCGGCGGCCGAGAAGGTCTCCAGCAGCGGCAGGCCGGGGTTGGACTTCACGGCGTAGGCGAGGCGTACCCGCTCGGGCAGCGCGGCCCGGAGCCGGGCGAACCGCTCCCGCGCCACGCCCAGGTCGTAGGCGAAGAACGGTCCTGCGTGGTCGGTGGCGAGGTCGAGCAGCCGCTCGGCCCCGAGTGCGAAGAGGTCGGTCGTCGACGGTGCCAAGATCATCCTTCCCACCAAGGCGCCAGGCGCAACAGGCCCTCCACGAGCTCCTCGACCGGCCCGCCGAGGCTGACCCGGAGGAAGCCGGCGCCGCGCGGCCCGAAGGCGACCCCCGGCACGGTCGTCACCAGGCTCTCGTCGCGGACCCGCAGGGCGAACGCGGTCGTGCCCGCCGGGTCGATCCCGGCCGGGAGGGGGAGCCAGAGGTAGAAGCCGGCGCGCGACATCGAGCGGGATCCGGCTCCTGCAGCGGGTTGCTGCCCGCTGCAGGAACCGGTTCCCGCTGCAGGTCCGGGGTGTGGCCTGCCCGCAACCGCGTCGGCCAGCGCCAGCAGCTCCGGCGCCACCTCAGCCAGCACCTCCCAGCGCCGGGCGACCTCCCGCCGGGCGGCCGGGAGCACCTCGCCGGCCGACGTCAGCAGAGCGGTCGCGGCGTCCTGCGAGGGCCGGGCCGGGGCTGTGGTCATCGCGTTGTGGACGACCCGAGCGGGGGCCAGCAGCTCCGCCGGGCCGACCGCCCACCCGACCCGCAGGCCGGGGGCACCGAAGGCCTTGCTGACTGAGCCCAGCACCACGCCGGCGGCGAGCCCGGCCACCTCGTGCAGCCCGGCTGGTTGTCCGCCCGCGCCGACCCACAGGTCCCGGTAGACCTCGTCGCTGACCAGCACCGCCCCGTGCCGCGTGCACAGCTCGGCCAGCCGCCGCAGCGACTCCGCGTCCGCCAGCCCTCCGGTCGGGTTCGCCGGGTGGTTGACCACGACCACCGATACCGGACGCCCCGAACGCAGCGCCTCGCCCAGCGCCGCCTCGACCAGGTCGACGTCGAGCGCACCGCCGGGACCCAGGGCATACCCCACGGGGTGCGCCTGGCAGAGCTGCGCCAGCGAGCGGTAGGCCACGAACCCCGGGTCCGGCACGAGCACCGCGCTGCCCGCCTCGACGTGCGCGTGGAAGAGCGCGAACAGCGCCGCCTGGCTGCCGGAGGTCACCATGACCTCCTCCGGCGCGAGGGGTATGCCGTGCTGCCCCGCCACCGCCGCGACCAGCTCGGGGGAGGAGGAGTTGGGACCGTAGGGCAGCGGCCCGCCGGTGCGGCCCTGGTGCTCAAGTGAGCGTCGGGCCGGGGCGGGCATCGGCCAGCCGGGCTCGCCGAGGGCCAGGCTGACGGTGCCCTCGCGCGCGCCGACGGCCATGCGTCGGATGGGGGAGACGGCGAGGCCGCCCACCCGTGCTGCGACGGTCACCGCAGCGCCCCCTCGAGGACGGTGGCGGCGTCGGTGCCGGCGTCGCGGTACTTGACGATGACCGGCGCGTAGAGCGAGAGGCCCAGCACGTCGGCGTAGTCGCCGCGGGCGGGCCGCGACCCCGGCACGACGACTGCGCCCTCGGGCACCTCGCCGCGCCACTCGCGCTCCTCGACCAGGTCGTAGACCGTCGTCCCGGCCGTCAGCACGACGCCCGGCGCGAGCACGGCCCGCGAGCGCACGACGACCCCTTCGTAGAGACCGCACTGCGCCCCCACGAAGACGTCGTCCTCGACGACGACCGGGCGGGCGCCGACCGGCTCGAGGACGCCACCCAGCTGGACCGCGGTCGACAGGTGCACGCGCTCGCCGACCTGGGCGCACGAGCCGACGAGCACGTGGCTGTCGACCATCGTCCCGGCCCCGACGTAGGCGCCGACGTTGACGTAGCTCGGCGGCATGACGACCACCCCGGCCGCGACGTGGGCGCCCCGGCGCACCGAGGTGCCACCCGGGACGACCCGCACGCCGTCGGCCGTCCCGAACGTGCGCGCCGGCACCAGCGACCGGTCGACCGCGCCACCGGGCCAGTCCATCTCCACGGTGTCGCTGAGCCGGAAGGCCGCCAGGATGCCCTCCTTGACCCAGGCGTGAGCCGACCAGCTGCCGTCCTCGCCCCGGGTCGCGGCGCGCACCGTCCCCGCCTCGAGGTCGGCCAGCAGCTCCTCGACCTGCTCGACCGTCCCGACCCGGCGCTCGCCGTCCATCGTCCGCACCTCGTCCACGCCGTCCGTCACCTGCTCCTCCGTCCCTACCGTCACGACGCCACCCGACCGGTCAGGCTCTCCCGGGCCGGCGCGTCCAGCCGTGCGGCGCGACGGGCGGCGACCACCCCGGCGAGCGCCGTCTGCACCTGCGACCAGGTGCCCGGCTCGGCCGGCGACAGCGGCAGCCGGACCATGGCCGTCCCGAGCCCCAGGCAGGCCAGCGCGGCCTTGACCGGCACGGGGTTGGTCTCGACGAACATCGCCTCCATGAGCGGTGCCAGCTGCCCGAACAGCTCCCGCGCCCGGTCCAGGTCCCCGCGCCGGGCGGCCCGCACGAGCTGCGCGGTCTCGACCGGGGCGACGTTGGCGCACACCGACACCAGCCCCTGCGCGCCGACCGCGACCGAGGCGAGCGCGAGGTCGTCGTCACCGGCCAGGACGACCCGCCCGGCGGGCACCTCCTGACAGATCCTGGCTATCTGCCGCAGATCGCCGGAGGACTCCTTGACCGCGACGACCTGGTCGACCTCCCAGATCCGCCGCATGGCCTCGGGCGTGAGGTTGGTGCCGGTCCGCCCGGGCACGTTGTAGGCCACGATCGGCACGCCCGGCGCCGCCTCGGCGACCGCGCGGAAGTGCGCGACAAGCCCGCTGACCTGCGGCTTGTTGTAGTACGGCGTCACCACGAGCAGCCCGTCGGCCCCCGCCGCGACCGCCTGGGCCGCGAGCTCGCAGGTGCGGTCGGTGTCGTTGTGGCCCACGCCCACGACGACCGGCACGTGCCGCCGCAGCCGTCCGGCGCGCCGCGCCGCCGAGACGTGCCCGACCGCCTGCCGCACGAGCGCGTGCCGCTCGGAGTCGGTCACGGTCGCGGCCTCGCCGGTCGACCCGAGCACGACGAGGAAGTCGACGCCCCGCCCGTCGGCGAGCACGTGGTCGAGCAGCCGCGCGTACGCCGGGTGGTCCACCTCCGGCTGTCGCCCGGCCCCTCCCGCGTCGGTGCCGGTGGTGAACGGGGTCGCCAGGGCGACGCCGAGACCGGTGAACGGGGCAGCAGCCAGGTGGGACATGAGGAACCTTCCGTGCAGGTATGTGGCGCGCCCGGTCAGGCGGCCGCGTCCGGCGCGGGTGCGCCGGGGGTTGTGGGGGTGGTCAGGGTCGTCAGGTGCTCGGCGGCCAGGTCGGCCATCGACCACCGGCCGGCGGGTCGGCCGACCAGCCATCGGGCGGCCGTCAGCGCGCCGGTGGCGAAGACGGCCCGGTCGTGGGCCTCGTGCGCCAGGGTGATCGTCTCCAGCGCGGAGGCGGCGACGACCTCGTGCCGGCCGACGACCTCGCCGACCCGCAGGCTGGTCGTCTGCACCTGGCCGGCGTCCGCGTCCGCGCCCTCGGCCAGGGCCTCCCGCAGCAGGACGGCCGTCCCGCTCGGGGCGTCGACCTTGTGCCGGTGGTGGGTGTCGGTGACGGCGAGGTCGACGGGGGAGGGGGTGTGCGCGGCATACCGTCCCAGGGCGCGCGCCAGCTGCTCGACCAGGGCGACGCCCAGGGAGAAGTTGGGGGCGACGAGGACGGGCAGGTCGACGTCGGCCGGCACGAGCGCCGGGTCCCAGCCGGTGGTGCCGACGACCAGCGGGGTGCCGGTGCTGCGGGCCCAGGCGAGGTGGCCGGCGACCGCGTCCGCGGAGCTGACGTCGACCGCGACGTCGACCGGTGCCAACCCGTCGAGGGACGTCCCGCGGCCGACCGCCCAGACGACCTCCACGTCGTCCTGCGACGCGGCGGCAGCCCGGATCGCCGACCCGAGGCGGCCGGTGCCGAGAAGTCCGACGGAGAGTGCCATGCGTCGAGTATGCCGCCGCTGGAGGGGGCCTTCAGGCACTGTTTGTGCAGGTCAGAGAGGGTTTCCTGCCGTCCGCCGCGTTGACCGGACGATCTTCGGCGGTGGGGTGCCGGCGGCCTCCGAGACGTCCCGCGGATCGGCGAGAAGTTGGTACGGGCAGGAACGCGAGGGCCGGGCCGCTCAGGGACGGACGAGCCCCGACCGGTAGGCCAGGGCCACGAGCTGGGCCCGGTCGTGCGAGCCCGTCTTCATGAGCAGCCGGGAGATGTGCGTCTTGACGGTGGCCTCGGAGAGGAAGAGCATCTCGGCCAGCTCGGCGTTGGTGGGGGCGTCGGCCATGAGGCGGAGGACCTCGATCTCGCGGGGGGAGAGGAACTCCAGCGTCGGCCGCCCCCGCCCGTCCGTCGGCGACATCGCCCGGAGGGTGGCGATCACCTTGCCGGCCACGCTCGGGTCGATCCAGGAGCCGCCCTCGGCGACCGTCCGGACCGCGTCGACCAGGTCGGACGGGGCCGAGTGCTTGAGCAGGTAGCCGGAGGCCCCCGCCCGCAGCGCCCCGTAGAGCACGTCGTCGTGGTCGAAGGTGGTCAGCACGAGCACGGCGACGGTCTCCTGCGGCACGCCCCCGTCCACGGCCCCACCCGCGTCCTCAGCCACGTTCCCGCCGCGGCCCCCCTCCGTACCCCGACCCACGGCCGTGGACCCCTGGACCTGGTGCTCGGTGATGAGCCGGGTGGCCTCGACCCCGTCCACGCCCGGCATCCGGATGTCCATGAGGACCACGTCGGGATGCTCCCGCTCGGCCAGGACGACCGCCCGGGAGCCGTCGGACGCCGTGCCCACGACCTCGACGTCCGGCTCGGCGGCGAGCATCATCGCCAGTCCCTCCCGGACCTCCCGCTGGTCGTCGGCGACCACCACGCGGATCATCGCCGGCCACCCTCGACGGCGCCCGCGCCGTCCGCGGCCTGGTGGGAGGCCGGCGCCTGGGACGACGCCGGCGCCTCGGACGAGGTCGCCGCCTGGGACGAGGCCGGCGTCGGGGACGAGGTCACCGCCTCGGGCGGGGCCGTCAGCGGGAGGTCGGCGGTGGTGACGAACTCCTCGCCGACCCAGCCGGCGTCGAACCGCCCGCCGACCAGCTCGACCCGCTCCCGCAGGCCGACCAGCCCGTGGCCACCCTCGGCGACGTCGGGCCGGAAGCCCTCGGGTCCGGGGCGGCAGCGCACCTGGAGCTGCAGCTCGTCGGTGCCCCAGGAGATAAAGACGTCGACCACGGCCCCGTGGCCGGCGTGCTTCATCGCGTTGGCCAGCGCCTCCTGGAGGACGCGGTAACCGGCCAGCCCCACGGACCAGTCCACGTCCCGCGGCCGGCCGGACTGGTGCACCTCGACGACGAGTCCGCTGCTGCGGGTGATCCGGACCAGCTCGTCGACGGCGTCCATGCCCGGTGGGCTGCTCACGACCTCCCGCTCCACCGGCCCCTCCTGGTGCAGCGCGCCGAGCAGCCGCTGCAGCTCGCGCATGCTCTGCGACCCGGTCGTCTCGACGGAGGTCAGCGCCGCCTCGACCGAGCCCCAGCGGGCGTCGCCCTGACCGTCGCCCTGGCCGCCCTCGGGGCCCCCGCCCTGCCCGTCCCGGGCGATCGCCCGGGCCACCGCGCGGGCCCCGGCCGCCTGCATCATCATCGCGCTCACCGAGTGGGCGAGGATGTCGTGCAGCTCCCGGGCGATCCGGCGGCGTTCCTCGGCGACGGCCTGCTCCTGCAGCCGCGCGAGCTCCACGCGCAGCCCGGCGGTGTCGCGCGCGGCCCGCTGCTCGCGGCGGCCGAACAGCCACACCCCTCCGGCCACCGTCGCCCCGATCACCGACCCGACGAACGCGTCCGAGCCCCGGTCCGGGTGCAGGGCCACCGGCCCGGCCACGGCCACCACGCCCAGCACCAGGGCGGTCCGGGCGAGCCGTGGGCCGTCGGCCGTCCTCGCGGCGGCGTAGAGGGCCAGCAGCGCCCCGGCGACCGGCTGGGCCTCGACGGAGACGTAGCTCAGCGCCAGCGTCACCACGGTCATGGCCGTCAGCACCGTCATCGGCCACCGCCGGCGCAGCAGCAGCACGGAGTAGACCAGCGCCAGCACGATCATGTAGGTGGCCACGTCGACGTCCCACCGGCCGAACGCCAGCCAGTGGTGGCCCGTGCGTTCCTCCCCCGAGGCCAGCGTGAGGAAGAGGTCGACGAGGTAGACCACGACCGTGGCTAGCAGGAAGACGACCTGCCGCCACCTCCGGGGCGTGACCCGGGCCGCCCATGCGGTGACCGCCGCTGGCGCGGTGCGGGAGTCCGACGTCATACCTCTCCCTTCCCGGCGCAGCGGTCCGTCCCTGCCATTGTCGCGCAGGACGGCGTATGAGGTGTGGCCGCGGCGTCCGCCCCTGCCACCCCCTGCTGCGGCAGGGACGGACGCCGTTCGTGGTGCACGCGCGCCAGTCGTCCCAGGGCTGGCACGCTCACGGGTCGGCGGCTCCTCGACGAGAGGTGCTCCACCGGGTGCACCGTCAGTCAGTCTGGTGGGCGGGGGGACCGGGGTCGTCATCCTCCAGAGTGATTTCCGGGCGTCGTGGGGCTGCAGGACCCCGCCGGACGGAGGTGCGGGTGTGGCAGGCTGGGCGCACACGTCCTGCGCCCGGTCGCGGCGCGGACCCGGCACCAGGAGGACCCATGGAGCGCGTGCAGGTCGACTTGGACACCGAGGGTGCGGGCCGCGGCACGGTCATCCGCTACGGCCACTGGGGGCGGCCGGTGCTGGTGTTCCCCTCGGAGGCCGGCCGCGCTTGGGACTTCGAGAACAACGGCATGGTCGACGCGGTCCGCGACCTCGTCGAGGGGGGCCGGGTCAAGCTCTACTGCGTCGACGCCTTCGACCACCTGAGCTGGTCCGACAACAGCCTGCCGACCGAGGAGCGGGCGCGTCGTCACGGCACGTACGAGAAGTGGATCCTGGAGACGGTCGTGCCGCGGATCGACGAGGACTCGCCCGGCCACGCCGGGATCGTCACCACCGGGTGCAGCATGGGCGCCTTCCACGCGGTGAACTTCGGGCTCAAGCGGCCGGACCTGTTCCCGGTGGCGATCGGCCTGTCCGGCAACTACGACCCGACGTCCTGGCACTGCTGGGGCGACCTGGGCGAGGCGACCTACTTCGCCAACCCGTGCGCCTACGTCCCGGGGATGGAGGACGGCCACCTCGACTGGGTTCGGGCGCACGCCAACATCCTGCTCGTCGTCGGCCAGGGCGCCTTCGAGGTGCACCCCACCAAGTCGCTGCCCGGGGCCCATCAGCTGGCCGACCTGCTCGCCCAGAAGCACATCCCGCACGAGCTGGACGTCTGGGGCCACGACTCGGCCCACGACTGGCCGTGGTGGCGCAAGCAGCTGGCCCACCACCTGCCGCGGTTCTGCTGAGGCGCGTCGCTTCCTCAGGTCGATCACTCCTCGCCTCCGCCCCTCATCAGCGCGTCTTTGCCAATTCTTGACCAACCCTTGACCCTGGCTTTACCGGAGCGGTAGAACTGCCCCTAGGGCGAACCGTCTGGTGCGGAAGCCCGGGACAGGGGCACGCCGTGAGTGCGGACGAGAACGTCTCCACACCGGCCTGGTCGGCGTTCAGCCGGCGCAGGTTTCTCGAGTACGTCGGGATCTCCGGCGCCACGGGGGCCGCCAGCGCGGCCGCCGCCCAGCACGCGTCCGCGAGCCCTTCCGCGACGGTCTCCGGCGGGGCCAGGACCGTCGCCGAGGAGAACCAGCTGCCCGGGTCCCCGCCGGAGGAGTGGGAGTCCTGGGGCGACTTCACCTCCATCGCCGGTTTCACCACCCGCTACAGCTACCTGCCCGGCGACACCGTCCAGTTCAAGATCTCGGCGGAGGCGCCGGCCTACGACATCACGATGTTCCGCCTCGGCTGGTACCAGGGCAACGGCGCCCGGCACCTGGCGGACGTGACGCCCACCGGGTTCCCCCGGCAGCCGGAGCCCCTGCGGGACGAGACGACCGGGCTCGTCGACTGCGGCAACTGGTCGGTCTGCGCCACCTGGCAGGTCCCTGCAGATGCCGTCTCCGGCGTGTACTACGCCCTGCTCAGCCCGTCCGACGGCAGTCGGTCCAGCCACATCTTCTTCGTCGTCCGGCGTCCCGGTCCCTCCGACATCCTCGTGCAGACCTCCGAGATGACGATGCACGCCTACAACCGGTTCGGCGGGAACAGCTTCTACTACGGCCAGCCGGCGGGCCGGGCCTACAAGGTCAGCTACAACCGTCCGCTGCAGAACGACGAGGCCGAGAGCAACTTCCTCAACGCGGAGATCCCTCTCGTGCGCTGGCTGGAGCGCAACGGCTACGACGTCTCCTACTGCGGGGGCATCGACGTGCACCGGGACGCCGGCGTCCTGCAGGGGCGCAAGGTCTACATCTCCTCCGGTCACGACGAGTACGTCAGCGGGCCCCAGCGGGCGCATGTGGAGGCCGCCCGGGACGCCGGCACCCACCTGATCTTCATGACCGGGAACGAGTACTTCTGGCGGGTCCGCTTCGAGCCCTCCATCGACGGCTCGGCCACCACCGACCGGACGATGGTCTGCTACAAGGAGACCCTGGACGACGCCAAGACCGACCCGCTGCCCGAGTGGACCGGCACCTGGCGCGACCCCCGCTTCAGCCCGCCCTCCAACGGTGGCCGCCCCGAGAACGAGCTCACCGGACAGCTCTTCCGCGCCATCCTGCCCATCGCCTCCCCCGACTACCGCATCACGGTCCCGGCCGAGTTCGCACGGCACCGCTTCTGGCGGGACACCGCGGTGGCCGAGCTGCAGCCGGGCCAGACCCGCGACCTGGCCCCCAACACCCTGGGGTACGAGTTCGACGTCGACGCCGACAACGGCTTCCGCCCGCCGGGCCTGATCCGGCTGTCCACGACCGAGGCCGAGGTCCCGGCCCTGCTCATGGACTACGGGAAGACGTACGTCCGGGGCACCTGCACGCACCACCTGACGATGTACCGGGCCGCCAGCGGCGCCCTCGTGTGGGGAACCGGCACCGTGCAGTGGTCCTACGGGTTGGACGACTACCACATCAGCGACGTCGACACCCCGACCGATCCCGTGATGCAGCAGGCGACCATGAACGTCCTGGCGGACATGGGCGTCCTGCCGACCACCCGGCAGTCCGGGCTCGTCATGCCGGTGGCCTCCGCGGACACGCTGGCCCCCACCACGACGATCGTGACCCCGGCGCCCGGCAGTCAGGTGCCCATCGGGACTCCCCTGGTGCTCACCGGGACCGCCGTCGACGCCGGCGGCGGGATCGTCGCCGCGGTCGAGGCGTCCGTCGATGGCGGGGCGACCTGGCACCAGGCCACGGGAAAGGAGTCCTGGACCTACCTGGCCACGCCCACCGAGACGGGCGACTTCACGGTGCAGGTCAGGGCGGTCGACGACAGCTGCAACATCGGCGCCGCCGCCACGCTGACGCTCACCGCGGTCCCGCGCGGCTACCCCTGCACCATCTTCGCCGAGGGCACCGTCCCCGCCACCGAGGCCGTCGACGACCCGGGAGCCATCGAGGTCGGGGTGCGGTTCGAGCCCCAGATCGACGGCTTCGTCACCGGGTTGCGGTTCTACAAGGGTGCGGGCAACACCGGTGAGCACCTCGGCCGGCTCTGGACGGCCGGTGGCACGCAGCTGGCGTCGGCCCCCTTCACCGCCGAGAGCCGGGCGGGGTGGCAGACCGTCTCCATCCCGGCTGTCGCGGTCTCCGCCGGCACGACCTACGTCGCGTCGGTCTTCATGCCGGCGGGGCACTACCCGGCCGACGCGGGGTTCTTCCAGTCGGCCTACGAGCTGGCCCCGCTGCGGGCGCCCGCCAGCGGCGAGGCGGGCCTCGGCAACGGGGTGTACCGGTACGGCACGGCCGGGTTCCCCACCCAGACCTTCGGGGCGACCAACTACTGGGTCGACGTCCTGTTCGACACCGACAACCACCTGGCGCCGACCGTCGTCGACCACAGCCCGGCGTCCAACCTCCAGTCGGTGGCCCCGACGACCACGGTTAGCGCCAGGTTCAGCGAGGCCGTCCTGCCAGAGTCCGTCGAGCTCACCCTTCAGGGCCCGGACGGTGCCGCCCGTGCCGCCGCCCTCACCTACGACCCGGCGACCCGCACCGCGACCCTCGCTCCCGAGTCCGCCCTCGAGCCCCTCACGGCCTACACGGCGACCGTCGCCGCCGCCACCGACGAGGTGGGCAACCCCCTGGAGCCCTTCTCGTGGGGCTTCACCACCATCGGACCGCCCGGGACCACCCCCACGAGCCTGTGGGACACCGCCGCCGGGCCGGTCAGCTTCGAGGACGACCGCAGCCCGGTCGAGCTGGGGTTGCGCTTCCAGGTCACCCTGGCGGGCGCGGTCACCGCGCTGCGGTTCTACAAGGCCCCCGGCAGCAGCGGTTCCCACGTCGGACACCTGTGGGACGAGGACGGCTCCCTCCTGGGGACGGCGGTCTACGCCTCGGAGACGGCGGTCGGGTGGCAGCAGGCGCCGCTGAGCGCGCCCGTCGACCTGTTCCCGGGCCGGACCTACACCGTGTCCTACCACCTGCCGAACGGGTCCTACGGCTTCACGTCCGCAGCGTTCGCGGCGTCCGGCCACCGGCGCGGGCCCCTGCAGGCCCCGGCGAACGACACCGTCGGCGGCAACGGGGTGTATGCCTACGGGTCCGGGGGACTGCCGACCAACGCCCACCGCAGCACCAACTACTGGGCGGACGTGGTCTTCGAGGTCGCACCGGACGTGGGTCCGCCGGAGGTCGTCGACGTCGAACCGGCGTCCGGGCTCCTCGCCGTCGCCCTCGACACGACGGTGCGCGCCCAGTTCGACGAGCCGGTCGACGAGGCCTCGATCTCGTTCCGGCTGCGCACGGCCGACGGGGTGGAGGTGGCGAGCACGATCGCCTACGACCCCGGGTCGGCCACGGCGACGCTGACGCCGCGCGACCGTCTCGACCGCCAGGCCGGCTACACCGCCACGGTGACGGCGACGGACACCGCCGGCAATCCCATGGCCCAGCCCCACACCTGGTCCTTCACGACCGTTGCGGCGGACGGCTCCTCCCCGACCACCTTGTGGGACACCAGCTTCCGGCCGGCGGTCGAGGCCGAGGGCGATTCCTCCCCGGTCGAGCTGGGCGTCCGGTTCCAGACCTCCCGCCCAGGGACGATCACCGGGCTGCGCTTCTTCCGGGGGCCGGGGAACGACGGCCCGCACATCGGTCATCTCTGGACCGCCGACGGCACCCTCCTGGCCACGCTCAGCTTCACGGGCGAGACCCGGAGGGGCTGGCAGCAGGCCCTCTTCGCCGACCCGGTGCCGGTCGCGGCCGACACCGCCTACGTCGCGTCCTACCACGCACCCGTCGGCCGGTACGCCGCCACGTCCGGCGGCCTGGCCGCGGGACGCACCAACGGGCCCCTCGTCGCGGTCGCCGGCGGGTCGGACACACCCAACGGCGTGTTCGCCTACGGACCCGGCGGTTTCCCCTCCAGCAGCTGGGGGAGCGGCAACTACTGGGTCGACGTCATCTTCGCCGACAGCGTGGCTCCCTCCGTGGTCCAGCGGTCGCCGGACCCGGGGGCCGTGGTGGCACCGGACGTGGTGGTCTCCGCCGTGTTCGACGAGCCGGTCGACCCGGCGACCGTCGCCCTCTCCCTCCGGGACGGCGGGGGTGGGAAGGTCGCGGGGACGACGACCTACGACCCCGAGACGTGGCGGGTGGCGCTCGCCCCGGACGGTCCGCTCGCACCGGGGGCCACCTACACGGCCAGCGTCTCGGGGGCGACCGACCCGCAGGGCAACGTCATGGACGCCGCGGTGAGCTGGAACTTCACGGTGGCGGACACCGGGTTCTCCAGCCTGTGGAGCCTCGCCGACGCACCGGCCGTCACCCTCTCCGGCGACCCCGGGGCGGTGACGCTGGGGCTGAGGTTCCGGCCGGTGGTCGCGGGGCACGTGCACGGTGTCCGCTTCTACAAGGGAGGCCCGGCGAACGCGGGGCCGCACACCGTGACGCTGTGGAGGGACGACGGGACCGAGGTCGCCACGGCCGTCCTGGGCGCCGAGAGCGCCCGCGGCTGGCAGACGGGGATGTTCACCGCCCCGGTCCCGGTGGTGGCCGGAACCCTCTACGTCGTCTCCTACCACGCGCCGCACGGCAACTACTCGGTCACCGGCGGGTACTTCACCGACGACGCCCGGGCCAACGCCGAGGTGGAGGCCCCACGGAGCGCGGACGTGGGCGGCAACGGCCTCTACCGGTACGGAACGTCCGCGGCGTTCCCGCAGAGCTCGTGGAACGGCAGCAACTACTGGGTGGACGTGCTCTTCCGGACGGGCTGACACCAGCTCGGTCGCCGCGTCGGAGCGGGGTCGACCGACCGGTGCCGGCCCTCGGGCAGGGGCATCTCCTCGAGACGGAGGCATCATGCAGGGAGAGAGCAACGGTCGGCCGCTGCGTGTCGCCGTGGTCGGCGCCGGCTACTGGGGGCCCAACCTGATCCGCAACTTCGGCGCCAGCCCCGAATGGGACCTGCGGGTCGTCGTCGACCTGGACGCCGACCGGGCCCGTCGGGCGGTCGCGGCGCAGCCGGGGGTGCGGACCACCGCCTCCCTGGCCGAAGTCCTCGACGCCCACGAGGTCGACGCCGTCGCGATCGCGACCCCGGCGGCCACCCACGAGACGCTGGCGACCCAGGCGATGGAGGCCGGGGTGCACGTCCTCGTCGAGAAGCCGCTGGCCCACTCGACGGACGCCGGTGAGCGGATGGTCCGGCTCGCCGCCGCGCGCGGCCTGGTGCTCATGGCCGACCACACCTACTGCTACACGCCCGCGGTGCGCAAGCTGCAGGAGCTGGTGGCGGACGGCGAGCTGGGTGAGGTCCTCTTCGTGGACTCCGTGCGGATCAACCTGGGACTCGTCCAGCCCGACGTCGACGTCTTCTGGGACCTCGCGCCGCACGACCTGTCGATCCTGGACCTCATCCTCCCCGGGGGGCTGAACCCGACGACCGTGGCGGCGCACGGCGCCGACCCCCTGCGGGCCGGCAAGGCCTGCGTGGGCTACCTCACCCTGCCGCTGCCCGGGGGGGCGATGGCCAACGTGCACGTCAACTGGCTCAGCCCGACGAAGATCCGCCACATGGTCGTGGCCGGCACCCGGCGCACCGTCGTCTGGGACGACCTGAACCCCCAGCAGCGGCTGAGCGTCTACGACCGCGGGGTGGACCTCGTCCAGCAGGCCGAGGACGCCACCCGACGACGCAGCGCGATGATCTCCTACCGGCTCGGCGACATGTGGGCCCCCGCGCTCCCGGAGGTCGAGGCGCTCCTGCAGATGGTGACCGAGTTCGCGGCCTCCATCCGGGAGGGGCGCCCCAGCATCACCGACGGCGCCGCCGGACTCCGGGTGCTCCGCACCCTCGCGGCCGCGCAGGAGAGTCTGGCGCTGGGAGGGGCGACGGTCCCGCTCCCACGGACCGACGCGCGACCCGGTCCCGGGGGCAGTCGCACGAATCGGGGCGCGGCATGAGCACGGTGGCCGGCGCGTCCGCCGTCGTCAGCGGAGGTGCCGGCACGATCGGCTCCACGCTCGTGGACCAGCTCGTGGAGGCCGGCGCCTCCCGAGTGGTGGTTCTCGACAACCTCGTGCGGGGCCGCCGGGAGAACCTCGAGCACGCCCTGGGCACCGGTCGCGTCGAGCTGGTCGAGGGCGACATCCGCGACCGGGACCTGGTCCACGACGTCGTCCGCGGGAGCGACCTGGTGTTCCACCAGGCGGCCATCCGCATCACCATGTGCGCCGAGCAGCCCCGACTGGCGCTGGAGGTCCTCGTGGACGGCACGTTCAACGTCGTGGAGGCTGCCGCCGAGCACCGGGTGGCCAAGTTCGTCGGGGCCTCCAGCGCGTCCGTCTACGGCCTCGCCGAGACCTTCCCGACCCGTGAGGACCACCATCCCTACGACAACGACACGATCTACGGTGCGGCCAAGACCTTCAACGAGGGGCTGGTCCGCAGCTTCCGTGCCATGCGCGGGCTGGACTACGTCATGCTGCGGTACTTCAACGTGTACGGCCCCCGGATGGACATCTACGGGCTCTACACCGAGGTCCTCGTGCGGTGGATGGAACGGATCGCCGACGGACGGCCCCCGTTGATCTTCGGCGACGGCAGCCAGACCATGGACTTCGTCTACGTCCCCGACATCGCCCGCGCCAACGTGCTGGCGGCCACGAGCGAGGTGACCTCGGGCGTCTACAACATCGCCAGCGGGACCGAGACCTCGCTGCTGGAGCTCGCCAGGGCGTTGCTGCGGGCCATGGGGTCCGACCTGGGCGTCGAGCACGGGCCGGACCGCCCGGTCAACGGGGTCACCCGTCGTCTCGCGGACACGACGGCCGCCCGGCGGGACCTGGGCTTCGAGGCGAGCACCGGGCTGGAGGACGGGCTGCGGCAGCTGGTCGAGTGGTGGCGGCCGCGCCGCGAGGCCGTGGCGGCCGGCGCCCCGGCGGGGGGTGCCCCGTGACCCGCGTCAACGTCATGCAGCCCTGGCTGGGCGAGGAGGAGGTCGCCGCGGTCGCCGAGGTCATCCGGTCCGGCTGGGTGGCCCAGGGCCCGCGGGTGGCGCGGTTCGAGCGGTCCTTCGCGGCGCGCCAGGAGGTCGGGCACGCCGTCGCCACCTCGAGCTGCACGTCCGCCCTCCACCTGGCACTCCTCGTGGCCGGGATCGGCCCGGAGGACGACGTCGTGGTCCCGTCCTTCTCCTTCATCGCCACGGCCAACGCGCCGACCTACGTGGGCGCGAGACCGGTCTTCGCCGACGTCGACGCGGGGACGGGCAACCTCACCCCGGCGACCGTGGAGGCCGCGCTCACCGATCGCACGCGCGCGGTCGTCGCCGTGGACCAGGGGGGTGTGCCGGTGGACCTCGACGCCGTCCGTGAGCTCTGCGACCCCCGGGGGATCGTGGTGGTCGAGGACGCCGCCTGCGCGATCGGGTCCACCTACCGGGGGCGTCCCGTCGGGGCGGGGGCCGACGTCACCGCCTGGTCCTTCCATCCGCGCAAGCTCCTGACCACGGGAGAGGGCGGGATGCTCACCACGCCGCACGAGGAGTGGGCGGACCGGGCGGCACGGCTCCGCGAGCACGCGATGAGCGTGTCGGCCGCCGCTCGGCACGCCCAGGTGCTCGCCCCGGCCGAGGAGTATCTCGAGGTCGGGTTCAACTACCGCATGACCGACCTGCAGGCGGCGGTCGGACTGGTCCAGCTCGACCGTCTGGACGCCATCGTCGCGCGCCGGCGGCAGCTCGCGGCCGCCTACCACGCCGCGATCGGGGAGATTCCGGGGCTGCGCGCGGTCACCGACCCCGGCTGGGGCACGACCAACTACCAGTCGTTCTGGGTGGAGGTGCTGCCGCGCCACCCGCTCGACCGGGACACGCTGCTCACCCGGCTGGCCGAGGCCGGGATCTCGGCGAGGCGGGGGATCATGGCGGCCCACCGGCAGCCCGCCTACGCGGACCGCAACACCGGGGGCGCCGACCTGTCCGTGACCGAGCGGCTGACGGACCGCACGCTCATCCTGCCGCTCTACCACCAGCTCACCGACGACGAGCTCGGCCGGGTCGTCGACGTGCTGCGCAGCACCCGGGGCGGCTGAGGTGGACGACGTGCTGCTGGTGGCCGCCAGCGGCCTGGCGCGGGAGGTGCTGGCCGTGGTCCGCGTCCTCGGCCGTCACCGGGTGGTCGGCGTCCTGGACGACGACCCCGCCCTGCACGGGTCGAGCGTGGACGGCATACCCGTCCTCGGGGGCACGGAGCAGGTGGCCGCCCACCCGGATGCCCAGCTGCTCCTGTGCCCAGGGGACGGGGGCGCCCGACGGGCGGTGGCGGAGCGGCTCGCGGTCGGGCCGGAGCGCTGGGCCACCGTGGTCGCGCCGTCCGCCGACCTGGCCCCGGACACGACGCTCGGGCACGGGGTCGTCGTCCTCGGCGGGGTCGTCGCGACCGCGGCCGTCACCGTCGGCTCCCACGTCGTGCTGATGCCGCACGTGGTGCTGACCCACGACACCCGCGTCGGCGACTTCGCCACCCTCGCCGCCGGCGTGACGCTCGGCGGCCGCGTCCGAGTGGGGGAGGCGGCATACCTGGGCATGTCCGCGAGCGTCCGGCAGGACGTCCGCGTCGGCGCGGGCGCCGTGCTCGGCATGGGCGCGGTGCTGCTCACCGACCTGCCCCCCGGCCAGACCTGGGCCGGGGTGCCGGCCCGTCCGCTGGCCGCCCGGACGACGGAGGCCCCGGCATGAGAGTTCCCCTGGTCGACCTGGCCGCGCAGGGCGCCGAGATCGCCGACGAGGTCCTTCCCCGCCTGCGCGACGCGCTGGAGCGGGGCGCGTTCATCGGCGGGCCGGCCGTGGCCGGGTTCGAGGAGGAGTATGCCGAGTACGCCGGCGTGCGGCACTGCGTCGGGGTGGGCAACGGTACGGACGCGCTCGAGCTGGCGCTGCGCGCCACGGGGGTGGGCCCGGGCGACGAGGTGATCCTGCCGGCCAACACCTTCATCGCCACGGCGGAGGCGGTCAGCCGGGCGGGGGCGACCCCGGTCCCGGTCGACGTCGACCCCGATCACCTGCTCATCGACCCCCGCGCGGTGGCCGCGGCGGTGACCGACCGCACCGCGGCGATCGTGCCGGTCCACCTGTTCGGGCAGACGGCGCCCGTGGCCGAGCTCCTCCCGGTGGCAGGGACGGCGGGGGCGGTCCTGATCGAGGACGCCGCCCAGTCGCAGGGTGCCAGCCGGGCCGGCCGCAGGGCCGGGACCTGGGGCGTGGCGTCGGGCACCAGCTTCTACCCCGGCAAGAACCTCGGCGCGGCCGGCGACGCGGGGGCCGTGCTCACCGACGACCCGGAGGTCGCGGGTCGGGTGCGGGTCATCGCCGACCACGGCAGCCCGCGCAAGTACGTCCACGAGGTCGTCGGCCTCAACTCCCGCCTGGACGCGGTGCAGGCGATCGTGCTCTCGGCCAAGCTGCGCCGCCTGGAGGAGTGGAACGACCGGCGCCGTGCCGCGGCGGACCGCTACGACGAGCTGCTGGCGCACGTCGAGGGGGTCCGGACGCCCCGTCGACACCCGGACAACACCGACGTCTGGCACCTCTACGTGGTCCAGGTCGAGGACCGTGACCGTGTCCTCGCCGAGCTCGTGGAGCAGGGGATCGGGGCGGGCGTGCACTACCCGACGCCCGTGCACCTGACCCCCGCGTACGCCCACCTCGGGCACGCCGTCGGGTCGTTCCCCGTCGCCGAGGCCGCGGCCGCCCGGATCCTCTCGCTGCCGCTGCATCCGCACATCACCGCCGAGCAGCAGGAGCGCGTCGTGACCGAGCTGGCCAGGGTGACGAGCCGGCCATGACGCTGGACCCGGACGGTGCGCCCGCCCCCGAGGGCGGATCGTCGAGCCTGGCGCGACAAGCCTCCAGAGCGCTCGGCTGGAGCGTCCTCAACGCCTTCGTCTCCAAGTTCGGCACCCTTGCGATCGGTATCGCGCTCGCCCGGCTCCTGGGTCCCGAAGCCTTCGGCACCTACGCCGTCGCCATGGTGGCCCTGCTGGCGGTGCTCAGCTTCAACGAGCTGGGCGTCAGTCTGGCCATCGTGCGGTGGCGGGGGGACCCGCTGCGCATCGTGCCGACCGTCACCACCGTCTCGGTCAGCACGAGCCTGGTGCTCTTCGTGGCGGCCTACCTGGTGACCCCCACGTATACCGCGGCCATGGGAGACCCGGAGGCCACGAGCGTCGTCCGGCTCATGCTGGTCGGGCTCGTGGTGAACAGTCTCGTGGCCAGCCCGGCAGCGCTCATGCAGCGAAGGTTCCGTCAGAAGCAGCGCATGCTGGTCGACCAGGTCAACGTCTGGGTGGGGGCGGTGCTGTCGCTGTTGCTGGCCGTGGCCGGTCTCGGGGCGATGAGCCTGGCGATCGGGCGGGTCGTCGGGTCCGTCCTCGGGGCGCTGCTCTTCATCTGGTTCGAGCCCGCGGGGATGCGCTTCGGGTTCGACCGAGCCTTGCTGCGCCCGCTGCTGCGGTTCGGCCTACCGCTCGCCGGGTCGAGCAGCATCGTCTTCGCGGCCGGGTATGCGGATCAGATCGTGGCCGGGTCGCTCCTGGGACCCACCGAGCTCGGGTTCTACGTCCTGGCCTTCAACCTGGCGTCCTGGCCGGTGACGATGTTCTCCCAGCCGTTGCGTGCGGTCGCGCCGGCAGCGTTCGCCAGGCTCCAGGACGACACCGCCGCCCTGACCGGATCCATGCGGTGGGTCGTGGGTGTGCTGGCCGCAGCAACCTTCCCCGTCTGCTTCCTCCTGGCCGGTGCGGCTGGCCCCGTCATCCGTCTGGTCTACGGGGCCCAGTGGGCCCCGGCCGCCTCCGCGCTCGCCTGGCTCGGCGTCTTCGCCGCACTGCGCATCGTCTTCGAGCTGGTCTACGACTACCTGGTGGTGCTGCGCCGGACTCGGGGCATCTTCGGCATCCAGGTCGTGTGGCTGGTGGCCCTGGTGCCGGCGCTGGTGCTGGGAGCCAGGGGCTGGGGCATCGCAGGTGTCGCGGCCGCGCAGGTCGTCGTGGCCATGGTGGTGGTCCTGCCGCTCTACCTGGTCCAGCTCGCGCGCACCGGTCTACCTGCCGCCAGCGTCCTGGGACGGCTCGTCGTCCCGTTCCTCGGTGGAGCCGCGGTGTGGCTGGGGGCTGTTCTCGCCTCGCGGACGGTGGGGGGCGATCTTGCCGCTGCTGCGTCGTCGGCGGTGCTGGCGGGAGCAACGGCGGCCGCCCTCGTCCTGCGGGACCGCACCGTCGTGGCCCGCCTGCGCGAGATGCGCCGACAGGCCACCGACCTCCCGGTGAAGGTGTGACCATGGTGTCCTCGCGGAGCGAGACCCGAGGGTCAGGGGAGGAGCGCCTGCGGGTTCTCGTCTACCCGCACGCGATGGAGGTGGGCGGCAGCCAGATCAACGCCATCGAGCTGGCTGGGGCCCTGCGCGACCGCGGTCATGAGGTGTGGGTGTACAGCGAGGACGGGCCCCTGCTCCAGCTCGTCCGACGGCTGAACCTGCCCCGGGTCGCGGCGAGGCGCGGATACCACCGGCCCTCTCCGCTCACGGCACTGCACCTGGCGGTCGTGGCCGCCCGGGGACGGTTCGACGTGATCCACGCCTACGAATGGCCGCCGGCGGTCGAGGCCTACCTGGCGACGGCGTTCTCACGACGCCGCGTCGCCGTGGTGACGGTGATGTCCATGGCAGTCGCCCCCTTCCTGCCCTCGTCGATGAGTCTGGTCGTCGGGACCGAGCGCATCCGGCAGCATGCGGCCGCGCGCAGGTCAGGAGCGACCTCGCTGCTGGAGCCGCCGGTGGACGTCGAGTGGAACGCGCCCGCCGGGCGGGGCGCCGACTTCCGCGCCGCCTACCGGCTCGACGGGCCGCTGGTCGTGGTCGTCTCCCGACTGGCCCACGAGCTCAAGCTCGAGGGGATCCTCACCGCCGTGCGCGCAGTCGGTCGGCTGGCGGGGGAGACACCGGTGCGGCTGGTGGTCGTCGGGGACGGTCCAGCCGCGCAGGAGGTGCGCGACCTGGTGGCGGAGCGGGGGCACGGCGCGGTCCTCCTCACGGGGTTGCTCGAGGATCCCCGCGGTGCCTACGACGCTGCTGACGTGGTGATCGGCATGGGGGGGTCGGCGCTCAAGGGCATGGCGTTCGCCAAGCCGCTCATCGTGCAGGGCGAGCACGGATTCTTCAGGCTCCTCACGCCAGAGTCGGCGGGCGACTTCCTGGAGCACGGGTGGTACGGGGTCGGGGAGGGCGACCTCGCGATGGCTGAGGACGATCTCGTCCACCTCCTCCGGGAGCTGCTCAAGGACGAGCGGCGTCGGGAGGAGCTGGGCAGCTACGGAAGGCAGCTGCTGGAGCAGCGGTTCTCCCTGGTGCGGGCGGCGGCCGTGCAGGAACGGGTGTATCGGCAGGCGATCGCCCACCGCGCCGGGCTGGCCCGACGCGTCCTGGAGGGGGTGGTCGCGGCAGCAGGCCTGGTGGCGCACAAGGCGGGCCGACGCCTCGCGCGGCGCCGCGGTGTGGTGCAGGTGGACGACTTCAACGCGAGGCCAGCATGAGGCGGAGCGGGCATCGCGCCCGACGGGACCGTCAGCCGGGGACGGTCCAGCACATCTAGGTACGGAGATCCAGGATGCCGGCGAGTGTCTCGGCTCGCCGGGCCCACGTGTGCGTCGCCGCGAAAGTGCGACGCCGCTCGACGAGTCGGGGATCGGCACAGGAGATGACGGCTTTCCGCGCTGCCCGGGCGAACGGCTCTGGCGTGTCTGCCTCCACGATGTCCGGAGACCCAAGCCAGTCGTTGGCGGGAAGGCCTGTCGAGACCACCGGGAGCCCCGCTGCGAGGTACTCCAGCGTCTTCAGCGGGAAGCTGTAACGGTTGAAGTCGTCAGTGCGGTAGGGGACGAGCCCGACGTCGACGGACTCCATCCAGAGAGGCAGGTCCTCGAAGGGTTGCGGGCCCACGGCCCGTGCCCTCGGGTGGGCCAGGATGCGGGACAGCCGTGCGCCGTCGAGGTCGCTGCTGACCGGCCCGACCAGCAGAAGGGACATCCCCTCGTCGAGCACGGCGGCCAGCAGGTCCAGGTCCGTCCTCTCGTTGAGGTGACCGACGAACCCGGCCACGGGGCCGGGCAGGTCGACCTCGATCCTGGACTTCCCGGGGGCGGGGGCGAGAAATCGTGAGACGTCACAACCGTTCGGCAGGTCGTGGACCGTGTGCCCCGCACTGCGCCACCGCTGTGCGGCCAACGGGCTCGCGGCCAGGATGGCGTCCGCGGCGGCGGCCACGCGCCGCTCACCCCGGAGCAGCGTGGCCCCGTCCATTCCCCAGTGGAGCGCGCCCGTGGCGACGTCGTCCTGCATCCAGTAGAGGTGGGACGCCTCCGGTGCCAGGTCGAAGACGTCGACCAGCAGCATCGTGCTGACGACAGCCCGGACCTCCCCTCCCAGCTCGGCGACCGCCTGCCGGATCCGGTGGCGGACCACGCGTCGGGTCAGCGGCAGCACGGACCGTCGGAACGGGCGGGGCGGCACCACGGGGGTGAGCCGCACCAGACCGGGCTGGACCTCACGCAGCCGTGGCCGTTCCAGTGCTGGCCTGACCCGCGGGTTGTGCCGGGGGCCGAGGTGGGAGAGCGGGGGGTCCACGTAGAGCACCGGCGCGTGGTGCACGAGCTCCTCGGCGAGCGGCCGGTCGGCGAGCCTGACGTCGTCCCAGTTGTTCGCCGCACAGAGAACCACCATGTCGGACCAGGCTCCGGCCGGGAGCGCGGCTAACCCCTCCATTCACGTGCCCACGGTCGAGACGGGATGCTGGTCGGGGGTCTTGCGCGAGGCGCCCGGCGCCGCAGGCCTGACACCTCGGTCCAGGCCGGCCTGCCGGCGCTGGACGCTGCCGTCCAGGTCGTCACGGTCCCGGCTGGGGCGTCGCTGCGGACGACGAGGCCCCTCGCCCCGACGGCGTCGGTGCTGACGGGCCGCTGTGAGCCACTCGCCGAGAGAGACGGACGCGAACACCAGGATCCCGCCGGCCAGCAGGATGCTGATCACGGCGCGGAGCCTGCTGGAGAACTTCTCGGTGGCCTTGGGGGAGTCGGCGATGAGAAGCGCCTCGAAGTGATACGTGGGGTCTGCCCCGTAGACCTCCTGGACGACGCGGAGGTCCTCGACGAGGATCTCCGCGAGCGCCGCCTTGGTGTCCTGGGCGGCCGTCGGGCTGTCCCCCACGCCGGTGATGTCGAGCACGAAGCCGTTGCCGACCCCACCCCTGGCCACCGTGTACTCCGGGCTCAGACCCCGGGCGTCCAGGATGTCGGCGGTGGTGTCGCTGCTCAGCCGGGTGAGGAGCACGTCGGTGATGAGTGTGGGGTTCGATGCCCGCAGGTAGGGGTTGTCGCTGTTGACGTCCTTGAGCGCCGGGTCCTCCTCCAGCTCGACGTCGGTGGGTACGTCGGGGTTGACGAGCGCGTAGCTGATGGTGGACTCGTACTGACGGGGTCCGTACTGGAACATCGCACCGGCAGCTACCAGCGCGACGAGCAGGGCGGGCATGGCGAACCACCGCTGCCGCCACAGGGCACGGAGCACGGACACCGGGTCCATCAGAGACCTCCTGGGATTGGTTCGCCCGCCGGGGGTGCGTCTGGTCGCGGCGCGCCCGCATCTCGTCGGGCCATGAGCCAGACGGCACCGCCGAGGCCGACGAGAGCGGGATAGGTGAGCGTGAAGACGGGGAAGGACAGCGAGTCGAAGGTCAGGGACCCGACCGTGGCGACGGCGCAGCCCGCCGTGACCGCACCCGCCAGGGTCCGCAAGGCGGGTGCCTGGGCGGTGCGGGCAGCGTGCAGCGTGGTGATGGCAGGGAAGGCCAGGTACATCACCGTCCCGGCGAGGCCGACGAGCCCGATGGTGACGGCGCTCTGCAGGTACTGGTTGTCCAGGATGTGCAGGGCGTTCTCCGGAAGGTAGTTGCCGGGTCCGAGGCCCAGCCACGGTCGCTCCTCGAGCATGGCGACCACCCGCGGGTAGTTGTTCATCCGGGTCGTGAGGGACAAGTCGTTCGGCGGTGGGTTGAGGGCGTTGCCCAGGGTGCTCATCAGCCCCGGCACCGTCATGAAGAGCCCCACGAGAGCGACGGGGGCTGCGACGGCAGCCCACACCCGGGCCGCCCTGGGCAGGAACGGGAAGAACGTGGCCAGTGCCACCACGATCCCGAGGACCCCGGAGCGCGAGATGGTGATGGCGATGCCGAAGATGAGCAGCGCGGTCCCCACCGCGTGTACCCACTTGCGGCCACGCCGGTCATAGATGAGACGCCAGATCGAGAGAGGCAGCAGCATCGAGCAGACGACGGCGAGCTCGATCGGGGTGAAGGTGCTGCCGGCCACCCGCACCATCGCGCCCCGCAGCTGGTAGACCGTGGCCCCGCCGTTGTCGACGAAGCCCGGCATGGCCATGCCGATCCACTCCATCGGGTTGACCTGGATGGTGAACTGCGCCACGGCGACGAGGGAGCAGAAGAGTGCGCCGTTGAGGATGGCGCGGACGTAGCGCAGTGCGTCGTCCGTCGACCGGATGGTCTCTGCGGCCACGACGACGATCGCGAAGCTGGCGAGCAGGACGAGCAACCAACGGTCCGCGGTGGCGCGGGTGGTGGCCGTGCTCCCGCCTGTCAGCCCGGCATTGAGGGCGGCGTACGACAGCAGGGTGACGAAGATGAGACTGCCGATGGCAAGCCGACCGGGGTGTCGTAGGGGGAGCGGGTTGTGCAGGCCCAAGAGGGCGGAGGCGAACCAGAGCATGAAGAGGATGAGCGACAGGATGATGGGCACGGTGCCGGCGGCCCCGAGCGGGTCGAGCACCATGGTCGAGGGGAAGAAGAAGACACTGAAGGCGATCACCCGCAGGAGCAGAGGAGGCCCTCCGGGCGGCACGGATTGGATCGCTGGCTGCCCCGGACGACTCACGCGGGCTGGTACGTCCAGGGTCATCCGATGCCGCATGTCCCACCGTCCAGCTGGTAGATGTGGACCGCGTTCGCGTCCCGGAACTCGTCGACGAATCGGCCCTCCGCTACAGGCACCGACCTTTCCTCCCCGACCACCTGTCCTGCGGTGGCGGTGGTGCACGCGAGGTCGAAGGTCGCCAGCTGGTGGCCGTCGGCGGTGGACCCCGCGATGATCGTGAACGAGTCGTCGTGCACCTTCACCACGGCGTCCACTCCGTCCGACGTGGTGAGCAGACCGTCGACGAAGGGGGCGTTGAGGATGGGGGCGAGCTGGTGGATCTGCCGGTTGACCGCGGCGACGTCCGCGCGGACAGCATCCCCGCAGGCGTCGCGCAGGACGTGCTGGGTGATGCAGTCACCACCGAAGTTGTGGTTGAAGTAGATGACTCCCCGGGCCCCGTGGACGATGCCGCTCCAGACGGCCGCGCGGATCTGGGGTCCGGTGATGGTCGGCGCCCAGGACTCGCTGAACGGGTGCCCGACCTCGACGAAGTGCCATACCGGTTTGCTGCCCCTCGGCTGCACGAGGGATCGCGCGCGTTCGACCGTCCAGCCGTAGTTGGCGGCGAGGCGGCACCGGCTCTCGCCCAGGTGTCGGCCCTCGCCCGGCCCCTGCCCTCCCTCGGACCTCCCGCAGATGTTCGGGTCGGTGAACCAGTAGGTGTCGACGGAGACCAGATCGACGAGGTCCAGGAATTGTGCGGCCTCTGCGTCGGAGTGCCAGAACGCTACCCCTTTGCCGTAGTTGACGTACGTCATGACCCCGGGGGGAGCATCGCGGAGGAGCGTCTCGACCACCGTGAAACCGCACCTGGCGGTGGAGAGCCTGCAGATCTGCCCCTCGCCCGGGTAGTTTCCCGACCACTCCTCCGAGCCGGCGCCGGCCCACATGTCCGGCTCGTCCGTCACGAGGAAGCCGTGAGCCCGCCGGTCGTCCGAGCTGACGATCAGCGACATCCCGGCCTCGGTGGCCAGGGACAGGTCGGAGTTGGCGGTGACCTCGACATAGGTGTTGATGCCCAGGCTGCGGTCCTGGGCCACGTCCTCGGCAGAGACGAGGCTCTCGAACCACACACCGACGGGGAAATGGTCCGCCGACGTCGGCAGACCGTTCGTGAACTGTGCGTAGTAGTCCGTGCCGCCGTCGACCGGGCGGACGGTCGGTTCTCCACCGACCCGCGTGGGAGGGGAGCTGGCCCTGTCGTCCGCCGACGTCGAGGCCGCCTCGCACGAGGCCAGGACGACGACGAGAACGATCAGCAGGGGGGCGACCGATCCCGGTCCGCCTGAGTTCCTGACCGACGGCCGCCGCATCATCGGGTTGCCTCCCTGACCGCGTCGTGCACGTAGCGCTCGATCTCCGGCGGGGTGTGCGCGTTGGACTGGACATGGATGGCGATGTCGTCGTCCGCGAGGCTGTCGACGAACTCGCGTGCACTCCTCCTGTTCAGCGGTTCCCGCTGCCAATAGACATGACACAGCGGTCTGTCGGACTGGAAGGCGCGCTGGGCCGGCGAGGCGAGGTTCATGACGTACTCGCCGTAGAGGGTGTACTCGGAGATGTCCAGGCACCTGCCGATGACGGTCTGCCAGGGCCGGCCGGCCACCTGGGCGACCCGATCGGTGCAGTCGCGCACCAGCGTGGTGTCCCACGAGGTGATGCCCCCGATGAAGTCGTCGTAGGGGGGATCGTCGAACGGGTCCAGTGCCAGCAGCCGATGTGCCCTCCGGTGCCAGGCCCGATGACGTGCCATGCCTTCATGGACACCTTCGGGCAACCGGAACAGCCGGGTGCATCCCCCACGCCGGAAGGTGGTCTCGGTCACCGGGCGGATGAGCTGGGTCTCGGAGTCGACGAAGACCAGGGTGTCGGCGTCCACGTGCTCGGCGGCGGCCAGCTTGACCAGTTGCTGGAGGATCCATCCCCGCATCGGTGGCCAGGGTCTTCGCACGTTCACCGCTGCGATCTGGACGGCAGACGGCAGACCGGGAAGTCGTGCAACGGTGCGGTTGAGCCACTCGGTGGTGACGATGGTCGACGACAGCACCTCCCGCGTGCTCGTCAACCGCAGGCGTCCTGAGCGGGTGAGCGGCGCGAACAGGTCGACGTCCGCACGAGGGACGAACGCGTAGTGCATCAGGTCGCTGTACTGGACCACGGAGTCGTGAAGGCGGGCGAACCGGTCGAAGTCCGGTGCGTAGGAGGTGGTGACGAAGGCTGTGCTCACGAGGGACCTCGACTGGTGGCGTCGCGTTCCCAGACGGTCCCGGCCGGGTCACGTCCGCTGCGCGCAGCGATGGCAAGGCTGGCGTAGACGACCGCATCCAGAAGACTCAGCGGTCCCGTCACCGTGCTGGCCAGCTCACGGACGGTGGAGGCCGACGTGCTCACCCCCAGCTGGGCGGGGCCACGGGCCTGACGGCGGAGAACCGTCAGGAGCGCAGTCGTCGTGCGCGGGGTCCGGACCACCGCCGGATCCGTCGGTACGACGACCTTCTCGTCCTGCGCGAAGGTCGAGTCGACGAGCAGGTCGTCCGCGATGACGTCGGGAAAGGGAGCGACCCGCCGGTGTCCCTCCTTGCTGAGTGCGTAGACGCCGGCGCCCCAGAGCGCTCGTGACATCGACGGCATCCGCGATCTGGCGCGGTAGTAGCTGCGCACGAGCGGCCCCGCACCGCGCAGGTCCCACACGTAGGGCGGCCGGGCGGCCAGGGCTCCGGACTGCAGCTGCGTGAAGACGTCCATGACCGCCCGCGGCGTAACGGTGACGTCCGCGTCGAGGTAGAGCCGGGGCCAGGACCCGGCCACGGCGTCGGCCGCGTTGAGGGCGGCGGTCTTACCTGGGGCGGGGAGGTCCAGGACGCGGGTGCCTGGTGCCGCCCGGGCGATCTCGACCGTGCCGTCGGAGCAGCCGTTGGCAGCGACGACGACCTCCACCCCGGCCTGGCACAGCGGGGTGACGGCATCGAGCGTCCGTCCGAGCACGGCTGACTCGTTGTGCGCGGGGATGATGATGGAACCACCCAGACCGGTGCGGGGGGTTCCCCGGTCCGCGTGCGGCAGGTCGATCCAGGACGACTCCCGCAGCAGTGTCCGGAGCGCCGCCCGGTGGACCGGGGCGTACGAGCGAAGCGCCTCGCCCAGGACCACGGCGGCACGGAACTGGGCGGCTCTGCGGGGAGACTGGTGCTTCCGGGCATACCGGACACGGTTCACGGTGAGGAGGACGTCGAGGTCCACGGAGGTCCCGGAGCCTCCTTGGCGGTGGTGGACCCGGGCAGCGGGCTCGTACCAGATGGCGCCCCCGGCATCGCGGACCCTGCGCATGTAGTCCGTCTCCTCCGAGTAGAGGAAGAACCGCTCGTCCCACTCGCCGACCTCGTCAAGAGCGTCCCGCCGCACGAGGAGGGCCGCCCCGGTGGCCCAGTCGATCTGGTGCGCCACCTCATACCCGGCGCGAGCCCACACGGTCTCGCTGGTCGACCCCGGCCGCCGGCGCAGACGGCTGCCGAAGAGGGCATCCCCCAAGGCCGTTCGCCGTGTCGGTTCTCGCCGCAGTGAGGGGTAGACGTCCCCGTCGCTGTCCCGGATCTGCGGGACCACCACCGCGGCGCCCGTGCGTCGCATCGTCGACACGAGGGCCGCCACGGCGCCAGGTTCAAGGACCAGGTCGGGGTTGAGGATGAGCACCGCGTCGACGGGCGGAACGGTGCGGACCGCCACGTTGATGCCCCCGGCGTACCCGAGGTTGCCACCGGCGGTGACCACGGTGACTCCCGGGTGCGCCCCGGCCACCTCCACGCTGTCGTCGGTGGACGCGTTGTCGACCACGATCGCCGACAGGCGGATGGAGTCGTGGAGCTGGGCCTGCAGACTGTTCAGCAGCGTGGGGAGGTGGCCCGCACTGTTGTGCGTGACGGTGACCGCGCAGACAGCCGTCGGCGCCACGGCCGCCATCTCCTGCTGCCGCATCGCCTGGGGCCTCGGACCTCGGGTCCTGGTGGGCGCCGCACGGACGGTCGCGTCGGACAAGGTCATGCCGCCAAGGCGTTCCCGCGCAGATGAACGCGATGTGCTCGGGTCCGGATGCCGGTGGTCGTGGTGCCCATGAGGAGCAGCAGGGCGAAGGGCAGGTCGTCCAGGAGGTAGCGTCTGGCGAGCCGACGCGGTTCACGAACGAGACGGTAGGCCCATTCGAGCCCGACCCTCTGCAGCAGCGTCGGTGCCCTCGGGATCCGTTCGGCCGCCATGTCGATGGCGCCGCCGCATCCCACGAACCACACCCCGGGGAACTCCTCGAGGATGCCCTGGATGAGTCGCTCCTGCTTGGGGAAGCCGAAGCCGCAGAAGACGATGGCCGGGTGGGCGCCGTGGAGGCGCTCCGTCAGCAGGGCCATCTGCTCCGCGGAGCGTTCGAAGCCGAGGGGCGGGGAGTAGACGCCGACGACGACCTCGGCGCCGGGGTGGCGCGCGTTGAGCTGGTGCGCCGCCAGCTCGGCCACGCCGTCGGCGGCGCCCAGGAGGAACACCCGGTGCCCCTCACGGGCAGCACCGGCGGTGAGGGTCCAGATCAGCGACGAGCCCGTCACCCGCTCCGGCAGGGGGGTGCCTGCGAGCCGGGCGGCCCAGATCACGGGCATCCCGTCGCAGACGACGAGGTTGGCGGAGTTGACCAGCTCACGCAGAGTGGCGTCGCGCGAGCGCTGGAGGATGTCGATGTTGGGTGTGACCAACCACCCCCCTCGCCCCTGTCGCAGCTCGTCGAGAACCGCCTCGACCGTCTGCTTCTCGGTCAAAGAGTCGAAGGTCACCCCTCCGACGCAGCACCTGTTTTCGCACAACATGAACCCTCCCCAGAGTTCACCCCACGCCGCAGGCGACCCCGGTTGCTCGCGCTCACCGTCACGTCACCCATTGCGTGAGCGGGGCTGGGTCGTCTGTCCTGCTTTACCTGAAACCGACCGCTTCTTTACGAAAACTTGACGATTCCTCGTTCAAGGTAGCGCTGCTTCAGGTTGACGTAAAGGGGTTGACGAGATATTGGTCACACCAGTTCTGGGCAGGAGGCGTCCCCTGCTCCTGCGGCGACGTGACTCGCCGGGGGCGTTCGACCTTGGTGCGCCTCAGCCCACCGGATGCCCGGCGGCGACCAGCACCTGCTCCCAGGTCACCGACCGCGGGGCGCCCAGCCGGTCGGGCGTCGCCAATGTCGCGATGGCCTGCGCCCGCTCCCGTCGGCCCAGCTCCTCGCCGAACCGGTCCACGACCAGCAGGGCCCGCGGGCGGGCCAGGCCGCCGAGCAGCTCGCGCACCGTGTCCATGAGGTCCACGGCGATGGCGTCGAGGTCGGCCGAGCCCGCCCCACCGGCCGCAGCACCGGAACCAGCTGCGCCCCCGCCACCCGCAGCCCGCGACAACGTCACCGCCGCCACGAGCGACCGCCCCAGCTCGGGGTCCTTGCGCCAGGTCACCTCGGCCCGGTCGACGTAGGGGTGCTCCGTCAGTACCTCCCGGACCTCCCGCAGCGACACCAGCTGCCCCGAGATGGACACCACGTCGTCGGTCCGGCCCAGGAACTGCACCGCCCCGTCCTCGTCGACCCGCCCCAGGTCGCCGGTCGCATAGACCCCCGGGTGCCGCGTCCAGTGCGCCTCGGCCACGCCGGCCGAGTCGCCCTCGACCCCCACCATCGTCGCGGCCCACGGCCTGGTCAGCACGACCTCGCCGGTCTCCCCGGCCGGCACCGGCACCCCGTCGACGTCCACGATCGTCAGCCCGCAGTCGGGCAGGGGCGGCGCGTCGGACAGCCCGGTGATCCGCACGATCCCGCCCAGCTCCAGCTGCCCCCAGGCGTCGGCCACCTCGGTCCCCTCGACGCCGAACGCCCCGCGCAGCCACGCGGCCAGCTCCTCCTCGACCGGCTCCCCGGCCGTCGCCACCCGCCGCAGCGTCGGGATCCCCGAGATCCCGGGCATCTCCCGGGCCCAGCCCCGCACGGTCCGCATGACCGACGGGCTGGTCAGCAGCGACTCCACGCCATACCGCCGGATGATGTCCCACGCCCGCTGGTGGTTGGGCACGTCGAGGGTGCCCTCGAACATCACCGTCGTCGCCCCGCCCGCCAGCGGCCCGTAGATCCCGTGGAACTGCGTCACCGCCCAGGCGATGTCGCCCACGCACCAGAACGGCCCGCCGGTCGACAGGTGCTCGTGCACCGCGACCGCACCGGCCAGCATCGTCCCGGTCCCGTGCACGATCGAGACGGCCTGGCCGCCCCGGTTCGCCAGCGGGATGCTCGCCACCGGGTGGTCGACCGGCAGCGCGACCGCGTCGCCGTTGAGCTCGGGCCGCCCCTCCCCGACCCCCGGCCGCGACCCCGCCAGTAGGTCGTGCAGCCACCGGTCGCCCTCGTACCACTGCACGTCCATCCCCGTGCGCCGCACGACGACCGTGTGCTCGATCCCGCCGGCGGCCAGCATCGCCTCGTCGGCCCGCGCCTTGAGCGGCAGCACCGTCCCGTGGCGCCACGCGCCGTCCTGGGTGAAGAGCACCTTGAGGTCCAGCAGCGAGAGCCGGTCGGCCAGCGGCTCCACCGGCAGCGGCGCCGGCAGCACCGTGTGCACCGCCCCGATCCGCGCGCAGGCCAGCATCGCCACGACCGTCTCGGGCAGCCAGCCCAGGTGCAGCCCGACCTTGTCGCCGACGCCCACGCCCATCTGCCGCAGCGACCGTGCGAGCGCGACGACCTGCTCGTGCAGCTCGGCGTAGGTCAGGCTCCGCCGGTCGCCCGGCTCGCCCTCCCAGTGCAGCGCGACCTGGTAGCCCCGCTCGGCCAGGTGCCGCTCGACGCACGACACGGACAGGTTCACCGTCGCCCCGGACATCCAGGTGCCCGACCTCTCGCCGGGCTCCCACAGCGACTCATAGGGGGTGAGCAGCCCCAGCCGTCCCACGACGTCCGCCCACGCGCGCTCGTCCGGCATGGACCGAGGGTATGAGGTGGAGCTCGCCTCCGCGGTCCCGTCCCCCTCACGCATGGCCCAGCGTCCTTCCCGCGGCCCGTGCAGCCCGGCCGAGGTGTGCGGCCACGGTGGCCACGTGCGGCTCGTCGGTGGTGTCGTCGACCGTGGCCGCCAGCGCGGCGACCGTCGTGCCCTGGCCGTCGACGACCGGGACGGCGACCTCGGCGGGCAGCATCGGGTCCTCCGGGGTCACGGCCAGGTGGTCGGCCGCGGCCCAGGTCTCCTGCTGGCCGCGGGCGATCTCGACCAGCTCCGCCGGTGCCGACTCCAGCAGCCGGGCCCACTGGTCGGCGTCGCCGCGGGAGCCGAGGACCCGCCCGCCGGCGCTGTCGAGGGCGTGGTGCACGCGGTGGGTGTCGCGGTAGGGGCCACGGTCCTGCCCGTCGACCCGGTCGATGTCGACGACCTCGCAGCGCACCAGGGTCTGCACCCGGACGGTCGCGCCGACCTGGTCGCGCACCTGGGTCAGGTAGGGCGCCAGCGCCCCGAGCAGCGGCAGCCGGGACAGGTAGTGGTTGGACAGCCGGGTCAGCTCCGGCCCCAGGCCGTAGCGCGAGGACCGCGGGTCCTGCACGACGAGGTCGGCCAGCACGAGCGAGCGCAGCAGCCGGTGGACCGTCGGCACCGAGAACTGGCTGCGCTCGGCCAGGTCGGTGAGGTGCTGGTAGGCGGGTCCGTCGCTGAGCAGCTCGAGGAGCTGCACGGCGTTGCGGACGGTGCCCAGGCCCCCCCGGGCCTGGCCCTCGCCCCCGGCGTCACTGTTCGGCATGCGGGCCATCTTCCATCACGTGTGGGTTCCGTACCATCATGCGTCGAAAACTTTCTGCAGACAACCCTTGATTTCCAGATAGTGAAAATGTAGCGTCAACCTCCGATACGGATCGAGGACGACCCGAAGGAGTGCCCGTGACGAGGACCCGCCCGTGCTGACCAGGGCCTACCAGCATTCGCTCAACGGCAGCAGCCGCCCGACCGGCCTGCCGCTGCTCGAGGTGGACGACATCTCGCTGCGCTTCGGCGGCGTCAAGGCGCTGACCGACGTCTCCTTTACCGTCACCCAGGGCGACGTGCACGCGATCATCGGCCCCAACGGCGCCGGCAAGTCCTCGCTGCTCAACTGCATCAGCGGCATCTACCACCCCCAGGAGGGGCAGATCCGCCTCCACACCGGCGGCGGCCAGGACGTCACCGGCAAGGACGTCGCCGAGGGCCACCACCTGCTGACCCAGCTGCCCCCCTTCAAGGTCGCCCGCCTCGGCGTGGCCCGCTCCTTCCAGAACATCGAGCTCTTCTCCCACCTGACGGTGCTGGAGAACCTCATGCTCGGCCGGCACATCCACATGCGGCACAGCGTGATGGCCTCGATGCTCTGGTTCGGCCCGGCCCGGAAGCAGGAGATCGAGCACCGGCACCTCGTCGAGGAGGTCATCGACCTGCTCCAGCTGCAGGAGTTCCGCAACAAGCCGGTCGGCGCCCTGGCCTACGGCATCCAGAAGCGCGTCGAGCTCGGGCGCGCGCTCTGCATACAGCCCGCGCTCCTGCTCCTCGACGAGCCGATGGCCGGCATGAACGCCGAGGAGAAGGAGGACATGGCACGCTACGTCCTCGACGTCCACGAGCTCGCCGGCGTCACCGTCATGCTCATCGAGCACGACATGAACGTCGTCATGGACGTCTCCGACCGGGTCAGCGTGCTCGACTTCGGCAAGCTCATCGCCGACGGCACCCCCGACGAGGTCAAGGCCGACCCGGCGGTGATCGAGGCATACCTCGGCGCCGACGAGGACGAGAAGCAGGGGGCCTGACGATGGCGACCGCGACGACCAGGATGAAGTCCTCGGCCCAGACCCCCGTCGACCTGGACACCGCGACCTTCCCGCGGCTCATGCTCGACCTGGCGAAGACCCGCCCAGACGGCGTGGCCATGCAGGAGAAGCTCTACGGCATCTGGCAGCCGCTGACCTGGGCCGACTACCGCCAGCGGGTCGAGGACTTCGCCCACGGCCTGGCCGGCTACGGCGTGCAGCGCGGCGAGATCGTCGCCGTCCTGGGCGACAACCGCCCCGAGTGGCTCATCGCCGAGCTGGCCGCCCAGAGCATGGGCGCCGCGGTCGTGGGCATCTACCCCACCTCGATCGGCGAGGAGCTCGAGCACATCCTGTCGATGTCCCGCGCCCGCGTCGTCGTCGTCGAGGACCAGGAGCAGGTCGACAAGCTGCTCCGCCTGCGCGAGACCAGCGAGAGCCTGCTCGTCGAGCAGGTCGTCTACTACGACCCGCACGGCCTAGAGTCCTACGACGACCCGTGGCTGGTCGACTTCACCGAGGTCGAGGCCGCCGGCCGCCGCCGGGCCGAGCAGCAGCCGACCTGGTTCGAGGACGAGATCGCCCGCAGCACCCCCGAGGACATCGCGGTCATCTGCACCACCTCGGGCACCACCTCCAAGCCCAAGCTCGGCGAGCTGTCCCACCGCAACCTGCTGACGATGGCCGACCACCTCACCGAGATCGACCCGGCCGACCACACCTTCCGCTACGTCTCCTTCCTGCCGTTCGCCTGGATCGGCGAGCAGATGCTGGCGGTGGCGATCGGCCTGTCCCGCGGGCTGACGATCTCCTTCCCCGAGGACGCCTCCACCCAGCGCAACGACCTGCGCGAGATCGGGCCGGACGTGATGTTCTCCCCGCCGCGGATCTGGGAGTCGATGCTCTCGGAGGTGCAGGTGCGCATCGACGAGGCCGGCTGGCTCAAGCGCAAGATCTTCGGGTGGGGGTATGACGTGGGCGACCGGGCCGCGCAGGCGCGCGTCCACGGCAAGGGCGGGGGAGGCCCGATGAGCTGGCTGGCCGACCAGGTCAGCACCCGCCCGGTGCGCGACCAGCTCGGCCTGTCCCGGGTGCGCCGCGCCTACACCGGCGGTGCGCCGCTGGGGCCGGACGTCTTCCGCTTCTTCCACGCCATCGGGGTCAACCTCAAGCAGATCTACGGCCAGACCGAGATCTGCGGCATCGCCGTGGTCCACCGCGACGATGACATCGCCTTCAACACGGTCGGCCAGCCGATCCCGGGCACCGACCTGCGGATCAGCGACGACGGGGAGATCCTGCTGCGCTCCGCCTCGGTCTTCCGCGGCTACCACCGCCAGCCGGAGGAGACGGCCAAGACGGTCGACCCCGAGGGCTGGCTGCACACCGGCGACGCCGGCTACCTCGACGAGGACGGCCACCTGGTCGTCATCGACCGGGCCAAGGACGTGCTCACCGCCCCCGACGGCAGCCGCTACTCCAGCGCGTTCATCGAGAACAAGCTCAAGTTCAGCCCCTACGTCGAGGAGGCGGTCGTCTTCGGCCCCAACCGCGAGGGCGAGCGGATGACCGCGATGATCACCATCGACCCCGGCACCGTCGGCTCCTGGGCCGAGCACGAGCGGCTCAGCTACACCACCTACACCGACCTGGCCGGCAAGCCCGAGGTCTACGAGCTGGTCGCCGAGGAGATCACCCGGGCCAACGAGGACCTGCCCGAGTCGATCCGGGTGGCCCGCTTCCTGCTCCTGCACAAGCAGCTGGACCCCGACGACGACGAGATCACCCGCACCCGAAAGGTGCGGCGCAACGTCATCGACGAGCGCTACGCCGACCTCATCGCGGCCCTGCGCAGGGGCGACGACTCGGTGGGGATCTCCAGCCGGGTGACCTACCAGGACGGCACGTCCATCCTGCGGGAGCTGTCGCTGACGATCTTCGACCTGACCACCTACTCGATCCCGGAGGGCCGGGGTCGTCGACCCGTCTGGAGTGGCCGCCGATGAGCACCTTCCTCAACCTGCTGGTCTACGGGCTGGCCGACGGCGCGATCCTGGCGCTGGCCGCGCTGGGCTTCGTGCTCATCTACAAGGCCACGAGCGTCATCAACTTCGCCCAGGGCGAGTTCCTGCTCGTCGGGGCCTACATGTTCTACACGGCCTTCGTCGTGATGGGGCTGCCGCTCATCGCGGCCGTCGCGGTCGGCGTCGTGGTCGCCACGATCCTCGGCGTGGTCGTCGAGCGGTTCATCCTGCGGCCGATGATCGGCGAGGACCCGATCAGCATCATCATGGTGACGATCGGCCTGTCGATGCTGCTCAACGCCCTGGTGCAGATGTTCTACGGCACCAGCGTCAAGAGCCAGCCGGCGATCCTGCCGCGCGGGTCGGTGGACTTCCTCGGTGCGACGGTGCCGCTCAACCGGCTGCTCGTCATCCTCATCGCCGCGGTCGTGCTGACCGCCTTCACGATCTTCTTCCGCCGGTCGCGGCACGGCATCGCGATGCGCGCCGTGGCCGACGACCAGCAGGCGGCGATGACGATGGGCATCTCGGTGCGGCGCATCTTCGCCCTCGCCTGGGTGCTGGCGGCGGTCTCGGCGCTCATCGCCGGTGTGCTGCTGGCCGACATCTCCGCGGTCGACCAGAACCTGGCCGCCTTCGGCCTGCTGGTCTTCCCGGTGGTCATCCTCGGCGGGCTCGACTCGGTCCCCGGCACGATCGTCGGTGGCCTGACCATCGGCCTGCTCAAGCAGTTCGTCTCCGGCTACCTCGACCCCGGACTGGCCACCGTCATCCCCTACGTGGTGCTCGTGCTGATCCTGCTGGTCAAGCCCTACGGCATCTTCGGCGAGACGCGGATCGAGAGGGTCTGACATGGCGACCGCAACCGGCATCTACCACCGGACATACTCCTCCGAGCTGCGTCTGCGCAGCACCCGCGCGGAGCTCTTCCGCCTCGGCCTCATGGTCGTGCTGCTGATCGTCCTGCCGTTCGTGCTGGACAACTACTGGCTCTCGATCGTCAACACGATCCTCATCGCCGTCATCGGCGCGGTGGGCCTGAACATCCTCGTCGGCTACACCGGCCAGATCAGCCTGGGCCAGGGCGGCTTCCTCGCCGTCGGGGCCTACTCCTCGGCGCTGCTGTCCGAACGGATGGGGATGCCAGTACCGCTGGCGATCGCGTTCGCGGTGGTCTTCACCGCGGTGATCGGCACCTTCTTCGGCCTGCCGGGCCTGCGCCTCAAGGGGCTCTACCTGGCGATCGCGACCCTGGCCTCCCAGCAGATCATCGAGTTCATCATCCGCCGCTGGGGCTGGCTGACCGAGGGCCGCGGCTACATCACCCTCGACCGGCTCAACGTCCTCGGCTGGACGCTGCCGCGGGAGTCCTTCGAGCAGAGCTGGTACTGGATCCTCCTGGTCCTGGCGGCGATCGCCGTGATGGCCGCGCGCAACCTCTTCCGCACCGGCCTGGGCCGCTCGTTCATGGCCGTGCGCGACCAGGACATCGCCGCCGAAGCGATCGGGATCAACCTCACCCGGGCCAAGCTCACCGCGTTCGCGGTCTCCAGCGGGTTCGTCGGCCTGGCCGGCGCGCTGACCGCGCACTACACCGAGACGGTCACCTGGGAGGCGTTCACCCTCAACGTCTCGATCATGTACCTGGCGATGATCATCGTCGGCGGCCTGGGCAGCATCGCCGGCGCCGTCTACGGCGCGGTGTTCATGTCGCTGCTGCCGGTGCTCATCCGCGAGCTCGCCGACGTGGTCGGCCCCGCCGCCCCGTGGTTGTCCAGCCAGCTCCCGGCGATCCAGAACGCGATCTTCGGCCTGGTCATCATCCTGTTCCTCATCATCGAGCCCCGCGGCCTCAACAGGCTGTGGGAACGCGCCAAGGAGTACATCCGCTTCTGGCCCTTCCGCTACTAGATCCCCACCACAACTCTCAACGAGGAGAACCATCATGAAGAGCACTGGACGTGGCGCGTTCGTCGCCTCCCTCGCCGCGCTGGCGCTGGGCCTGTCCGCCTGCGGCAGCGACGACGGCGGCAACGGCGGTGGCGGTGACGCCGGCGGCGACTCGGGCGAGCCGATCAAGGTCGGGATGATCGCCGACCTCACCGGCGCGACCGGCGACGTGGGCGCCCCCTACAACGAGGGCATGCTGGCCTACGTCGACTGGCGCAACGAGAACGGCGGCGTGGCCGACCGGGAGATCGAGGCCATCTCCAACGACTACGCCTACGAGGTCCCGCAGGCCGAGCAGCTCTACAAGCAGTACGTCAACGACGGCGTCGTGGCCATCCAGGGCTGGGGCACCGGTGACACCGAGGCGCTGCACACCAAGGTCGCCGACGACGAGCTGCCGTTCATGTCCGGCTCGTTCGCCGAGAGCCTCACCGACCCGGAGGAGGCGCCCTACAACTTCGTCGTGGCGCCGACCTACTCCGACCAGATGCGCGTCGCGCTCAACTGGATCGCCGAGGACTCCGGCGGCGGCGCCGAGGTCGCGGTCTTCCACCACGACAGCCCGTTCGGCCAGGCCCCGGTCGCCGACGGCGAGGCGTGGGTCTCCGAGGAGGGCCTCGACCTGGGCTACCAGGCCTACGCGATGCCCGGCGGCCAGCAGAACTACGTCGGCCTGCTCTCCCAGGCGCAGAGCCAGGGCGCGGAGTACATCGTCATCCAGAACGTCGCCTCCCCGGCGGCGCAGGTCGCCAAGGACATCGCGGCGCAGAACCTGGACATGAAGATCGTCTGCCTCAACTGGTGCGGCAACGAGCTGTTCATCGACACCGCCGGCGCCGACGTCGCCGAGGGCCACATGCTCGTCCAGCCGTTCGCGCCGATCACCGCCGAGAAGGACGGCCACGAGGAGATGATCGCCTACCTGGAGGAGCAGGGCGAGGACCCGGCCAGCAAGGGCACCTCCTGGGTGCAGGGCTGGATGGTCATGCACGTCATGGCCGAGGGCATGGAGAAGGCCGCCGAGGACGGCGAGATCACCGGCCCGGCCATCCGCGAGGCGCTGGAGACCATGGGCGCCATCGACACCGGCGGCGTCATCGGTGAGGGCAACATCGAGTTCTCCGCCGACTCCCACCGCGGGTCCACCTCCACCGGCATCTACACCGCCGAGGGCGGCGAGATGGTCGAGGTCGAGGCGGGCGCCACGCCATGAGCACCACCGCAGGAGTCACCCCGGGCGCGGCCTCCGCGCCCGGGGGCGGCCCCGGCGCGAAGGACTCGGACCTGCTGGTCCTCAACAACGTCGAGGTCATCTACGACGACGTCATCCTCGTGCTGCGCGGCCTCTCGCTCGGCGTGCCGGAGGGCAGGATCGTGGCGCTCCTCGGCTCCAACGGGGCCGGCAAGTCGACCACGCTCAAGGCGGTCTCCGGGCTGCTGCCCAGCGAGCGCGGCGAGGTCACCGACGGGTCCATCTCCTTCGCGGGGGAGGACATCACCCGGATGGAGCCCTCCGACCGGGTCACCCGCGGGATGAGCCTGTGCATGGAGGGGCGGCACGTCTTCGAGCACCTCTCCGTCGCGGAGAACCTCGTCGCCGGCGCCTACACCCGCTCGGGCAAGGAGTCCTCCTCGGACCTGGAGATGGTCTACGAGTTCTTCCCCAAGCTGGCCGACATGCGGGCCCGGGTCGCCGGCTACCTCTCCGGCGGCGAGCAGCAGATGCTCGCCATCGGGCGGGCGCTCATGGCCCGGCCCAAGCTGCTCATGCTCGACGAGCCGAGCCTGGGGCTGGCGCCGCTGCTGGTGCAGGAGATCTTCGGCTACATCAAGCGGCTCAACGACGAGACCGGGCTGACCGTGCTCGTCATCGAGCAGAACGCCCGGCGGGCCCTGGAGGTGGCCGACCACGGCTACATCATGGAGCAGGGCCGGATCGTGCTCGAGGGCCCCGCGGCCGAGCTGCGGGAGAACCCCGACGTCAAGGAGTTCTACCTGGGCCTCGGCGACGAGGGCAGCCGCAAGAGCTACCGCGACGTCAAGCACTACAAGCGCCGCAAGCGCTGGCTGTAGACCCCCACCTTCCCCAAGGAGTGACCATGTCGATCCAGGCTGCCCTCAAGGCCCGCGAGGAGGCCCTCGCGCCCGTGCTGGAGCAGAGCCTGCGGCGCGCCGCCGAGCGCGTGCCGGGCTTCGCCGCCCGGCTGGCCGAGGCGGGGCTCACCGTCGAGGAGGTATGCCGTCCCGGCGGGCTCGGCGCGCTGCCGGTGCTGTCCAAGGACGAGCTGGTCGAGCGGCAGCAGGCCGACCCGCCGCACGGCGGCATGCTCGCCGCGGACGCGGACGTGGCGCGGTGGTTCCAGTCGCCCGGGCCGCTCTACGAGCCGCAGCTGGAGGGTGCCGACTGGCGGTGGGGGCAGGCGCTGGCCGACCTGGGCGTCGGCGGCGACGACGTGGTGATCAACTGCTTCGGCTACCACCTCTCGCCGGCCGGGGCGATGCTCGAGCAGGGTGCGCGGTCGGTCGGGGCGGCGGTCGTGCCCGCCGGGATCGGCAACCAGGACCTGCAGGCCCGGGCGATCGCCGACCTGGGGGTGACCGGCTACGTCGGGCTGCCGTCCTACCTCAAGGCGCTGATCGAGCGGTTCGACGGGCTGGACGGTGTGGAGGCGGACCGGTGGCGGCTGGAGCGGGCGCTGATGACGGCCGAGCCGCTGCCGGAGTCGCTGCGCGCGGTGCTGGCCGAGCGGGTGCCGATGGCGCGGATGGCCTACGGCACGGGGGAGACCGGGCTGCTGGCGTGGGAGCCGGCGGGGGAGGACCCGCTGGCCGGGCACGGGATGGTGCTGGCCGACGGGGTGGACGTTCAGGTGTGCGAGATCGGCACCGGCCGGCCGGTGACCGACGAGACCGAGGGCGAGGTCGTGGTGACGCTGCTGCGCAGCGACTACCCGCTCGTGCGCTTCGGCACCGGCGACCTGTCCGGGTGGACGCTGGGGCCGGACGGCTCGCTGCGGCTGCGCGGGGTGCTGGGCCGGACGGGGGCGGCGGTGAAGGTGCGGGGCATGTTCCTGCACCCGCGCCAGGTCGCCTCCGTCATGGAGGGGGTGGAGGGGGTCGCCGACTACCGCTTCGTCATCGAGCGGGTCGACCACGTCGACCAGCTGCGGTGCGAGGTGGTGCCCGCCGCTGCCAGCGGCGGGGAGCCCGGCGCCGGCGCGACGACCACCGGGCCCGACGGCGATGGCGACGAGCTCGCCCGCCGGGTGGCTGACCGGGTGCGCGAGGGGTTGCGCTTCAGCACCCGCGTCCAGGTGGTCGAGGCGCTGTCGCCGGGCGACGGACCCGTCGTGGACCTGCGCGACTGGAGCTGAGGGGTCTCGTCGGGACAAGGCTGTGCACCGGACACCACGTCGGTGACGTTGCATCGGTCCCCCAACCTTGTCTCCGGCTGGTCGGCCTGCTTCGGTGGGCAGATGTACCTCAGCTGCCGGACCTCCGGCCCCGCCCTCGCTGCGAGCCTCGTCGGCGTCCTCGTCCTGACGGCCTGCGAGCCGGCGGTCGAGGGCTCGCCCCAGGAGGTCGCCGACGCCGTGGCCGCGGCGCTGGAGACGGGGGAGTTCGACGCGGTGCCGATGGTCGACGGCGTCCCCGCGGATGCTCAGGCCCGGCGCGAGGAGGCCTACGCCGCGCTCGGCGAGGTGCCGCTCGACGTGCAGGTGCTCGACGTCTCCGACACCGAGGACGTGGCCGAGGCGCGCCTGCAGCTGACCTGGGACCTGCCCGGCGAGGGCGAGGACCTGGCGCGCGAGGTGCCGGTGCGGATGCAGGTCGTCGAGGACGAGTGGGCCGCCACCTGGGACCCGGCGCTGGTGGGCGTGCCCGACGGCCGGGTGTTCGCCGTGGAGGAGACCGGGCAGCCGCGCGCCGAGATCCTCGACCGCGACGGCGAGGAGCTGGCCACCGCCCGACCGGTGTGGCACGTCGGCATCGACAAGACCCGGGTCGAGGCGCAGGAGGTCGAGGAGTCCGCGCGCCGGCTCGCCGAGGCGGCCGGGACCGACCCGGAGGGGTATGCCGCGTCCGTCGCCGCGGCGGGGCCCGAGGCTTTCGTCCGGCTCATCACCTACCGGCAGAGCGACGAGGAGGGGGAGCGGCTCGTCGCCGCCACCGAGGAGATCCCCGGCGCGGTCGCCCTGGACGCCACCCAGGTCCTGGGGCCGACGCGGACGTTCGCCCAGCCGCTGCTCGGCACCGTGGGGGAGGTCACCGCCGAGCTCGTGGACTCCGACCCGGAGCGCTACGCCATCGGCGACGTCGTCGGGCTCTCGGGGCTGCAGGCGGCCTTCGACGACCAGCTACGCGGCGAGCCCGGATTGGTCGTCTCGGCCGTCGACCCCGACACCGGCGAGGGCTCCGAGCTGCTGGACCGGGAGGGCGTGGAGCCCGAGCCGCTGCAGGTCACGCTGGACCTCGACCTGCAGGAGCTGGCCGAGGACGTGCTCGCCGACGTCGGGCCCGCGAGCGCCCTCGTGGCGCTGCAGCCCAGCACCGGCGACGTGCTGGCCCTCGCGAACGGTCCCGGTTCCGAAGGGATCTCGACGGCGCTGGCCGGTCAGTACCCACCCGGGTCGACGTTCAAGCTCGCGTCCGCGCTGGCGCTCCTGCGGGCGGGCCTGACGCCGGAGTCGACGGTGCGGTGCGAGCCGACGCTGACGGTGGACGGCTACGAGTTCACCAACGTCCCCGGCTACCCGGAGTCCGCGCTGGGCGACATTCCGCTCGTCACGGCGATGGCCAACTCCTGCAACACCGCCCTCATCGGTGAGCGCGACCGCATACCCATGGAGGAGCTGGCGCGGGCCGCGCGGGACCTCGGGGTCGGAGCCGTGTGGGAGATGCCGGTCACGGCGTTCAGCGGCAGCGTCCCCGACGAGGCGGGGTCGCAGACGGAGCACGCCGCGAGCCTCATCGGGCAGGGCTCGGTGCTGGCCTCGCCCGCCGCGATGGCGGTGGTGGCGGCGAGCGTCGCAGAGGGCGGGCCGGTGGTGCCGCGCGTGGTCGCGGGCCAGGAGGTGCCGGAGCCGGAGGGGAGCCTGTCGACCGAGGAGGCGGAGGGGCTGCGCACGATGATGCGGGCCGTGGTCACCGACGGCAGCGCCTCGATGCTGGCCGACAACCCGGGGGAGCCGGTGCTGGCCAAGACCGGCACGGCGGAGTCCGGCACGCAGGACCCGCCGCAGACGCACGTGTGGATGGTCGCCGTCCAGGGCGACCTTGCGGTGGCGATCTTCGTGGAGGAGGGGGAGTTCGGCTCGACGACCGTCGGGCCGCTGATGGACGCGTTCCTGACGGAGGCGGCGGGCTGACGGGGGAGGCCGTTCGCGATGAGCGGTACGGGCCGACTATGGTCGGGGCAGGGGTCCGGCCCGCCGTCATGCGATCTGGGAGGTCCCGTCGTGCCCCTCTGGGTGGTCCGAACCCTCACGGTCCTGACCCTGGTCTCCGGGACGATCTACCTGTTCTGGCGGTGGACGGACTCGATCAACTGGGCCGCGTGGTGGATCGGCGTGCCCCTCGTCGTGGCAGAGACCTACACCCTCATCGACGTGGCGCTCTTCGGGCTCACGGTCTCGCGGGCCCGGCCGCGCGGTGAACCTCCTGCCGCGCCATCCGGCCTGAGCGTGGACGTCTTCATCACCACCTACGACGAGCCACCCTCGATGGTGCGCGCCACGGCGGAGGCTGCCCGGGCGATCACCTACCCCCACCGCACGTGGATCCTCGACGACGGGGAACGGACCGAGGTCGAGGCGCTGGCCGCCGAGCTGGGGGTGGGCTACCTGACCCGCGGCGAGGAATGGGTCGGTCGCCCCCGGCACGCCAAGGCGGGCAACGTCAACAACGCCCTCGCGCAGACCGACGGGGAGATCATCCTCATCCTCGACGCCGATCAGGTGCCGGCGCCCCACATCCTGGACCGCACGCTCGGCTGGTTCACCGACGACCGGGTCGCCCTCGTGCAGACGCCGCAGTTCTTCACCAACGTCCCGGCCGCAGACCCGCTCGGCAGCCAGGCGCCGCTCTTCTACGGGCCCATCCAGCAGGGCAAGGACGGGTGGGACGCCGCCTTCTTCTGCGGGTCCAACGCCCTGCTGCGTCGCGAGGCGCTGATGGAGGAGGGGCTCCTCGGCTACGTCCGCGACACCGAGTACGCCATGGAGCGGTCCCTGTCGGCCTCGCGCACCGTGCTGCGCCAGGCCAGGCGCCGACCCGGTGCGAAGCACCCCGTCGCCGCCCGGCTCATCGAAGAGGTCGACCGGGCGGTCGCCGAGGCCCGTCGGCAGTTCGACGCCGGGACGCCGATGGCCGACGTCTCGCTCATGCTCCAGCGGCACGTCGACTCAGTCCTCGTCGACGCGCACGGGGAGGGGTGGTCGCTCACCCGCTCGGACGAGACCTTCGTCCAGGAGCTTCAGGACAGCCTGGCCCACGGCTTCGACACCGACGACGTCGACGAGGCGATGGACCGGGCCACCCACCACGAGTGGACGCCCGAGGGCGCCCTGGAGATGGTGCACCAGCTGGTCCGTGCGATCTCCGTCGAGCGGGGCCACGAGGCGCACCCGGTCATGCCCCTGGCGACCGACTCGGTGACCGAGGACATGGCCACGTCCATGCGGCTGCACGCGCTGGGGTGGTCGAGCGTCTACCACCACGAGATCCTCGCCCACGGGCTCGCGCCGACGGACCTGGAGTCCATGCTCAAACAGCGCCTCCGCTGGGCCCAGGGAACCGTGCAGGTCGCCCTCCGGGACAACCCGCTGACGCAGCGCGGCCTGAGCATCGGGCAGAAGTTCATGTACCTCTCGACGATGTGGTCCTACCTCAGCGGGTTCGCCGCCGTGGTCTTCCTGGCGGCCCCGGTGATCTACCTGCTGCTCGGCATCCTGCCGGTGGACGGGCTCACACCCGACTTCTTCGTGCGCTTCGTGCCCTTCCTCGTGCTCAGCCAGCTGCTCTTCGTGGCCGCCGGGTGGGGCATCCCGACGCTGCGGGGGCAGCAGTACAACATGGCGCTCTTCCCGGTCTGGATCCGCGCGTGCAGCACGGCGGCCAAGAACGTCTGGTTCGGCCGGCCGCTGTCCTTCGTCGTCACCCGCAAGACCACGACCGCCACGACCCCGCCGGCCTGGACGCTGGTCCGGCCGCAGCTGATCGCCATGGTGCTGCTCGTCGTGGCCACGACGGTGGCGCTGGTCCGCTGGGCGGGGGGCGTGGGCGACCCGGTCGGCATCGGCGTCAACCTGGTCTGGGTCGTCTACGACCTGGCCATGCTCGGAGTCCTCATCCCGGCCCTCGGCTACCGCGGGCACGCGCCCGAGAGTGCACCCGTCCCCGCCGGGCCGCGGAGCTCGGTCGATGCCTGACACGCCCGGCACGGCCGACTGGACGGTCCTGCGCCCGTACGGGCGGATCGACCGGGAGCACGCCGCCGCGCTGGTCGAGCAGGTCACCAGGACGTGCGCGGACACCGGTCCGCACGTCGTCCTCGACCTCTCCGACGTCTTGCAGGTCGACGCCTCGGGGCTGGGGGCCCTCGTCACCTGTCTGCGCATCGCCCGGACGGCCGGCGGCGATCTGCGGCTGGTCTGCGCCCCCGGGCCTGTCCGGGACCGCCTGCAGCGCTACCGCACGGACCGGGTCTTCCGCCTGCACGAGTCCGTCCACGAGGCCATGGCCGCTGGCAGCCCGTCGACCCGGCGCCTCCGGCCGCCCGCCCCGGTGAGGTGGGCAGGTCCCGGCCGCCGGAAGGGCGACGGGCAACCGGGGTCGACCGGCCCCGACCTCACGGACGGTCCGTGAGCGCATCCTCGAGGACGTCCTGACTGTCCTCCAGCAGACGCCAGTCGGCGACGTCGTCGTCGGCGTGGAACCAGACGAACCCCGTGACGTCCTCCTGCTCCCCGAGGTAGGACACCAGGTCCGCGGCCCACTGCCCCTGGTCGCCACCGACGGCGGTGCTGGCGGTCTCGGCCACGACCAGCTCCTTGCCGGGCGCCAGCGAGCGGACGTGGTCGAGCGTGGCCCCGAAGATCTCCTCAGGACTCTGCCAGGTGCTCCACTCCGCCGCGGTGCCCCAGTTGTAGCCGTCGACCCCGACCACGTCCACGTAGTCGTCGCCGGGATACATCCCGGACAGGTCGTCCGCAGGGTCGGCCAGGGAGTTCGGGCTCCACATCCACCGCACGTTGTCCGCCCCGGCCTCGGTCACCCGGTCGTGGACGTGCCGGTATGCCTCCACGTAGTCACCGGGCTCGTTGCCGTTGACCGACTCGCCCCACGGGTACCAGGTGCCGTTCATCTCGTGGGCGAACCGCACCGTCACCGGCTTGCCCCAGGTGGCCAGCGCCTCGCCCCAGTCGGCGAGGTAGTCGTCGTAGCGGCCCGCGGTGATCTCGGACAACCGGAAGTCCGGCTGGTCCACCCCCTCGTCCCACCGCCACGGCTCCCACGACAGCACCGCCTCGGCGCCGCGTCCGGCGACGACGTCCAGCTCGTGCAGCGGAGGGTCCTGGGCGAAGTCCTTGTAGAAGAGGATGATGCTGGGGCTCTCGCCGACCGCCTCGGAGAGGTCGACCAGGGTCTGCCCGGTCGGCCCCTCGGGCACGGCCAGGCCGAAGCGCAGCCGTGCGTCGGCGATCGGCGGCAGGTCCTCCGCCGCGGGCGCCGAGGCGTCCTCGGTGGGGCTCACGCTCGTGGCGGCGGGTGCCGCCGTCGACGGGGCGGCGCCGTCGGACGCCGCGTCACCTCCGCTGCCCGGGCTGCAGGCGGCGAGCAGGCCCGCCGCGACCAGGGTCGTGGCGAGCGCTGGGCGGGCACGTGCGGGCACCGGTGCGACCTCCGGGGTGCGGGTGGGGCGAGGTGGCAATCTATCGCGGGACGAACCGGAAGAGGAACTTCGAACGCACCATGAGCAGGAGCGTCAGGATGACGAGCCCGTAGACCAGGGTGTTCAGCCACACGTCGCCGTAGGGCACGATCCGCAGGTTCGTCACCAGGATGATGACGAACACGTGCATGATGAAGACGTAGAGCGTGGCCCGTCCCAGGGGGACGAGCAACCAGCCCAGCAGGGCGTGGATCGGCTTCCACAGCACGGTCAGCAGCGCGAAGGCCGCGACCACCAGCACGACCACGTTGAGCAGGCGCCCGGGGCGTAGCTGCGTGCGGTCGAACCACTGGTTGTACAGCGGGTTGAAGACCTCCGGGTCGACCAGGCTGAGTCGCACGTCGTAGGCGTTGGACAGGAACGGGTTGTTCCACGACAGCAGCATGAAGCCGGCCGCGGCCAGGCAGCTGAGCAGGAGCAGGCCACGACCGGTCCCGCTGCGCAGGAACCGCAGCAGCTCGGGGCGGAAGAAGCCGGCCGCCATGCCGAGCACGAAGAGCAGCTGCCAGGCCAGGACGGGGAAGGCGTCGTCGGACTGGAACGGCAGCACCTGCAGGCCGGTCAGCTGGCCCAAGGCGTAGAGCGCGCCGCTGACGAGCAGCACCTGGGCCGTCCACCCGCGGTGGAAGGCGTGCAGGACGAAGGGGCTGAGGAACAGCAGGATGACGTAGAGCCCCAGGATGTTGAACTGCCACGGGCCGAACTGCAGCCCGAGCAGCCGGGGGACCACCGACGGGTCGGCAGGATACTGCAGCAGGCCCTCAAGGCCGGCGAAGAGGTCGTAGGAGGACGGGGGAGAGGTGGGGGCCACCGGGCCGGCGGTGGGGACGGAGTAGGTGGTGACCGGGGTCGTGTTGAGCCAGGGCACGTGGCTGAGGGCGAAGACCGTGAGCGGGACGAACAGGGCCCACAGGTAGAGCCGCCAGGCACGCGACCAGCCCCGGTCGACCGCCTCGAACATGCCGACGGACATCCGCGGCCGCGAGACGATGCCGAGGATGACGCCGGCGAGGACGACGAACAGCTCGGCGCCGGACACGATGCCGATCGCCTCCTGGGAGGCCAGGTGGAACAGCGACGTCATCCCGAGGTGGTCGACCACGACGAAGAGGATGGCCAGCCCGCGGAGCAGGTCGACCCGCAGGTCCCGCCTTCCGGTGGCGGGGTAGGCGAGCGCCCGCATCGGCCGGACCCACAGGGCGGCCGCCCAGAGCAGGAGCACCAGACCGAGCACGACCCCGACGACGATCCAGCTGGACTGGCGGTCCAGGGTGGTGCCGGTGGTCCGCTCCCCGGCGGCCGGGTTGGGCGCGACGAGGGGGCCGGTGCGCACGCCGTGCTCCTCCACGGTCTGCATGAACCAGCGGGCGAGGTCGGGCCGGTCGGTGACCCGCAGGTCGACCGCCCGTCCCTCGGCGTCGGTGTAGGAGATCTCGTGCATCAGGACGATCTCGGTGCGGTCGTAGCCCTCGGCGTGCAGACGCAGCACCTGGTCCCACCAGCCGGCCTTGACCTCGGTCTCCCCCGGGCCCTCGCCAGGCCGGTACGCCGCACCGGTGTCGACGAGGAGGGGGAGGTCTCGGTCCACGGCATACCGCTGGTAGAAGCCGTCCGGGTCCACACCCTCGGCCCGGCCCAGCAGCGACCGGGCGGTGTCCGGCTCCGGCACGGGCGTGGCCACGCCCTGCTCCGTCTGCGGGTCGTAGAGCATGGTGAGGCCCACCATGTCGACCCACTCGTCGCCCGGGTAGTAGGGGGAGTAGGCGTCGTCGCGGTCGTCGAGGACGCCGTCCTGGTTGGTGTCCAGGGCCGGGTCGGTGCCGGCGTCCCCAGCGCCGTCCGCCGGGGTGGGTGCGTCGGTGGGGAACGGATAGCCCTCGCCCGCCTGCGGGGACCACACCATCGCCACGTCGCCGTCGATCGCCCGGAGGGCCTCGGCCGTCATCCGGAAGGCGTCGGTGTATGCCGTGGGCCGCAGCCCCCACGCGACCCAGGGGGTGTTCATCTGCGGGCCGAGGACGACCAGGGCGGGCGCCTGGAGGTCGGCGGTCGCCTCCGTGACGCTGAGCGCCACGCCGTCCGCGACCTGCTGGTCGTAGTCCTCGAGGCCCGCGTGCGGCCGGACCGCCACGACGAGTCCGGCTCCGAGCTCGTCGGCCTCGAGCGCCGCCGTCCGCAGCTCGACCGTGCTGGTCCCCGTCAGAGGGAGGTCGAGGGGGACCGCGACGTAGGCGGGTGGGCGGCCCAGGCGGTCCGTGAGCGCCTCCGGGCTGTCCGCAGCACGGTCGACCTCGACGGCGAGGAAGGGACCGTCGTCGGGAGAATTCGTGGATGACGTCGTGGCGGCACCGCTCGCCGGTCGGCGGGTCGTGGGGTCGGCGGAGGCCGCCAGGACGGGCACCGTGACGAGCAGGAGGACGACGAGGACGAGGGCCCACCCCCTGGGCCAGTCCTGCTCGACCGTGGCCGTCGGCGTCGGACCCGTGCTCGACCGGGAAGCCATGTCGGTGCAGACACTACCGCGCGGTCGCGGAAGGAAGACCAGCGAGGTCAGCCCGAGGAGGTGACCTGGTCGAAGGCCAAGGCCCACTCCTCGGCCGTGGGGTTGTCCGGAGCAGCCGGCCCCACCTCGACGACGGCGACCCGGTCGTGGTTGTCCTCGGCCCAGGCGACGATGTCGTCCGCCACGCCGGCGTCGTAGAGCTCGGGCGGGGCGACGGCGAGAAGCACCGGGACGTCGTCGGCGACTCCGTCGACCTCGGCCAGCAGTTCGTCCAGGGAGTCCGCGACGTCCTCGTCCTCGCTGTCCATCCCCAGCGAGATGAGGACGGCGTCCACGCCGCCCGCCTCTTCGGCGAACCGGTCGATGCGCTCGGCGGCGTCGGCGATGGTCGTGCCGTCACGGCTCGCGCTCCAGATGGTCAGCTGCGGCCCGTTCTCTTCGGAGAGCACGATCGGGTCGTTGAAGGTGACGTCCTGCGCCTCGCCCCAGTGGTGGATCGTCACGGGGCGGTCGGTGCCGACCTCGTCACCCCACAGCTGCACCCATTGGCTCGGCATGTTGCTGTAACCGTCACCGATCACCAATAGGTCGGCCTCGTCGGACCACGCGTCCACCCAGTCCCGGACCGTGGCCCGTTCGACCTCCGAGGAGTCGTCTTCGGTCGTGGGCTGCTCCGTGGCGGACTCGTCGGACGGGGCGGACGTCTCGGTGGTCGGCTCGGACGTGCTCTCGTCCGCGCTGACATCACTTGTCGACGGAGCAGCGTCGGTGCCAGCGTCGATCCCCGCCGTCGAGGCCGGCGCGTCGGTCAGCGAGGGGTGCGGCCGGTTGACGCTCCACACGGCGAAGGCCGAGGTGCCCACGGCGAGCGCGGCTAGCCCGGCGATGAGCGCGTTCTGGGTGCGGGTCGACAGCGCCACGGCTCACCCCTGGGCGACCGGTGTCTGGGGCTGCGTCTGCTTCTGTCGACGGGCCTTACGTGACCGCGGGCGACGGCCGCGCCCCTCGATCTCGGTGTCGGGGCGGTAGTTGCCGTAGGAGTACTGGTAGGCGTCCGGACCCTTGGTCGCCAGCCGGTTGGCGACCAGGCCCAGCACCTTACCGCCCACCCGCTCGAGCGTGCCGAGGGCCCGTTCCAGCTCGTCCCGCCGGACGACGTTGGCTCCGACCACGACCAGGGCACCATCGGTCATGGTGGAGAGGATGGCGCCGTCGGTGACGGCCAGGAGCGGCGGGCCGTCGATCAGCACGTAGTCGAACTCCGCGCTGAGCCGCTCCAGCATGCGGCGCATGGCGTCCGACCCGAGCAGCTCGCTGGGGTTGGGCGGGATGGGTCCGCAGCCGAGCACGTAGAGGCCCTCGACGTAAGGCTGCAGCACGTCGGCGAGCTCGACGCGGCCCACGACGACGTCGGTGACGCCGGCGGCGTTCTCCAGGCCCATGTAGTCGAGCAGCCGGGGCCGGCGGAGGTCGCCCTCGATGAGGCAGACGGTCGACCCGGTCTCGGCGATCGTCAGGGCCAGGTTCGCAGCGGTCGTGCTCTTGCCCTCACCGGGGACGGACGAGGTGATGAGGAAGGTCGTCGGCTGGTCGTCCGGGTCGAGGTAGAGCAGGTTGGTCCTAAGCGCCCGGAACGACTCGGCGCGCGGGCTGTGCGGGTCGATCTCGATGACGAGCGGGTGGGCCGGGGCGTCCTTGTCGAAGGCGATCGCGCCGATGGTCGGCTCCTCGGTGACCCGGGCGATGTCGGCCTCCCCACGCACGCGACGGTCCAGGAGGTCGCGAAGCACGGCCAGACCGAGGCCCAGCAGCAGACCCAGAACGAGGGCCAGCGCCATGTTGCGCAAGGGGTCGGGGCTGGCCGGGTCCTCCGACGGGGTTGCCGGCTGGACCACCGTGGCCTTGACGGCGCTCTCTCCCTGCTCCGAGACCCGCTCCAGCTCCTGCACCGTCTCGGCGAACTGGTCGGCCACCATGTTCGCGATCTCCGCCGCCTGCACTGGGTCGCCGTCGACGACGGCCACGTTGATGAGGACGGTGTCCGCAGGCACGGTGGCGGTGACACGCCGGGCCAGACCACTGGCTGAGGCTTCCAGCCCGAGGTCGTCGATGACCGGTCCCAGCACCGCAGGGGTGGTGACGATGTCGGCATACGTCGCGACCTGACGCTGGGTGAACGAGCTGCCCTGCACGAGGTCGGAGACGTCGCTGCCACCGGCGGTCGAGACATAGAGCTCGGCTTCGGCGCGGTACTCCCGGGGCGTGATTGCCGTCAGCAGCGCGGCGACCGCGACGGTCGCGAGCAGGACGGCGACGACGAGCCGCCAGCTGCGCCGGACGATGCGCAGGTAGTCAGACAGTTCCATGCAGGTATCCCGGGCTCGGTGGACGATCGGCCAAACGCCGCTAAACCTACCGGAACAGGTAGCGTTCCCCCATGGCGAACGACGTGCGCACCCACCTCATCGGTCTGCTGCTCGGCGCGGAGGAGGACTGGCCCCGCGCGTTCGAGTCCATCCTCGGCATGGTCGGCCCGATCAAGGCCGGCGGCCAGACGCACACCCTCGCCAGCGAGCGGGTCCGCATCCACCCCTTCGACCTCACCGACCCGGTCCGCCACGGCCTGGTCATCGACCGGCTGGCGTACTGGTACTACCACCCCCGCGAGTGGCTCAAGAAGGCGTCGCTCATGGACGACACCTACCTGCTCAACAGCCCGTTCACCTTCCAGGCGATGGAGAAGCACAGCGCCTACGTCGCGATGCTGCGCCTGGGGATGAAGATCCCCAAAACCGTGCTGGTGCCCTACAAGAACCCGGTCGACAACGTTCGGTGGGCCTACACCGCGTCGCGCTACAACGACCCGTTCGACCTGGAGAGTATCGCCGAGGAGGTGGGTTACCCGCTCTACATGAAGCCGTTCGACGGTGGAGGCTGGCGCGGGGTCTCCCGGGTGGACGACGTCGAGGGCCTGCACCGCTCCTACGACGAGTCCGGCAACATGCTCATGCACCTGCAGGCCACCATCGACTACGACCACTTCGCAAGGGCGTTGTCGATCGGGCCGGAGACCATGGTCATGGACTTCCGCCCCGGCGAGCCTATGCACAGCAGGTATGCCGTCACCCACGACTTCCTCTCCCCGCAGGCCGGGTGGGAGGCCGAGACCGTCAGCAAGGTGGTCAACGCCTTCTTCGGCTGGGAGTTCAACAGCGCCGAGATGCTCGTCAAGGGCGACGAGGTGCACCCGATCGACTACGCCAACGCCTGCCCCGACGTGGCGCTGACCTCGCTGCACTACTACTTCCCATGGGCGATCACCGCCCTCGTCCGATGGTCGGCCTACTGCATGGTGACTGGGCGGCAGTCTTTCATCGGGGTGCGCTCGCCCCGGGCCTACTTCGACGTCGCCGACGACCCCGACCGCAGTTACACCGAGAAGATGCAGGCCTACCGCCGGCTGGCGGACGAGGAGTTCGAGACCGATCGCTACTGGGAATGGTGCGAGCAGCACCTGCCCCACCTGCCGGAGCGGGTCCTGGAGTGGGTCGGCTCGGACGACTTCGACCGGCTGCTCGTGGACACGGTCACCGCGACCTATCCCGAGCACGAGCACGAGCAGTTCCTCGCCCACTTTCGGGGGTTGACAGGGATGTGGATGAACGACCAGTCGCACGACTTAGGTGCATAGCGCTCGGTGCGGCTAGAGTGCTGGGCGCTTCCGCTCACATAGCAAACACATTCATGGGGACTCTATGCGCCTGCTCATCACCGGGGGAGCCGGGTTCATCGGCTCGAACCTGGCTCGTCTCGCGTTAAGCCGCGGCCACGAGGTGGCCATCATCGACGACCTATCGACTGGCTACCGCCACAACGTCGACGGGCTCAACGTCGAGTTCATCCAGGCGTCCATCCTCGACGCTGCTGCCCTCGCACAGGCCGTCGACGGAGTCGACGCCGTCACCCACCTCAGCGCGTTGGGCTCGGTGCCACGAAGCATCGCAAATCCGGTGGCCACCCATGAGGCGAACGCCACTGGGACTCTGCGGGTGGTTGAAGCGGTCCGGGAGGCCGGGAGTCCGCACCTGGTCGTCGCATCCTCTTCGTCGGTATATGGAATGAACCCTGCCATGCCCAAGTCGGAGCGCGAGTGGATCCGTGCGATGAGCCCCTACGCCGTGAGCAAGATCGCCGCGGAGCAGTATGCCTTGGCCGCCCAGCAGTCGTTCGGCCTCGAGACCCTCGCCTTCCGGTTCTTCAACGTCTACGGTCCGCGTCAGATGCCCGGTCACGTCTACGCAGCCGTCATCCCCATCTTTCTTGATCACCTTCTGCGGGGGGAGCCGCTGCCGGTCAACGGCGACGGCTCGAACTCACGCGACTTCACGTACGTCGGCACTGTCAGTAGCACCCTGCTCGACGCTGCCGAGCGTCGTGTGGTCCACCCAGAGCCGGTCAACCTGGCCTTCGGGACCAACACGTCGCTGCTTCAGCTGATCGACCGGATTGCGGAGGTGTCGGGAGCCCGACCGGAGGTCGAACACCGAGAGCCGAGGCGAGGAGACGTGCCGCACTCTCAGGCCGACAACGCTTCCCTCCGAACGCTCTTTCCGAACGTCGAGCCGGTGAGCCTGGAGCAAGGTCTGGGGGAGACCCTTGCCTGGTTCCAGCAGGAGCTGCCCGCCATCCGTGCGGCAGGAGCGCGCTGATGGCCGCGTTCGCGGAGTCGAAAGCTGTGGCTGTTGATGCTGTCATCATCGGACTGGGGTATGTGGG
>NZ_VFXM01000021.1:0-21659 GCF_006519705.1 Ornithinimicrobium kibberense
CTGCCGTGCACCGTGTGGGCGGACTGCCCGTCCGGGCGGCGCAACACCTCCGGCTCGCCCAGCTCCGGTGGCACTCCGACGGGCACTGAGAAGCGGTGCAGCACCCACCGCTCGACCTCGCGTGCGTGCTCCTCGAGCCGGGCCAGGGGCACCTGGGCGGTGCGGAGCTGGCGCAGCGTCTCGGCGCGCACGTGCCACACCTGCCACGTCGCCCGCGATCCCCCCAACACCTTCACGACGCGGGCGGCGAGGAGCTGGGGGCGCACGCCCCCACCCCTGAGCGCAGGTATGCGTCCCTGGAGCGTCTCCACCCGCTGACCTGCGACGACCCGAACGTCTCCACCGCGCTCCCGGGTGCGTCTCCACCCCACCCCCACCGCACTCGCGACCATCTCCTCCGGGTCGCGTCCCGTGATGGCGAGCACGGCCTCGGCCTGTATCCGCCAGGTCTGGCGTTGCTCGGCCTCGGAGCGGGGTTCGTGCTTGCCGGGCCTCGTCTCCAGGTTCGCCTGCTGCGCCAGCGCCAACGCCTCGACCGCAGTAGGGGTGCGGCCGTGGTCGGCCCGGAAGGTGGCGGCGAGCTCGCGCTGCCGGGCCTCGATCGCCTGCCGGCGCGACGACCAGGTGGCCAACAGGGCCGGGTCGATGCCGTCGATCTCTCGCACCGCTCGCTTGCCCTCGGCGCCCGGCCGGTCTTTGAAGGTGACGCCGAGACGGTCGACGAGCCCGGCTTCGAGGTGGGTGTTGTAGTGCTCGGAGGCCATGACCTTGGCCTTGAACAGCATCCGCCCGTCCAGCGTCAACCACCGGCCGCCCTCCTCGGGCAGGGACTGCACCTTGTTGGACACGACGACGTGGGTGTGCAGGTCCGGGTCCCCGGTACGCGAGTCCCGGTGGTCGAACGCCGCCGCCACCAACCCGACCACGGGCACCTGGCGGATACCGCCCTGGCCCACCCTTGTGAACGCCACCTCCCGCTCGAGCGTCGCCAGGGTCGCGCGGACCGCGTCGCGGTGTGCGGCCTCCACCTGACGGGCGACCTCGGCAGGGGCGAGGGCCCACAGGGTCGAGACCGACTTCACCGGGGAGAACGTCAGGTCGAACCCGGCCACCGGCACCTGCGCCGGCCGTGACGCCTTGGCGACGAACCGGGTCAGGTCGGCCTCGTCCACGGGGGCGCGGCCGTGGCGCTGCTCGAAGACCTCCCGGGCGACCTCGGTGCGGATCCGCGCCCGCTCCTCGGCCGGGATGGGGGCGTTCCACGCCAGCCCTCGGGCGGTGTTGTGCTCGCTGAAGGCGCGCGCCGTCACCTGCCGCAAGGTCGTCGCGTCGAAGGTCGAGAACGCTCGCCCCAGCGCGCCCCAGCCACGCTCGGCGGCCTGCGGCTCGTCGGAGCGGGGGTGGCGGCCCTGCCCGAAAAGCAGCTTCATCTGCTCTTCGGTGACGACGTCACCCTCGGCCAGGTCGAGCCCGGCGAGGCCGGTGCCGAGCCAACGGCCGGGCGCCTCGCCCTTCTCCTCGTAGTAGGACGCGAGGCCGGCCTGCCGGCTCTCGGTGGCGTCGTGGGCAGCGACCTGCTTCGTCAGGTACGTGTACCCGCTCCCTGCGGTGAGCTTGTGCAACGTCATCATGCCTCCTAATGCGGAGCAGCAGCGCTCAGGGAGTCACTTTTCTGCCACCAATTTCACCGAGTGCACCGGGTGTGCCCTCTTCCGTGGTTCTCCTGCTCAGCGTGGCTGTCACTCAGGTCGTTGCGTAAGAGTGGGTCAGCAACTGAGGCGCGGACGTCGAGGGGTACGTCTCAGAGCGGTCGGAAGGGAGGCGCGGGGCGGACGGGAGCGGAGGAGACGGCCTCATCTTGAGGAGATGGCTTTACGGCGGGTGCCAAGGCTTGAGGCTTGAGTCTCCTTTCAACCTTGGGTCTTAAGGCGCTGCTTGTCCTGCCATCCGAGACAGCGCGGCGGCGATCTGGGCGTCGCGGCCCTGGGCGGCCGTCTGGTAACGCATCGCCGCGACGGATGTCGAGTGCCCGAGTCGCGCCATGAGCTCAGCGAGGGTCGCGCCCGTCTGGGCGGCCAGCACGGCGGCCGTGTGTCGCAGGTCGTGCAGGCGGAGGTCCGGACGGCCGGCCGCCTCGCGCGCGGGCATCCAGACCTTGTAGAACATGCCGTGGGTCCAGTGCTTGTCCGTGCCGGCATGGTGCGGAAAGAGCAGGGCGCTGCGCCCACGGCCGACGTGCTCGGTCAGGTGATCACTCAGTACCGGCAGCAAGTGCGGTGGGATGGCCACGTCACGAGCTCCGGCGTCGCTCTTGGGCCGCCCGACTATGTCTGCCCCGTCCACCCGCACCAGGGCGCGGCGCACGCACAGCACGCCCCGGGTTAGGTCGACGTCCCCCCGGCGCAGTTCTGCGACCTCGCCGAATCGTAGCCCGCACCAGGCGCACAGCAGCACGAGTGCACCAAGCCGGTCCGGCATGGCCTGGACGATGGCCGTCAGTTCATCGAGCGTGGCGGTGTGGATCTCGCGGTGTCGGCGCGCTACGCCAGCTCCCTTGACCATGCATGGATTCGCCCGGACGCCCGTGCGCGGGCGCTCCCTCGCGCTGGCAGCCTCAGCGAAGAGGGACCGAAGCAGCGCGTAGCTATGAGCGTTCTGCGTCGGCCTGTCAGCTGGCAGGGCATCCCACCACGCCTCCACGTCCTCCGGCGTGACCTTCCGCAGGGCGATGTCTCCGAACGTCGGGTAGATGACGCGCTCCAGAAGGCCACGGTAGAGCTGCAGCGTGCGGGGGCGCAGCGGCACCCCGCGCGTACGTCGGTGAGCGAGGGCGTCCGGGGCAAACTCGCGCAACGTCAGACCGTCGGCCTTCTGTGCTTGCCGAAGGAGGGCGTGCCGTTGCTTCGGCGCTGTCCAGGACTCGTCGGAGGCCAGCAGCCGGCGTTCGTTGGCCAACCATCCCTCGGCGTCGAGGGCGCTGTCGAACGTATACGGCGCGGCGTGCCGGGCCAGGTCGGGTCCGACGTAGCTCGCCTGCCACCGGCCCGAGGGCAAGCGACGCATATTGCCGAAGCCTCGTCGGCTCGTTCGGCCTCTTCCTCGTGTCATGACTCGCCTCCGCGTGCAACATACGTGCAACATCTACGTGCAACTGTGACCGCTTCTGCAGTCTTGTGACACTGCGGCCATTTGTCCATCTTCGCAGGTCAACCCTCTAATTAGCTACTTGGCCAGCGGTTCCTCAGACGGGGGGAAGACTAGTTCGAATCCTGCCGGGGGCGCAACACTCCTCCCGCGCCTGCCCGTAGCGTGGCGCCCGTGGACACGGCATACCCCTTCGTCGCAGGTGCGGTCCTGCGCACCGCGCGGACCTATCCCAACCTCGACCCTGCCACCGGCCGTCCCCTGGGGGACGTGGGTCGGGCGGGCGCCGACGAGGTCGACGCCGCGGTGCGGGCCGCCGCGTCGGCCCAGCCCGCCTGGGCGGCCGCCACCCCCGAGCAGCGTGGGCGGGTGCTCACCCGCGTGGGCGACCTGGTCGACCGCGACCGGGAGCAGCTGGCCCGGCTGGAGTCGCAGGACACCGGCAAGCCGCTGTCCCAGGCACGCACCGACGCCACGGTGGCGGCGCGGTACTTCCGCTTCTACGGGCACGTGGTCGACGCCTACCACGGCAGCCAGATCCCCCTCGGTCCCGACGTGCACGCCTACACGGTGCGCGAGCCCTACGGCATCGTCGGGAGCATCGTGGCCTGGAACTACCCGCTCCAGCTGGCCTCCCGCGCCCTCGCCGCGGCCACCGCGGTGGGCAACGCCGTCGTGCTCAAGCCCGCGGACGAGACCCCGCGGACCGCGCTGGCGCTGGCCCGGCTGTGCACCGAGGCCGGGATGCCGCCGGGCGTGGTCGGCGTGGTCACCGGCCTGGGCGCGGAGGCGGGCGCCGCCCTCGCCGCCCACCCGCTCGTGGCGCACCTGGGGTTCGTGGGGTCCACCGAGACCGGCCGGCTCGTCGCCCACGCCGCCGCGGACCGGGTCGTGCCCACCGTGCTGGAGCTGGGCGGCAAGTCCGCCCACGTCGTCCTCGCCGACGCGGACCTGGACCGGGCCGCGGAGGTCGTCACCCGCTCGCTCCTGCAGAACGCGGGTCAGACCTGCTCGGCCGGCAGCCGCCTCGTCGTGCACGAGTCGGTCCGCGAGCCGCTCGTGGACCGGCTCGTGCGACGCTTCGCCGCCACCACCCTGGGGCCCGGCCTGGAGGACCGAGACCTCGGACCGCTCGTCTCGCCGCGGCAGCAGGAGCGGGTGCGGGGGTATGTGGAGGGCGCGGCCTCGGGCGTGCTGCGGGTCGGTGGCGGCCCGCCGCAGGAGGACCGGCTCGGCGGCGGCTCCTACTGGCTGCCGACCCTCCTCGACGGGGTGGACCCGGACGACCCGGTCGCCCGCGAGGAGGTCTTCGGACCCGTCCTGGTCACCCATCCCTTCGTCGACGAGGAGGAGGCGGTGGCGCTGGCCAACGGGACCGACTACGGCCTGCTGGCGGCCGTGTGGACGCGGGACGTCGCCCGCGCCCACCGGATGGCCTCCGCCCTGGAGGCGGGGCAGGTCTTCGTCAACGGCTACGGCGCCGGCGGCGGCGTCGAGCTGCCCTTCGGCGGGGTGGGCCGGTCCGGCCACGGCCGGGAGAAGGGGCTGGCCGCCCTCGACGCGCTGACCCGGGTCAAGACCGTCGTCGTCCGGCTGGACTGATCCCCCCACGGTCGGAGACGGGCTCCGTCCTGCGGCCGATGACCCCCGTCCGCCCGGGTGCTTGACTGTCCGCATGACGACCGCTGCGCCCGCATCCGAGGGCACGGGGATCTCGATCCGGGGGCTGACCAAGACCTTCGGCGAGCTCCGTGCCGTCGACGACCTCACCTTCGACGTGCGCCCCGGCCGGGTGACCGGCTTCCTCGGGCCCAACGGCGCCGGCAAGACCACCACCCTGCGCATGCTGCTGGGGCTGGTCCGCCCGACCGCCGGGGAGGCCCTCATCGGAGGGCGCCGCTACGTGGACCTGCCCGCCCCCCTACGGGCCGTGGGCGCGGCCCTGGAGGCCACCGGGTTCCACCCCGGCCGGTCGGGCCGCGACCACCTCCGGTCGCTGGCGGCGACCCACCGCATCCCCGACGCCCGCGCCGACGAGCTGCTCGAGCTGGTCGGCATCCCCGCGGCGGCCCGCAAGCGTGCGGGGGGCTACTCGATGGGGATGCGGCAGCGGCTCCAGCTGGCCGCGGCCCTGCTCGGCGATCCGCAGGTCCTGCTCCTCGACGAGCCGGCCAACGGGCTGGACCCCGAGGGGATCCGCTGGATGCGCGGCTTCCTACGCCACCTGGCCCACGACCAGGGCAAGACGGTGCTCATCAGCTCCCACCTGCTGGCCGAGGTGGAGCAGACCGTCGAGGACGTCGTCATCATCGCCAACGGCCACCTGGTCCGCGAGGGCACGATGGACGCGTTGCACGGAGAGCCCGCCGCCCTGGTGCGCTCGCCCGAGCCGGAGCTGCTGGTCCGGGCCCTGGACCGCGCCGGGCTCGCCGCCAGCCCCCTGCCCGAGCAGGGCTCCGACGCCCTCCAGGTCCGGACCCCCGAGCTGGCCCGGGTAGGGGAGGTCGCCCTGGCCGCCGGGCGTCCCGTGCACGAGCTGCGGGGGATGCGGACCGACCTGGAACGGCTCTTCCTCGAGCTCACCGACACCCCCGAGCACCGCAACCGCAACCTGGGGGCACCGCATACCCCCGCCCCGACGAACCCCGAGGAGACGTCCCGGTGACCGCTCTCGTGCGCTCCGAGCTCATCAAGGCGTTCAGCACCCGGACGGCCTGGGCGATGCCGTTGGCGATGTTCCTCGTCACGGCGCTCTTCACCGCGATCGGCGGCTTCTTCCTCGTCTACGCCGAGCTCCCGGTGGCAGGCACCACGATCCGGGCCCGGGACACGATGGACGAGGCGGTGCTGGTCCGGATGGTCTACACCGGAGCGGTGCAGATGGGGTATCTGCTCACCCTGGTGCTGGGCATCCTGGCCATGGGGTCGGAGTACCGCCACCGCACCCTCACCGCGACCCTCCAGGCGGTGCCCCGTCGGGGACGGATGATCGTCGGCAAGGTCCTGGGGCTCGTGGTGGTCGTCCTCGTCAACGGGCTGGCGCACGTCGCCGCGGCGCTGCTGGCCGGCGGGGCGGTGCTGCTCTCGGCCGACCTGTCGGTCGCCCCGGACCCCGGCGACCTGGTCCTGACCATGCTGCGGCTGCTGCTGGTCCTCGTGCTGTGGGGCCTCATCGGGTTCGGGCTCGGTGTGCTGATCCCCAACCAGGTCGTCGCTCTCTTCGTCGGCGTGGCCTTCGCCTTCATCGTCGAGCCGCTGCTGGGGTTCGGGATCACCTTCTGGGACGCGGTGGCCGACGCCGCCCGGTTCTTCCCGAGCCAGGCGACGATGAGCACGCTGAACATCTTCGACGGTGCCGACGCCGCGACCACCCAGGCCCTCGGCGGTGCCGAGAACCCGCTCGCCTGGTGGGCCGGTGCGCTCGTGCTGCTGGCCTACGCGGCGGTCATGACGGCCGTCGGCTGGCTGCTGACCGCCCGGCGCGACGTGGCCTGAGGGGCGGCTCCTCCTGGTCGACCCGCCCGGCCCCCCGGACGGCGTCCGGGCCGGTGAACGGGCTAGGCTGTCCTTCAGCCGTGCACTGTTTCGCACACGCGTTGCACCCCCGGATGTGAGAAGAGGCGCAAACCCCGTGGCCAACCCCCCGAGCAGCGACACCACCCTCGCCGACTTCGGAGCCAACGAGTGGCTCGTCGAGGAGAAGCGGGAGCAGTTCGACCAGGACCCGGGGTCGGTCGACCCGGCCTGGCGACGATACTTCGAAGGCCAGGACGAGCAGGGCGGGAACGGGGCCGCGGGGGCGACCGGGTCGGGCGGTTCCGCCGCCCCGTCGGGTGACACCTCCGCCCCGTCCGGCGGCATCTCCTCCCCGGTCGGCAACGGGCCGAAGGTCGCCAAGGCACCGCCCCGGGCGTCCTCCTCCGGCGGGGGCTCCGGCAACGGGTCCTCCTCCGGCGCCCAGGCCCGGAAGGCCCCGGCGAAGGACTCCGGGCAGAAGTCCGCCCCGGCGAAGGAGTCCGGGCCGAAGGGCGGCTCGAAGGACGCCGCTCCGACGAAGCCCCGGACCTCCGGCAAGAGCGGCGGCACGAGCTCGGCCGAGCAGTCGACGGCGGGCACGGCCGGCACCCGGGCGGCCGAGAAGCCGGTGGGGAACGCCAAGAAGTCGGGCGGCTTGGAGCCCCGCGTCTCGCGGGACGCCCCGGCCCCGACGAAGAAGGGGCCGCAGAGCGACGTCACCGCGACCCCGCTGCGGGGCGCCGTCGCCCGCGTCGTCTCCAACATGGAGAGCTCGCTGGAGGTGCCGACCGCCACGAGCGCGCGCAACCTGCCGGCCAAGCTGCTCATCGACAACCGGGTCGTCATCAACAACCACCTGGCCCGCTCGCGCGGCGGCAAGGTCTCCTTCACCCACATCATCGGCTTCGCGATGGTGAAGGCCCTCCAGGCGATGCCGCAGATGAACAACGGCTTCACCACCCAGGACGGCAAGCCGGTCCTGCTCGAGCCGGCCCACATCAACCTCGGCCTGGCCATCGACGTGCCCAAGCCCGACGGCAGCCGCCAGCTCCTGGTGCCCAGCATCAAGAGCGCCGAGGAGATGACCTTCTACGAGTTCTGGTCCGCCTACGAGAAGGTCGTGCGCAAGGCCCGGGACAACAAGCTGACCGTCGCCGACTTCCAGGGCACGACGATCAGCCTGACCAACCCCGGTGGCATCGGGACGCTGCACTCGGTGCCGCGGCTGATGAAGGGCCAGGGCGCCATCATCGGCGTGGGCTCGCTGGACTACCCGGCGGAGTGGCAGGGCGCAGCGCCGGAGCGGATCGCGGCCAACGGCGTGAGCAAGATCCTCACGCTGACCTCGACCTACGACCACCGCATCATCCAGGGTGCGCAGTCGGGCGAGTTCCTCAAGATCATGCACGAGCTGCTGCTGGGCAAGGACGACTTCTACGACGAGATCTTCACCTCGCTGCGCATCCCCTACGAGCCCATCCGCTGGGCCCCGGACATTGCGGCCACCCACGACGACGACATCTCCAAGGCCAGCCGCATCCAGGAACTCATCCACGCCTACCGGGTCCGGGGCCACCTCATGGCCGACACCGACCCGTTGGAGTACGTCCAGCGGCGCCACCCCGACCTGGCGATCGAGAACCACGGCCTGACCCTGTGGGACCTCGACCGCGACGTGCCCACCGGCGGCTTCGGCGGCAAGCCGCGGCTGACCCTGCGCAAGATCCTGGGCATCCTGCGCGACTCCTACTGCCGCACCGTCGGCGTGGAGTACATGCACATCCAGGACCCGGAGGAGCGGGCCTGGTTCCAGGAGAAGCTCGAGGTGCCGTTCGAGAAGCCGGCGCCCGCCGAGCAGCTGCGGATCCTGCGCCGGCTCAACGCGGCGGAGGCCTTCGAGACCTTCCTGCAGACCAAGTTCGTCGGCCAGAAGCGGTTCAGCCTCGAGGGTGGCGAGGCCGTCATCGCGCTGCTGGACAAGGTCCTCAGCCGGGCCGCCCAGGACGGGCTGGACGAGGTGACGATGGGTATGCCGCACCGCGGCCGGCTCAACGTGCTCGCCAACCTCGCGGGCAAGTCCTACGGCCAGATCTTCCGCGAGTTCGAGGGCAAGTCCACCCCGGGGTCGGTCCAGGGGTCCGGCGACGTGAAGTATCACCTGGGCACCGAGGGCGAGTTCCACGACGAGCAGGGCAACTCCACCAAGGTCTACCTGGCCGCCAACCCCTCGCACCTGGAGGCGGTCAACCCCGTGCTCGAGGGCATCACCCGGGCCAAGCAGGACCGGCTGGAGCTGGAGACCGGCACCGACGACTACGGCGTGCTGCCGGTCCTGCTCCACGGCGACGCCGCCTTCGCCGGGCAGGGGGTCGTGCTGGAGACGCTGCAGATGTCGCAGCTGCCCGGGTACCGCACCGGCGGGACCATCCACGTGGTCATCAACAACCAGGTGGGCTTCACCACCGCTCCCCACCACTCCCGGTCGGCGGTCTACTGCACCGACGTGGCGCGGACGGTCCAGGCTCCGATCTTCCACGTCAACGGGGACGACCCGGAGGCGGTCGTGCGGGTGGCCGAGCTGGCCTACGAGTACCGTCAGAAGTTCCACAAGGACGTCGCCATCGACATGGTCTGCTACCGGCGCCGTGGTCACAACGAGGGGGACGACCCGTCGATGACCCAGCCGCTGATGTACGACCTCATCGAGGCCAAGCGCTCCGTCCGCAAGCTCTACACCGAGTCCCTCATCGGTCGTGGCGACATCAGCGTCGAGGACGCCGAGGAGGCGCTGCGCGACTACCAGAAGCAGCTCGAGCACGTCTTCACCGAGACCCGGGCCGCGCTCAAGGGCGAGGGTGACGGCACCCACGGCCTGGAGCGGCCGCAGGCCCAGGACGAGGGCGACATGGCGACCCGGCAGCGGCCGACCGCGATCAGCGAGGAGATGCTGCACCGGATCGGCGATGCCTTCGCCCAGACCCCGGAGGGCTTCACCGTCCACCCCAAGCTGGGCAAGCTGCTCGAGACCCGCCGGGACATGGCCCACGAGGGCGGGATCGACTGGGCGATGGGCGAGCTGATCGCCTTCGGCTCCCTCGTCATGGAGGGCACCCCGGTCCGGCTGTCCGGCCAGGACTCCCGCCGCGGCACCTTCGTCCAGCGCCACGCGGTGCTCACCGACAACGAGACCGCGGCCAGCTGGACCCCGCTGCACCACCTCGCCGAGGACCAGGCCAGCTTCGAGGTCTACGACTCGCTGCTGTCCGAGTACGCCGTGATGGGCTTCGAGTACGGCTACTCGGTGGAGCGGACCAACTCGTTGGTGCTCTGGGAGGCCCAGTTCGGCGACTTCGCCAACGGCGCCCAGACCGTCATCGACGAGTTCATCTCCTCCTCGGAGCAGAAGTGGGACCAGCGCTCCAGCGTCGTCCTGCTCCTGCCCCACGGCTACGAGGGCCAGGGACCGGACCACTCCTCGGCGCGCATCGAGCGCTACCTGCAGCTGTGCGCCGAGGACAACATGATGGTGGCCTACCCCTCGACCCCCGCGTCCTACTTCCACCTGCTGCGGGCGCACGCCGTGGCCCGGCCCCGCCGGCCGCTGATCGTCTTCACCCCCAAGGCGATGCTGCGGCTCAAGGCGGCAGCCAGCAGCCCCGAGGACTTCACGCACGGCACCTTCGAGCCGGTCCGCCCGGACACGGCGGACCTTGACCGCGAGGCGGTCACCCGCGTGCTGCTGGCCTCCAGCAAGCTGGTGTGGGACCTGGAGGACGAGCGCCGCAAGCGGGAGGACTCCCAGACCGCGATCCTGCGGGTGGAGCAGCTCTACCCGCTCCCGGCGGCGCAGCTGGCCGAGCTGACCCAGCAGTACCCGAACGCCGAGCTGGTCTGGGTGCAGAACGAGCCGAAGAACCAGGGGGCCTGGCCCTTCATGGCGCTCAACCTGCCCGAGGCCCTGGCCCACCACGGCGAGGAGCGCCCCCTGCGGGTGGTCTCCCGGCCGGCGTCCGCCTCGCCGTCCACCGGATCGGCCAAGGTGCACGCCGTCGAGCAGGCGGCCCTGCACGAGGAGGCGTTCAGCCGACGCTGAGCCGTACGGAACAATGGTCCCCATGACCGACGACGCAGCCGGACCCGTCCTTCCGCCCGGACACACCGCATACCCTCCCGGACCCGAGGACGTCGACGACCTGGTGCGCCTCCTGCGCCGGCACGAGCGGGAGGCGCGCGGCTGGCCGGGCGCCGACAGCCAGGCCGTTGAGGCCGAGGTCGCCGGGCGCGGTGCCGACACCCACCTGCACGAGGTCGTCCGCGACGACGGTGGCACCGTGCGGGCGTGGATCAACTGCCACGACCGGGCGGCCGGCCGCGTGCTCGTCGGCGTGACCGTCGACCCCGACCTGCCCGACGAGGAGGCCGACCCGCTGGCCCGGTTCGCGTACGGCCGGGCCGAGGAGCTCGGCCAGCTGGTGCTCCGCCGCCGCGGCATGCAGGAGACCCAGCTGGACTCGGGCGCCTTCGCCGACGACCCCAGGCAGCAGCGGTGGCTGACCGAGGCCGGCTACGAGCACGTCCGCGACTGGTGGCAGATGACCCGACCGGTCGACCCGGAGGCGGACCTGGACCAGCCCGGCCCGCGCGAGGGCGTGGAGATCCGCCGGGTCCGGCGCGACGACGGGGTGGGGATGCCGCAGGAGGAGGACCTGCGGGCGGTCCACCTCGTCCTCGAGCACTCGTTCGCCGACCACTTCAACTCCTACCGGGAGACCTTCGAGGAGTTCGTCTCGCGGCTGCGGGAGGACCCGGGCCACCGGTGGGACCACTGGTGGCTGGCGACCGTGGACGGGCAGCCGGCCGGTGCCCTCGTGGCCACGACCGTCGTCGGCGGGGTCGGCCCCGACGGGACGGCCCGCCCCGACTCCTCCTACGTCGAGTACATCGGGGTCCACCGCCGGGCCCGCGGCCGCGGGGTGGCCAAGGCGCTGCTCCGCGCCGTGATCGCCGACGCGGCCGCCCGCCGACGCGGCGCGGTGGGCCTGGAGGTCGACGCCGACTCCCCCACGCGCGCGGACGGGCTGTACCTGTCGATGGGGTGGCGCACCCGCTACACGACGCAGTCCTGGCACCGCACCCTGTCGCTGCCGGGATCGGAGGCCGTCGCGGGATAGCCTGCGGGGGTGTACTTCACCGACCGCGGGATCGAGGAGCTGGGCCAGCGTCGGGGCACCGAGGACGTGACCCTGGGCTGGCTGGCCGAGCAGCTGCGCACGTTCGTGGACCTGCACCCCGAGTTCGAGGTGCCCGTGGACCGCCTGGCCACCTGGCTGGCCCGCGAGGACGACGACGAGTGAGACGAGAGGCGACGACGTGACGAGCCAGGGACGACCGGGCCCGACCGACATCGAGTACACCCCCAGCGCGGAGTTCCACGTGCAGCACGAGGGTCCGCGCGACATCGGCCTGTGCTTCGTGGGGGACGGGTTCGTGGCCGGCTACGGCGATCCCAAGGCACTCGGCTGGGTCAGCCGGGTCGTGGGCCGCACGCCCGCCCAGGAGGTGGCGCTGAGCTCCTACAACCTGGGGGTCAGGGGCAGCAGCTCGGCCGACGTCATGGCCCGGTGGCGCAGCGAGTGCCCGCCCCGGTGGGAGGGCCGTTCCGAACGTCGGCTGGTCGTCGGCGTCGGGGCCGAGGACGTCGAGCAGGGGATCACCACCGCCCGGTCCCGGCTCAACCTGGCCAACGTGCTGGACGAGGCCAGCTCGACGGGCATCGCCACCTTCGTCGTCGGCCCCACGCCCACCCTCGACGCCGAGGTGAACGCCCGGCTGCAGGTGCTGGCCGAGGCCCAGGCCGACGTGTGCCACCGCCGCGGGGTGCCGTTCGTGGACTGCTTCGCGCCGCTGCAGGGCCACGACCAGTGGCAGTCCGACCTGGCGGCCGGGGACACCGTGCACCCGGGCCAGGCCGGCTACGGGCTCATCGCCTGGCTGGTCCTCAACGGGGGCTGGCACCGCTGGCTGCAGCTGGCGGACTGAGCCGCTCGACCCAGGCCTGCGCCTCGGCGTAGGCACCCTCGTCCGCGTGCTCGGGCACCTGGGCCGGTCGCCGGTCGGCCCGGGGGTAGGACCCCATGAAGTGGACCTCGCGGCAGGTCCGGCGCAGGCCGACGAGCGCCTCGCGCAGCCGGGCCTCGGCGACGTGCGCGTCGGCGTCGATCCAGAAGCAGTACTCCCCCAGCCCCTCCCCGGTCGGCCGCGACTCCAGCCGGCTCAGGTCGATGCCCCGCACCGCGAACTGCTCGAGGAGCTCCAGCAGGGCACCCGGGCGGTTCATCCAGATGAGGGCGACCAGCGTGGTGCGGTCGCTGCCCGTCGGCGGGGGGACCGCCACGCCGGCGCGCAGCACGACGAACCGGGTGACGGCGCCGTCCCGGTCGGCGATGTGCTCGGCCACCGGCACCAGCCCGTACGCGTCGGCCGCACCGGGCGCGGCGACCGCCGCGTCGTAGCCACCCTCCGCCACGGCCTGGGCCGCCCGCGCCGTCGACGCCTCGGGGACGAGCGCCGCGTCCGGCAGGTGCCGGGCCAGCCAGCCCCGGGTCTGCGCCATGGCGTGGGGGTGGGTGGCCACCGAGACCACCTGGTCGAGGGAGGTGCCGGGGCGCACCAGCAGGGAGAACTGCACCTCGACGTGCACCTCGGCGCAGATGCGCACGCCGTCCTCCCCGGCGTCCTGCAGCGCCTGGAGGGTGGCCGGCACCGAACCCTCGACGGAGTTCTCGAAGGGCACCACGGCGGCATCCACCTCGCCCCGGCGCAGCGACTCGATCGCGGCCGGGACGGTGGGGGCCGGCCAGGCCAGGCCCGCGCCGGCGGGGTGCCACTGGCGCACGGCCTGCTCGGTGAACGTGCCGGCCGGGCCGAGGTAGGCGATCTTCACACCTGGCACGATAGCGCCGGGGTCAGTAGGCGCCGTACTCCTCCGGCCGAAGGACGACCTGGACGGTGCGCCACAGGATCATCAGGTCCAGCACCGGGGTCCAGTTCTCGACGTAGTAGAGGTCCAGGCGGACCGACTCGTCCCAGGAGAGGTTGCTGCGGCCGCTGATCTGCCACAGGCCGGTCAGGCCGGGCTTGACGAGGAGCCGCCGGCGCACGTCCGCCTCGTAGGTGGCCACCTCCCGGGGCAGCGGCGGCCGTGGGCCCACCAGGCTCATCTCGCCCCGCACCACGTTGACGAGCTGGGGCAGCTCGTCCAGGGAGTACCTGCGGATGAACGCCCCGACCCGGGTGACCCGCGGGTCGTTGCGCATCTTGAACAGCGGACCGGCCCCCTCGTCGACCACCCGGAGGGCGGGGAGCATCGTCTCGGCGTCGGCGACCATGCTGCGGAACTTCAGCATCCCGAACGACCGGCCGCCCCGGCCCACCCGTTCCTGGCGGAAGAGCACCGGCCCGTCGCTCTCCCTTCGGATGGCCAGCGCCACGCCCAGCATCACGGGGCTGAGCAGCACGAGGGCCAGGACCGCGGCGATCCGGTCGGCCACGTTCTTGAGCACCAGCTGCGGGCCGCCGAAGCGTGGCGCCTCGACGTGCAGGAGCGGCAGGCCCTGCACCGGCCGGGTCAGCACCCGGGGCCCGGCGACGTCCATGATGCCGGGCGCCACGACCAGGTCGATGTCCGTGCTCTCCAGGGCCCACCCCAGACGGCGCAGCCCGGCCTGGCCCAGCCCGGCGGAGGAGGAGACGGCGACGACGTCGGCCCGGTGCTCCAGCGCCTTGACGAGCACGTCCGACTCCGGCCCCAGGATCGAGACCCCGGCCACCCGGCCCTCCCGGGCGTCGTCGACGCACGCGCCGACCACCTGGTAGCCGGCGTCCGGGGCCCGCCCCAGGGCGACCACGAGGCTGGCGACGTGGTCACGGTTGCCCACGAGGAGCACGCGGTCCGACAGGGCTCCCTGCCGGCGTTGGCGCACCAGCCAGCGGCGGGCCTGCCACCGGCCCAGCAGCAGGAGGAAGGTGCCGAGGGGGAAGGCCAGGATCACGTAGCCGCGGGCGAAGTCCATCTTGAACGCGAACGCGGTGATCGCCACGATCGCGAACAGCCAGGACGACGCCTGGAACACCTGCCGGTACTCCTGCACGCCGTGGCCCACCAGCCGCCCGTCGTAGACGTTCTGCAGGTGCAGCGCGGTCATCCACCCCAGGATCAGCGCCACCGACACCGTCGTGTAGCTCACGGCGCCCAACGCGCTGTAGAGGTCCCTCGGCCCGGTCCCGAACCGGAACAGCTGGGCGAGGACCACGGCGACGGTGACCGTCCCCAGGTCCAGCAGCCGCAGCGCCCTCAGGTAGCCCCGGAGGTAGCGGCGCGCCTGCGGGTGCGGCCGCGCCTGCTCCCGGACCAGGCCCTCGGGCACCACGAACAACGACGCCGCACGTGGGGCGGCGTCGTCAGGATCGCCGTGAACCCCCTGCGGTTCACGCGGGATCTCCACCGACGAGGTCATGCGCTTCCCATCATCCACCCATGAACGGCCGCGGCGCCCCGACGCCGCCTGTGACTTTACCCGTTCTTTACCATCGCTCAGTTAACCAGCCAGGAGGGGTTCCGTCCACCCCCCGTCTGGACGGACCCGGACCGGCTCAGCGACGAGGCGCGAGCGCGTGGAGAAGATGTGGCACGGCGGCCTCGACCTGGTCCCTCATCGTGGCATACACGTCGTCGGACCGCCGGTAGGGGTCCACCACGTCGTGGTCGTCCGGCCGGGCCGGCCGACGACGTCCACGGTGCCCCGTCGCGAGCGCTGCCAGCTCGCGCAGCCGCTCGACAGGGTCGTCGGCCGTCGGCAGCTCCTCGTCGGGCAGCCCGGCCACGATGGCGGCCAGCTCACGCACGGTGAACACGCGCTTCATCGCCCGGGGGACGGTCCGGACGACCGCCGCCCGGTGGTCGCGGGTCGCGGTGAGGACCAGGTCCGCCTCCTCCACCATCGGGCCCGCCAGCCGTCGCGCCCGGAAGCCCTCGTGGCTGCCGCCCAGGGCGCCGAGCACACCGGCCGCCCGCTCGTCCATCGGATGGTCGACCAGGGCACCGGTCCCCGCAGACCGCACCTCGAAGGCCCCCGGCCCCCAGCGTTCGTCCAGCCCCTGCTGGAGGAGACGTTCGACGAGGGGCGAGCGGCACACGTTGCCGGTGCACACGACGAGGATCCTGCCGGTGTCCATGCGGCGAGCCTACGCGCGGCCGGGCAGGTCGACCCCCGCCCAGCGGGGTCCGTGGCCCACGAGGGTGGCGGTCCTGGCCTGCTGGTCGGCCTCGGTGCTGCCGGAGCGCTCCAGCACCACCTCCAGCCGGTCGTCGGCCAGGTGCTCGGCCAGACCGTGCCCCCACTCGACCACGGTGACCGAGTCCGCCAGCGACTCGTCGAGGTCGAGGTCGTCGAGCTCGGCCTCCCCGCCGAGGCGGTAGGCGTCGGCGTGCACGAGGGCGGGCCCGTCCACCAGGGAGGGGTGCACCCGGGCGATGACGAAGGTGGGCGAGGTGATCGGTCCCCGCACCCCGAGCCCGTGCGCGAGCCCCTGGGTCAGCGTGGTCTTGCCCGCGCCCAGGTCGCCGGTGAGCACGACCAGGTCCCCGGCGCGGAGCACCCGGCCCAGCGACTCCCCCAGCGCCCGCGTGTCCTCGTCGGTCGGCAGCAGCACCCGGCGCCCGGCGGTCACGACGGGCCTCCGAGGTGACGGCGGGGGACGCGCGGCCCGAACCGGGTGACGATCTCGTAGGAGATGGTCCCGGCCGCCTCGGCCCAGTCCTGGGCGGTCGGTTCCCCGTCGTCCCCGGCGCCGAAGAGCACGACCTCCTCGCCCGCCCCGACGTCGAGGTCGCCGACGTCGACGACGAACTGGTCCATGCACACCCGCCCCGCCACGGTGAACCGCCGACCGCGGACCTGGACCGGGGCGCGGTTGGAGACGTGCCGGGGCACCCCGTCGGCATACCCGAGGGGCACGTCGAGGAGCGTGGTCTCCCCCGACGTAGTGTAGGTGTGGCCGTAGGAGACGCCCTGCCCGCCCCGGACCCGCTTGGCGACGGCGGCGCGCGCCGTCACGCGCATCGCGGGACGCAGCCCCAGCTCGGCCGCCGTGGCCAGCTCGGGCACGGGCGAGAGCCCGTAGACCGACAGCCCGGGCCGGACCATGTCCCAGGACGCCTCGGGCGTGGTCAGGGTGGCGGCGGAGTTGGACATGTGCCGCACCTCGGGCCGCAGGCCGGCACGCTCGGCCACCGCCACGGCGTCGGCGAAGGCCTCCTGCTGGGCGCGCACGGTCGGGTGGGCGGGTGCGTCGGCGTAGGCGAAGTGGGTGAACAGGCCGCGCACGCGCAGCACCCCCTCGGCCTCGAGCCGGGCGGCCTCCTCGACCAGCTCGGTCCAGTCGGTGCGCGGGTCCCCCGCCCGCAGGGGTATGCCGTAGGCGCCGTTGCGGGCCAGGCCGGTGTCCACCTTGAGCTGGGTGGCCGCCGGGCGGCCGGTGGCGCGGGCTGCCTCGGCCAGGGCCCGCAGCCCCCAGGGGGCGACCGCCGCCACCTCGACGTCGGCCTCCACGAGGGGCCGCAGGTCGAGGTCCGGGGTGGTCAGCCAGGCCAGGACGGGAGCGGTGATCCCGGCGTCCCGCAGCGCCAGGGCCTCGGTGGGCTGGGCGACGCCGAGCGAGCAGGCCCCGCCGGCCAGCGCAGCCCGGGCCGAGGGCACGAGGCCGTGCCCGTAGCCGTCGGCCTTGACGACCGCCATGAGCTCGGTGCCGCCCACCCGCTCGCGCAGGGCGCGGACGTTGGCGGTGATCGCGTCCAGGTCGACGACGACCTCGGCGGGCCAGAGCGCGGGCCTCATCCCTCGGCGGCCCTCCCGGCCGCGACCGCCGCGAGCTGGGCCATCAGGCTGCCCGGCACCTCCGGGGTGGCGTCGTCGGCGACGGCGGCGGCGATCCGCTCGCCGAGCTCCTGCGTGCTCGCGCCCATCGCCTCCCCGCCGGGCGCCGGCAGGCCGGCGAGGACCGCGGCGGTGGCGGCCTCGACCGCGGCCGCCGCCTCCCCCTCCCCGAGGTGGCCCAGCAGCATGGCCAGGGACAGGCAGGCCCCGGCCGGGTTGGCCCAGCCCCGGCCGGCGATGTCCGGCGCCGAGCCGTGGATCGGCTCGAACATGCTCGGGTGGGCGCCGTCGAGGTTGAGGTTGCCGCTGGCGGCGACGCCGAGCCCGCCCTGCAGCACGGCGCCCAGGTCGGTGACGATGTCGCCGAAGAGGTTGTCGGTCACCACGACGTCGAACCGCTCGGGGCTGACCGGCAGGTGCATGCACAGCGCGTCGACGTGGACGTAGTCGGTCTCGACGTCCGGGTAGCGCTCCCCCACGCTCTCCATCACCGCCGTCCACAGCTTCCCGGCCTCGACCAGCACGTTGGTCTTGTGGCAGAGCGTGAGCCGCCCGCGCCGCACCGAGGCCAGCCGGTAGGCGAAGTCCACGGCGCGTTCGACGGCATACCAGGTGTTGACCGACTCCTGCACCGCCACCTGCGCCGGCGTGCCCACGTGGACCGAGCTGCCCTGGGCGACGTAGGCGCCCTCGGTGTTCTCCCGGACGACGACCAGGTCGCAGCGCTCGGGGGTCAGGCCGGCGATCGGGGTGGGCACCCCCTCGTAGAGGCGTACCGGCCGCAGGTTGATCGCCTGCTCCATCCGGCGTCGCAGCTCGAGGATGATGCCCCGCTCGAGGATCCCGGGGGGAACCCTCGGGCTGCCGATGGCGCCGAAGAGGATCGCGTCGTGCCGGTCCAGCTCGGCCGTGGCCTCGTCCGTGAGCAGCTCGCCGGTGGCCAGGTGGTGGTCGGCCCCGAGGGGCACGTCCGTGCGCCGGGTGTCGAAGCCGAACCGGGACTCGGCCGCGTCCAGCACCGTGAGGGCGGCCCGGGTGACCTCGGGGCCGACCCCGTCACCGGGCAGGACGGCAAGGGTGTGGCTGCGCATCTGGGACCTCGCGTGCGGTAGGCGTCGACGTCGGCTCGGCGGCGTCAGGGTTATGGTGGCTGCATTCTTGCAGCACCTGCCGCGCGGTCGTCCGGCGCCCGCGGCCCCACGCGAAGGAGGTTGCCCGTGCCTGGCCTGACCCTGGCTGAGAAGCTCTGGCAGCAGCACGTCGTCCGCTCCGTCGAGGGCGAGCCCGACCTCCTCTACATCGACCTCCACCTCGTGCACGAGGTGACCAGCCCGCAGGCCTTCGACGGGCTGCGGCAGGCCGGGCGCGGGGTGCGCCGGCCGGACCTGACGGTGGCGACCGAGGACCACAACGTGCCCACGACGCTGGGCCCGGTGACCGACCCGGTCTCCCGGACCCAGCTGGAGGCGTTGCGGGCCAACTGCGAGGAGTTCGGGATCGTGCACCACGCCCGGGGTCGGCGCGGCCAGGGCATCGTCCACGTCATCGGCCCCGAGCTGGGGCTGACCCAGCCGGGGATGACGATCGTCTGCGGCGACTCGCACACCTCCACGCACGGGGCGTTCGGCGCGCTGGCCTTCGGGATCGGCACCTCCGAGGTCGAGCACGTGCTGGCCACCCAGACGCTGCCGCTGCGGCCGTTCCGGACGATGGCGATCACCGTCGAGGGCGAGCTGCCGGCCGGGGTGGGCGCCAAGGACATCATCCTGGCGGTGATCAACCGGATCGGCACCGGCGGCGGGCAGGGCTACGTGCTGGAGTACCGCGGGTCCGCGATCGAGTCGTTGTCGATGGAGGGCCGGATGACGATCTGCAACATGTCGATCGAGGCCGGTGCCCGGGCCGGCATGGTCGCGCCGGACGAGAAGACGTTCGCCTACGTCAAGGGTCGCCCGCACGCGCCGTCCGGTGCCGACTGGGACGCGGCCGTGGCGGCGTGGCGCGAGCTGCGCACCGACGACGACGCGGTCTTCGACGCCGAGGTGTTCCTCGACGCGGCGCAGCTGAGCCCCTACGTGACCTGGGGGACGAACCCGGCCCAGTCGGTCCAGCTGGGCGAGGCGGTGCCCGACCCGGAGAGCTTCGGCGAGGACGCCGCCAAGGAGACCGCGCGGCGGGCGCTGGACTACATGGGCCTGGCGGCCGGCACGCCGATGCGCGAGGTCGGGGTGGACGCGGTCTTTCTCGGCTCGTGCACCAACGGGCGGATCGAGGACCTGCGGGTGGCGGCCGAGGTGCTGCGCGGCCGGCACGTGGCCGACGGGGTGCGGCTGCTCGTCGTGCCGGGGTCGCACGCGGTGCGGCAGCAGGCCGAGGAGGAGGGGCTGGACGAGGTGTTCACCGCCGCCGGCGGCGAGTGGCGCCTGGCCGGGTGCTCGATGTGCCTGGGGATGAACCCCGACCAGCTGGCCCCCGAGGAGCGCTGCGCCTCGACCTCCAACCGCAACTTCGAGGGCCGTCAGGGCGCCCGCGGCCGCACCCACCTGGTCTCGCCGGCCGTGGCCGCGGCGACCGCCGTACGCGGCACCCTGTCCTCGCCCGCCGACCTGGACGGCCCCGCGTCGCCGGACGCACCGCATACCCCCGGCTCGAACCAGGAGGCCCTGGTCTGATGGAGAGGTTCACCACCCACACCGGCATCGGGGTCCCGCTGCGGCGCTCGGACGTCGACACCGACCAGATCATCCCGGCGCAGTACCTCAAGCGGGTCTCGCGCACCGGGTTCGAGGACGGGCTGTTCGCCCGGTGGCGCGAGGACCCGGCGTTCGTGCTCAACCAGCCGGCCTACGCGGGCGGCTCGGTGCTGGTGGCCGGGCCCGACTTCGGCACCGGCTCCAGCCGGGAGCACGCCGTCTGGGCGTTGCAGCAGTACGGCTTCCGCGCGGTGCTCTCCAGCAAGTTCGCCGACATCTTCCGCGGCAACTCCGGCAAGGGCGGCCTGCTGACCGCCGAGCTGGACCAGGGCGACATCGAGCTGATCTGGAAGCAGCTGGAGGCCGAGCCGGGGACGGAGATCACCGTCGACCTGCCCGCCCGGCAGGTGACCTGCGGCGACGTCGTGGCCTCCTTCCAGGTCGACGACTACGTCGCCTGGCGCCTGGAGAACGGCCTGGACGACATCTCGTTGACCCTGCGGCACGAGGACGACATCACCGCCTACGAGGCCGCCCGCCCCTCCTGGAAGCCGGTCGTCACCCCGGCCGTCGGGTAGGGCTGGCCGAACAGTCCTCCGGTCGAGCCAGCAACGATCTACCGTTCCGGCACGAACGGTGCCTCGTCGAGAACCGGACCGAGGACCGAGCCGTCAGGCGCCCGCAGCACGTCGGTCTCGTCGGTCACCGTGGTGACGGCGCCCGCCGGAAGGATGTTCGTGCGGCTGTAGACCAGGTCACCCGGTGCCATGGTCGGCACCAGCGTGCGGACCGTCACGAGGGTGAAACCACGCGCACGAAGGTCGGAGATGATTCCCGGCACCGCGTCGACTGTCGTCGAGTGGCTGTCGTGCATCAGCACGATGGAGCCAGAAGTCGCATTCGCCACGACGCGAGACCGGACCACCGCTGCGTCTCTGACCTCCCAGTCGCGGGGATCCACCGACCAGAGGATGAGCGGCTTGCCGAGCGTGCGGGTCGTCGTGTTCCACGAGCCGTACGGAGGACGAAGGAGCGTACTGCGGGTCACCCCAGCGGCCGAGAGCGCGTCGTCGGCGCGGGTGACCTCGGTGAGCTGACCGCTGTAGGACAACGTCGTCAGGTCCGGGTGGCTGTGGGTGTGGTTCTCGACCGCGAGACCGGCGGCCACCTGGCGGCGGACCGTGGCCGGCCGGGCTGCGACCTGCGATCCCACGACGAAGAAGGTCGCCGGGGTTCTGGTCTGGACGAGGATGTCTATCAGCCGGTCGGTGTATGCGCTCGGGCCGTCATCGAAGGTGAGTGCGACACAGGCCACGACTGCGCAGTTCACGGGAGCGGGGGCATCGCCGTTGAAGTCGCCCGGCCCCAGGAC
>NZ_VFXM01000022.1:0-21505 GCF_006519705.1 Ornithinimicrobium kibberense
GAGAGTAGGACACCGCCGGACCACCATTGCCAAGGCCCGCCTGGAACTTTCCAGGCGGGCCTTCGGCGTGCCCGGATCGAATCGGCATGCCCGGATCTGTGTGGAGCAAGACCGTGTGCGCCGAGCCGGGCCACGCGTCCAGGTGCCGGACCTGGCGTGACACCCTGTGGGGCATGGCTTCCCTCCTCTTCGGCCCGCTGACCCTGCGCGGACTGACCGTCGCCGGCCGGGCCTGGGTGTCGCCCATGTGCCAGTACTCCTGCACCCCGGAGAAGCCGGGCGTCGTGGGGGACTGGCATCTCGCGCACCTGCAGGCGTTCGCCGCCGGCGGTGCGCCGATGATCCTGACCGAGGCGAGCGCGGTGACGGCGGACGGCCGGATCTCGCCCTGGGACGCCGGCCTGTGGGGCCAGGAGCACGTCGAGGGATGGGCGCGGATCACCTCCCTGATCCACGCCACCGGGTCGCGCATCGGTGTGCAGCTGTCGCACGCCGGTCGCAAGGGCTCGACGTACCCGCCCTTCCACGAACGCTCGGGAAGCGTCGCCGAGGAGGACGGCGGCTGGACCACCCGGGGTGCCACCGAGGCGCCGTTCGGCCCGTTGGCTGCCCCCCGAGGCATGACCCAGGACGAGGTCGCGGCGGTCCCGGCAGCGTTCGCGGCGGCGGCCCGTCGGGCCGTCGAGGCCGGCTTCGACGCCGTGGAGCTGCACGCCGCGCACGGCTACCTCCTGGCGCAGTTCCTCAGCCCCCTGGTCAACGACCGGGCGGACGCCTACGGCGGGTCGGACGAGGCACGGGCGCGACTGCTCCTGGAGACAGTGGAGGCCGTGCGGGCCGTGGTCCCGGACGGGATGCCGGTGCTGGTGCGACTGTCGGCGACGGACTGGTCCCCCGACGCACCAGGAGGACTGGAGGGAGACCTCGAGCGGACCGTGCAGGTGAGCCGCTGGCTGGCCGAGCGCGGGGTCGACCTTGTGGATGTCTCCAGCGGCGGCAACGTCCCGGACCCGCAGATCCCGGTGGGCCCCGGCTACCAGACCGGGTTCGCCGCCCGGGTGGGCACCGAGGTCGGCGTGCCGGTCAGCACGGTCGGGATGATCACCCAGGCCCGGCAGGCGGAGCTGGTCCTGGCCACGGGACAGGCGGACGTGGTGATGATGGCCCGGGCGTTGCTGGCCGACCCGCGGTGGTGGCACCGCGCGGCCCACGAGCTCGGGCACGACCTGTCCTGGGTGCCGCAGTACGCCCGCGTCTCGGACCGGCACGTCTACTAGGACGTGCGGCCGAGCATGGGGCAACGTGGAGCCCGTGAACCGGCGAGGCGGTCCAAGGTAAGGATTGTGCAAAATCTTGCAGATCTTGTTGCTCTCGCGTCAGCGGACGTCTAGCTTGGGACGCTGACCGTCCTCCCACGTCCCAGGAGTCGCGATGAAGCGTCCCGTCCTGTCCGGTGCCCTCGTGGCCGCGCTCCTCGCGGGCGCCGCGCCGGGGGTCTCGACCCCGTCCGTCGCCGCGGGCCCCGCCGCGCCCGCCACCGGTGCCGCGAGTCTCTCGCCCTCCGCCACCTCGCGGACCGTCACGCTCGTCGGCTCCCTCCAGGACGAGCTGGGCTGCCCGGGCGACTGGCAGCCTGCCTGCGAGGAGACCCGGCTGGAGGCGGTCGAGGAAGGCGGGACGACATACCGGGGCGTCTTCGAGGTGCCCGAGGGGAGCTGGGAGTTCAAGGTCGCCCTGGACGGCGGGTGGGAGGAGGACCACCCGGCCGCGAACCTGCCGCTGGTGCTGGAGGGGCCGGCCTCACTGGAGTTCACCTTCGACGACGAGACGGACCGGGTCGGCGTGGCCCCGACCGAGCTGGGAGGGCCGGCCACCCCGGCCGACGAGGACCTCGCCCGGGACAGCCTGCGGCCGCCGGTGACCCGCGAGCAGTTCTACTTCGTGATGGCCGACCGGTTCGCCAACGGCGACCCGTCCAACGACACGGCAGGCATCGAGGGGGACCGGCTCGACCACGGCTTCGACCCGGAGGACAAGGGCTTCTACCACGGGGGCGACCTCGCCGGGATCATGGACCGCCTGGACTACATCGAGGACCTCGGCACCACCGCCATCTGGCTCACCCCGAGCTTCAAGAACCGCCCCGTGCAGGGCAGCGAGGAGAACGCGAGCGCCGGGTACCACGGCTACTGGATCACCGACTTCACCCAGATCGACCCGCACCTGGGCACGAACGAGGAGATGAGCGAGCTCGTCGACGAGGCGCACGCGCGGGGGATGAAGGTCTACTTCGACATCATCACCAACCACACCGCCGACGTCATCGACTACAAGGAGGGTGAGTACGGCTACATCGACAAGGAGACCGAGCCCTACCGCGACGCAGCGGGCGACGCCTTCGACGACCGCGACTACATCGGCAAGCCGTTCCCGCTCCTGGACCCCGAGATTTCCTTCCCCTACACCCCGGTCTTCCGCACCGAGGCGGACGAGACGGTCAAGGTCCCGGACTGGCTCAACGACCGGACGATGTACCACAACCGCGGGGACTCGACCTGGTCCGGGGAGTCCAACACCTACGGCGACTTCGTCGGCCTGGACGACCTCTTCACGGAGCGGACCGAGGTCGTCGAAGGCATGATCGACATCTACTCCACCTGGGCCGACATGGGCATCGACGGCTTCCGGATCGACACGGTCAAGCACGTCAACATGGAGTTCTGGCAGGAGTTCAGCCCGCGCGTGCTGCAGGAGGCCCGCGCCGGCAACGAGGACTTCTTCATGTTCGGCGAGGTCTACGACTCCAACCCTGACTACCTGTCGACCTTCACCACCGAGGGCCAGCTGCAGGCGGTCATCGACTTCGGCTTCCAGGCCCGCTCGATCGACTTCGCCAAGGGCGCCCCGACCACCAACCTCCGTACCTTCTACGCCCTGGACGACTACTACACCGACGCCGACTCCAACGCCTACCAGCTGCCGACCTTCACCGGGAACCACGACATGGGCCGGGCCGCGATGATGCTCGCCAAGGACTTCTCCGGCGACGAGCTGCAGGAGCGGGTCGAGCTCACCAACGAGCTGATGTTCCTCACCCGCGGCCAGCCGGTCGTCTACTACGGCGACGAGCAGGGCTTCATCGGGTCGGCCGGTGACAAGGACGCCCGGCAGGACATGTTCGCCACGCAGGTGGACAGCTACGCCACCGAGCCGGTCATCGGCGCCCCGTCCGGGTCCAGGGACCGCTACGACACCAAGCACCCCCTCTACCAGCAGATCGCCACCCTGGGCGCCCTCACCCAGGAGCACCCGGCGCTGGCGGACGGGGCTCAGATCCACCGCTACGCCAGCGCGGACGCGGGGGTCTACGCTTTCTCCCGGATCGACGCCGACGAGCTGGTCGAGTACGTCGTGGTGGCCAACAACTCGACAGAGACCGCGAGCGTGTCGGTCCCGACCTACAGCGAGAAGACCCAGTTCACCGGCATCTACGGCGACACCGCCCGGATCAGGACCGGCACCGACGCGCGGTTGGCCGTCGACGTCGCGCCCCTCTCGGTGGAGGTCTATCGGGCAGGCAAGGCGCTGAAGCCGCGTCAGGAGGCCCCGGCGGTCTACCTCGACTCGCCCTCCGCGGGTGGTGTCGTCGGTGGGCGTGCGGAGATCGGCGCCTCGGTCCCCGACCATGTCTTCGCCCAGGTGACGTTCGCCTACCGCCCGGTCGGGGGAGAGGACTGGACGGTGCTGGGCACCGACGACAACGCGCCCTACCGCGTCTTCCACGACGTCTCCGGTATGCCGCACGGCACCCTGCTGGAATACCGCGCCGTCCTCCAGGACTCCTCGGACAACCTCTCCGCCTCCTCGACCTACGGCGTCGTGGGCGACCCCGCCCCCGGCGACGGCGGTGGCGGTGGCGGCAGCGACCCGGTCGGCCCGGTCGAGCAGCCCGACGCGGTCTCCGTGCCCGGTAGCCACAACTCCGAGATGGGTTGCGCCGCTGACTGGTCGCCGGACTGCGCCGAGGCCCAGCTGGCGCTGGACGCCAAGGACTCCGTCTGGAAGGGCACCGACGACCTCCCGGCCGGCAGCTACGAGTACAAGGCGGCGGTCAACAACAGCTGGGACGAGAACTACGGAGCCGGAGGGGCGCCGGGCGGGGCGAACATCACCTACACCACCGACGGTGGCAACGTGACGTTCTACTACGACCACGCCCGCCACTACGTCACCTCGGACGCCGAGGGCCCGATCATCACCGCCCCCGGCTCCCACCAGGACGAGCTCGGCTGCCCCGGCGAGTGGTCGCCCGACTGCATGCTGCCGTGGCTGGTGGACCCGGACGGGGACGGCGTCTACACCTACTCGACCACCGCCATCCCGGCCGGCAACTACGAGGTGAAGGTGGCCCACGGTCTGTCCTGGGACGAGGACTACGGCGAGGGCGGCGCCCCGGGCGGGGGCAACATCGGCTTCTCCGTCCCGTCCGCCGGCGTGGTCACGACCTTCAGCTACGTCCTCGAGACCCACGTGCTGACCGTGACCACCTCCGAGTCCGGCGTGGCCCCGGACCTCACGTCGGCCAAGGCGCACTGGCTCGCGCCGGACCTCATCGCCTGGTCGGCCGACGGCGTCGAGAACCCCGAGCTCATGGACTGGCGCCTGCACTGGGCGTCCGACGGCGGCCTGGCCATCGACGCCGAGGACGTCACCGGCGGCTCGTCGGCTCCCCTCACCTACGACCCGGCGGGCCTGCCGGCCGCGGTCACCGAGGAATTCCCGCACCTCGAGGGCTACCTCGCCCTGCGCCTGGACAAGAAGACGGCCAAGCAGGCCGGCGAGATCCTTCAGGGCCAGGTCGCGGTGGCGATGTACGACGACCTCGGCCGGCTGCAGGACGCCACCGGCGTCCAGGTCCCGGGCGTCCTGGACGCCCTCTACGCCGACAAGGCGAGGCAGACGGCATACGGCGTCTCCTGGCGAGGCCCCAACCCGACCCTGACCCTGTGGGCCCCCACCGCCCAGGACGTCGACCTGCTTCTGTGGCCCGAGAGCGGCGACGGCGACCCGCAGCGCGTGGAGATGAAGCGCAGCGGCGACGGCTCCTGGAGCGCCAAGGGCAAGAAGTCCTGGACCGGTATGGAGTACCTCTACGAGGTCGACGTCTTCGTCCCCTCGACCGGGCAGGTCGAGACCAATCTGGTCACCGACCCCTACTCGGTGGCGCTGACCCTCAACAGCCAGCGGTCGGTGATCGTCGACCTGGACGCCCCGAGGTGGGCGCCGGAGATCTGGCGCACCGCGAAGGCCCCGGTCCTGGAGGACGAGGTCGACCAGACGATCTACGAGCTGCACGTGCGCGATTTCTCGATGGCCGACCCGGACGTCCCGGAGGAGCTGCGCGGGTCCTACCTGGCCTTCGCCGAGGACGGCTACGGCCGGCGGCACCTGGAGACTCTGGCCGAGGCGGGGATGAACACCGTCCACCTGCTGCCGACCTTCGACATCGCCAGCATCGAGGAGGACCCTGCCGCGCAGACGACCCCGGACTGTGACCTGGAGTCGTTCGACCCGGACAGCGAGGAGCAGCAGGCCTGCGTCATGGCTCAGGCCGACACCGACGCCTTCAACTGGGGCTACGACCCATGGCACTTCATGGCGCCGGAGGGCTCCTACGCCTCGACCGCGCAGGCCGCCCACGGCGGTGAGCGGGTCAAGGAGTTCCGCACCATGGTGGGCGGGCTGCACGACTCGGGTATGCGCGTGGTGCTGGACAAGGTGTTCAACCACACCGCCCAGTCCGGCCAGAGCGAGAAGTCGGTGCTGGACCGGATCGTGCCCGGCTACTACCACCGGCTCAACGCCGTCGGCCAGGTCGAGACCTCGACCTGCTGTGAGAACGTGGCGACCGAGCACGAGATGGCCGAGAAGCTCATGGTCGACGCCGTGGTGATCTGGGCCCGCGACTACAAGGTCGACGGCTTCCGGTTCGACCTCATGGGTCACCACAGCCGCGAGAACATGGAAGCCGTGCGCGCCGCCCTGGACGCGCTGACCCTGAAGAGGGACGGGGTGGACGGCTCGGCGGTCACCCTCTACGGCGAGGGCTGGAACTTCGGCGAGGTCGCCGACAACGCGCGCTTCTACCAGGCGACCCAGGGCCAGCTCGACGGCACCTCGATCGCCACCTTCAACGACCGGCTGCGCGACGGCGTGCGCGGCGGCGGGCCGTTCGACGACGACCCGGGCGCGGAGAAGGGCTTTGCCAGCGGCGGGACCAGCGCCAACGACACCGACCTGGTGCAGGTGGGCATGGCCGGCAACCTGCGCGACCTCACCCTGCGCAGCCAGGAGACCGGCGAGGTGGTGACCGGCGCCGAGATCTCCTACAACGGGGCGCCGGCCGGGTATGCCGAGGACCCGGACGAGATCGTCAACTACGTGGACGCCCACGACAACGAGACGATCTTCGACGCCCTCACCTTCAAGCTGCCGCAGGACCTGCCGATGGAGGACCGCGTCCGGCTCAACACCGTGGCGCTGTCGACGACAGCGCTGTCCCAGTCGGTCAGCTTCTGGCACGCCGGCGCGGACCTGCTGCGCAGCAAGAGCCTGGACCGCAACTCCTACAACAGCGGTGACTGGTTCAACCTGCTGGACTTCACGAAGACGGACAACGGCTTCGGCCGCGGACTCCCGCCCGCCGGCGACAACAAGGACAAGTGGGAGATCATGCGGCCGCTGCTGGCGGACGCCTCCCTCAAGCCGGAACCTGCCCACATCAAGCAGGCCTCGGCGATGGCCCAGGACCTGCTGCGGCTGCGGTTCTCCACCGAGCTGTTCCGTCTGGGCGACCCCGACCTGATCGAGCAGAAGGTCAGCTTCCCGGTGTCCGGCACCGAGCACGGCGACCCGCAGGTGATCGTCATGCGCGTCGACGACACCGCCGGAGCCGACGTCGACCCCGCGCTGGACGGCCTCGTGGTCGTCCTCAACGCCTCCGACCAGGAGGTCGCGCAGCACGTCCCCGGACTGGCCGGGGAGGAGCTCGAGCTGTCACCGGTCCAGGCCGACGGGGTCGACGAGGTCGTCCGGCAGGTGTCGTGGGACGAGGCCGAGGGCGTCGCCACCGTCCCCGCACGGACCGTCGCGGTGCTGGTCCAGCCCTCCGGCTGACAAGGACGCGGCCCCCCGGCGCCCGTCGGGCCTCGGGGGGCCGCGGCATACCTCGGTCCCCACCCGCCCGTCACCCGGTGGGTGGGGGAGGATGAGGGGGTGAGCAGCGTCGAACCCCTCCTGACCCCGCAGCCGGCCGACGAGGCTGGTCCCGGTCCGCGCATCGGCATCCTCACCTCCGGCGGGGACTCGCCCGGGATGAACGCCGCCGTCCGTGCCGTGGTGCGCTCCACCCTGCGGCTGGGCGGCCGCCCCTTCGGGATCCTCGAGGGCTGGCGAGGAGCCCTCGCCGGCGGCGACGGCATCCGCGAGCTCGGCTGGGACGACGTGGGCAACCTGCTCCACCGTGGCGGCACCGTCCTGGGTTCGGCGCGCTGCCCGGAGTTCCGGGAGCGGTCGGGGCTGCGGGCGGCCGCGCTGCACCTGACCCGGCACGGGATCGACCGCCTCGTCGTCATCGGTGGCGACGGCTCGCTGCGCGGGGCCGAGGAGCTGCGGCAGGAGTGGCCGTCCCTGCAGGCCGAGCTCGTCGAGGCGGGCGAGCTCGCCCCCGACGAGGCGGACGCCCACCCGCGGCTGCGCGTCGCCGGGCTCGTCGGCTCGATCGACAACGACATGGCCGGGACCGACATGACGATCGGGGCGGACACGGCCCTGCACCGGATCATCGAGGCCCTCGACGCCCTGTCGTCGACGGCGGCCAGCCACCAGCGCACCTTCGTCGTGGAGGTCATGGGGCGGCACTGCGGCTACCTCGCCCTCATGGCCGCCGTCGCGGGCGGCAGCGACGCGGTGCTCCTGCCGGAGGGCCCGCCGGCCGACGGGTGGCAGTCCGAGCTGGTCGCCTCGATCGAGCGCACCCGGGCCACCGGCCAGCGGGACAGCCTCGTCGTCGTCGCCGAGGGGGCCACCGACCAGGCGGGACGTCCGATCACGAGCGCCGACGTCGCCGAGGCCCTCGGCGAACGCATGGGGGAGCGGGCCCGGGTGACGATCCTGGGTCACGTCCAGCGCGGCGGGCGCCCGTCCGCCTACGACCGGTGGATGCCCACGCTGCTGGGGTATGCCGCGGTCCGCCAGCTGGTCCACGCCCCCGCCGGCACGCCCTCCCAGATCGTGGGGGTGCGGCACAACGAGGTGGCGGTGATCCCGCTCAGCGACGCGGTGCGCGACACCAACGCCGTCAAGACCGCCCTCGAGACGTGCGACTTCGACGCCGCCCGGGCGGCCCGCGGCAGCTCCTTCGCCACGCTGTCCCGGCTCTACGCCCAGCTGTCCCAGCCGCCGGTCGACCTGGTCGACGGCCTCCCGCACACCAGCCGGGCCTTCACCGGCGGGGCGGCGGCGTCCGCCGGCGACCGCTCGGGGCCGCGCCCACGGATCGGCGTCCTCCACGTCGGCGGATTGGCCCCGGGGATGAACTCGGCCGTCCGTGCGCTGGTGCGCTTCGGGCTGACCGACGGCAGCGACGTGCTCGGCATCGAGGACTCCCTCGACGGCCTCGTCCGCGGCCGGGTCCGGGAGCTGGGCTGGGCCGAGGTGGACGACTGGGTCGGTCGGGGCGGCGCCTTCCTCGGCACGCGCCGGCACGTGCCCACCGCCGCCGAGCTGCCCGCCCTGGCCGAGGCCGTGGCCCGTCACCAGCTCGACGCCCTCGTCCTCGTCGGGGGGCTGGACGCCTACCGGGCCGCCGCGGTGCTCGCCGGCGGCGCCGCGGAGCACGAGGCCCTGCGGGTGCCGGTCGTCTGCCTGCCCGCGACGATCGACAACAACCTGCCCGGGGCCGACCTGTCGGTGGGCGCCGACTCCGCCCTCAACACCATCGTGGAGTCGTTGGACCGGATCCGGACCTCCGCGTCGGCGACGCAGCGGTGCTTCGTGGCCGAGACCAAGGGTGGCGGGTGCGGCTACCTGACGATGATGGCCGGGCTGGCCTCGGGCTCCGAACGGGTCTACCTGCCCGAGGACCGGCTGCGGATCGCCGACGTCGCGGCCGACGCCGAGCGGATGAGCCGGTCCTTCGCCGAGGGACGCCGGCTCTACCTCGTGCTGCGCAACGAGATGGCCTCGGCCCACTACACCACCGACCTCGTCGCCCGGATCTTCGAGGAGGAGGGTGGCGACCTGTTCGACGTGCGCAGCACGGTCCTGGGGCACGTCCAGGACGGCGGCGACCCGACCCCCTTCGACCGGCTGCTGGCCACCCGGCTGGCCCGGCTGGCCCTGGACGAGGTGGCCCGGCAGCGCACCGAGGGTGCTCCGGGGGCCTGCTACGTCGGCGAGGTCGCCGGACGCGCCACGGTGACCCCCGTCGACCGGCTCGACGACCAGGTCGACCTGGTCGTCGGTCGGGCCCTGGACCCGTGGTGGGCCGGGCTCCGCCCGGTCATCGCGGTCGTCTCCGACCGCCACCGCAGCGTCCCGCCGGTGGACCTGCCGCGCACCGCGTCGTGGGGGACGGCCGGATGAGGCCGCACCACCACGCGGCGCCCCGGCCGGTCGACCTCACCGCGGCCCGCGCGCACTGGTTGACGGCCGACCTCCTCGCCCTCCCGGCCACGGCGCTGCCCCACGACCTGCCGGTGCACGAGCTGGCCGCGCGGCTGGAGCACGCCCCCGACGGGGGCATCCACCCCCGCGACGAGCCGGGCGCCGGGTGGGACCTCCACCTCGACGACTCCGGCCTGCCGGCCTCCGTCCTGGCGGGCGTCCCGCACCTGGCCGGCGCGCTGGCCCTGCGCCTGCCCGGGGAGGCCGCCGCCAGGGCGGGCGACCTGCTGACCGGGCAGGTGGCGTTGACCGTGCGGCACCGCGGCCGCCTGGTCCTGGCGACCTCCGTGCAGGTGCCGCACGTCCTCGACGACCTGTACGCCGCGGCGGCCCGTCGACGGCGCTACGGCGTCACCTGGGCCGACGGCCAACGCGACGGCGCCGCCGGAGCCACTGCCGGCCGGGTCCCCACCGTGACCGTCTGGGCGCCCACGGCCCGGCAGGTCTCCCTGCTGCTGTGGGAGGGCGTGCAGCCCGACGGTGCGACCGCGGCCTGGGCCCCGCCGGGGCAGCCCCGCCGGGTGCCCATGGCCCGCTCCGACGACGGGGCGTGGTCGGTCACCGGGGACCCGGGGTGGCGCGACCGCTGCTACCAGCTCGAGCTGAGCCACGTCCTGCCGCCCCGGTGGACCGAGCAGGTGGTCCGCACCACGGACCCGTGGTCGGTGGCGCTGACCCTCGGCTCGACCCACTCCGTGCTCGTCGACCTCGACGACGAGCGCTGGGCCCCCAGGCGGTGGCGGCAGGCCCCGGCCCCGGCGCGGATGCGGCCGGTCGACCAGACCGTCTACGAGCTGCACGTCCGCGACTTCAGCCGCGACGACCCGCAGGTGCCGGAGGAGCTGCGCGGCACCTACCGCGCGTTCGGCGTGGACGGGCTGGGGCGGCGGCACCTGCGCGCCCTCGCCGAGGCGGGCCTGAACACCGTGCACCTGCTGCCGGTCTTCGACCTCACCTCCGTGCCCGAGGACCCTGCCGACCGTGCCCGACCCGACCCGCGGGTGCTCGCCGAGCTCAGCAGGCTGGACCCGGGCGGCACCGAGCAGCAGCGGCTCGTCCGGCGCACCGCCCACCTGGACGCCTTCAACTGGGGCTACGACCCGTGGCACTTCCTGGCACCCGAGGGCTCCTACACGACCGACCCCGGTGCGGCGCACGGGGGCCGACGGGTCGCGCAGTGCCGCGAGATGGTGGCGGGGCTGCACGAGCTGGGGCTGCGGGTCGTGCTCGACCAGGTCTACAACCACACCACCGCCTCCGGCCTGCAGGAGACCTCCGTCCTGGACCGGGTCGTGCCGGGCTACTACCACCGCCTCGACGGGCAGGGCCGGGTGGAGACCTCCACCTGCTGCCAGAACGTGGCGACCGAGCACGCCATGGCCGAGCAGCTCATGGTCGACGGGTGCGTGCTGTGGGTGCGGCACTACCGGGTGGACGGTTTTCGGTTCGACCTCATGGGTCACCACTCGCGGGCCAACCTGGAGGCGGTCCGGGCGGCCCTGGACGCCCTCACGCCCGAGCAGGACGGGGTCGACGGGTCGGCCGTGACGCTCTACGGCGAGGGGTGGAACTTCGGCGAGGTCGCCGGTGACGCACGGTTCCACCAGGCCGTCCAGGGACAGCTGGACGGCACCGGGATCGGGACCTTCAACGACCGGCTGCGCGACGCCGTGCGCGGCGGCGCCGTGCACGACGAGTCGGGCCGCTCCGGCCACGGGTGGGCGACCGGCGGGTCCGACCCCCACGACACGGACCTCCTGCAGGTCGGGCTCGCCGGCGGGCTGCGCGACGTCCGCCTCCTCTCCCACGCGGCGGGCCGGTGGACGACCGGGGCCGGCGTGCCCTACGGCGGAGCGCCCGGGGGCTACGCCGTCGAGCCCGACGAGGTCGTCAACTACGTCGACGCGCACGACAACGAGACGCTCTGGGACACGTTGCTGCTCAAGCTGCCCGACGCGACCCCCATGGCCGAGAGGGTGCGCCGCAACACCCTCGCCCTGGCCTGCGTGACCCTCTCGCAGGGGGTCTCGTTCTGGCACGCCGGCGCGGAGATCCTGCGCAGCAAGAGCCTGGACCGCAACAGCTACGACTCCGGCGACTGGTTCAACCTGCTGGACTTCTCGCTGCAGGACAACGGGTTCGGGCGCGGGCTGCCGCCCTCGCCCGACAACGGTGCCCGGTGGGACGAGCTGGCCCCGCTGCTCCGGGACCCCGCGCTGCGGCCCACGCCCGAGGACGTGCGCACGGCGCTCGCCGGGGCGCTGGACCTGCTGCGGCTGCGGCGCGACCTGCCCTTGCTGAGGCTGGGCAGCGGCGAGCGGATCCGCACCAAGGTCTCCTTCCCCCTCTCGGGCCCCTCCGGGCGTCCGGAGGTCGTCGTCATGCTCGTCGACGACCGGCCGGGGGAGCCGGTGGACCCGCGGTGGTCCGGAGCGCTGGTCGTCCTCAACGCCGGCCGGGACGAGGCCGAGGCGTCCCTGCCCGGGCTGGCCGGGCAGGACTGGGAGCTCTCGCCCGTGCAGCGGCACGGGTCCGACCCCGTCGTGCGGGGGACGCGCTGGGACGCGGCCCGGGGGCGGGTGCGGGTGCCGGCCCTGACGGCCGCGGTGCTCGTCCGGCCGCGCTGACCGTCCGCCGGTCAGGAACGGGTCAAGAACCGGTTCGGATCTGGTCAAGGCCCTTGCCTGCGGGGTTCCGGCTGGCGATGCTGGGCGACGCCACGACGATGTGGTCCACATCACACCCCGGAGGAGAACCGCATGACCGTCCGACCCCGCGCCCTCGTCGCCCTCGCCGGCGCCTCCGCCCTCGCCCTCACCGCCCTGCCCGCCGCGGCCGCCGCCAAAGGTGACGCAGACCCTGGTGCGACGCGGTACATCGTCATGCTCGAGGCCGGCGCCGAGGCGGGGCCGGACCGCGCCGCCGTCCGCACGACCACCGCGCGGGCCGTGGCCGACGCGCGGGCACGCGGCCTCGACGTGGAGCGCAGCCTGCCGGCCCTGGGTGGCTACGTCGCCACGATGACCGGCGCCCAGGCCCGGGCCCTCGGCCAGGACCCGGCCGTGAGCACGGTGTCGGTGGACGGTGCCGTCACGGTCGCGGGGGAGCAGCAGGGCGCCACCTGGGGCCTGGACCGGATCGACCAGGCGCAGCTGCCCCTCGACGGGATCTACCGCTGGACCGCCTCCGGGTCGGGCGTGGACGCCTACGTCGTCGACACCGGGATCCGCAGCACCCACGCCGAGTTCGGCGGCCGGGTGCTCGAGGGGGCAAACTTCGCCCGGGGCAAGAACACCACGGAGGACTGCAACGGGCACGGCACCCACGTGGCCGGGACGGTCGGTGGAGGCACCTACGGCGTCGCCAAGGACGTCAACCTCGTCCCCGTGCGGGTGCTGGACTGCCGCGGCTCGGGCAGCTGGTCCGCCGTGGTGGCCGGCATGGACTGGGTCGTCTCAGCCGCCGACGGCCCGTCCGTGGCCAACCTGAGCCTGGGCGGAGGGGCCAACGCCTCGGTCGACGACGCGATCGCCCGCATGGTCGACGCCGGCATCACCACCGTGGTGGCCGCCGGCAACGAGGACACCGACGCCTGCACGACGTCCCCGGCCCGGGCGCCGGGGGCGCTCACGGTCGGGGCGACCGACAGCACCGACCGCCGGGCCTCGTTCTCGAACTACGGCTCCTGCGTGGACCTGTTCGCCCCCGGCGTGGGCATCACCGCCGCCTGGCACAAGGGCGACACCGCCACGAACACCATCTCGGGCACCTCGATGGCCTCCCCGCACGTCGCCGGCGTCGCCGCCCTGGTGCTCGAGGGCAGCCCCTCCGCCAGCCCCTCCCAGGTGGGGGGTGCGATCGGGTCCGCGGCCACCCGGGGCGTCGTGACCGACCCGGCGGGATCGCCGAACCTGCTCCTGCACGCCACGTCCTGACCGGTCGTCGCCGGCCGGTCGCTCCTCCTCAGGGGCGGCTGGCCGGCAGCGGCAGCGCGCAGGTGTAGACGACCACCCTGCGCGCCTGCGGGTTCCCCTGCCCGACCCGGCGGTAGCGCTCGAGCACCTCCAGCAGCTCGGCCCGCATCGCCGTGAGCTGCTCGCCGGTCACCTGGACGGTGTGGTCCTCCAGCCCGCAGGCCTGCTGCCAGGTGTCCTCCCAGTCCGGACGGTCCCGCAACCAGGCCTCCGCGCGCTCGCCGAAGTGCGCCAGGTAGTCCATGGCCAGCCAGTCGGCGGCCCGGGCGTCCTCCTCGTCGAGGTCGTCGTCGCCCCCGCCGGCGACCCCCAGGCCCACCCCGAGCACCCCGGGCCGGTCCGCGTCGGGGACGGCGCTCCATACCCTCCGGCGGCCGGTGCCGGTGCCGGTGTCCTGGACCAGCCCGGCCTCCTCGAGGCGGCGCAGGTGGTATGAGGTGGCGCCGGTGTTCGAGTCCAGCGCGGCGGCGAGCTCGGTCGCGGTGGCGCCCCCGTGGACCCGCAGCTCGGCGAGGAGCCGGCTGCGCAACGGGTGGGCGAGCGTGCGCAGGGCCCGGGACGAGGAGGACGGGGTGGTCGGAGGCATGCTGTCCTTTCCGCGGAACGGCCGGCCAACCGTGCACAGTTATTATGCACAGATCATGTGCAGACGCGGGTCGGCGCCTCGAAAACAGCGGCTGACCTGCAACGACAGCGATTTTGGGCGCATCCTCACGCCCCGCTAGACTTGAACGGTTGCCCCACCACACGAGATGAAGGTTCTTCTACCGTGCGTACATACACCCCCAAGCCTGGCGAGATCACGCGCGCCTGGCACGTCATCGACGCCACGGACGTCGTGCTGGGCCGCCTCGCGTCCCAGACCGCGATCCTGCTCCGCGGCAAGCACAAGCCGATCTTCGCGCCGCACATCGACACCGGCGACTTCGTCATCATCATCAACGCCGACAAGGTGGCCCTCACCGGCGCCAAGCTGGCGCAGAAGAAGGCCTACCGGCACTCCGGCTACCCGGGCGGCCTGAAGGCCGTCAGCTACGAGCAGATGCTCGAGCAGCACCCGACCCGGGCGGTGGAGAAGGCGGTGCGCGGCATGCTCCCGCGCAACTCCCTCGGTCGCCAGATGCTGGGCAAGCTCAAGGTCTACGCCGGCGACACCCACCCGCACGCGGCCCAGCAGCCGGTGCCGTTCGAGATCTCCCAGGTCGCGCAGTAAGGAACGTCTGACAGATGACTGACACCACCACCGTGGAGACCGACGAGTTCGACGAGAACGCCGTCTCCGAGTACACCACCGAGTCGTCGGCCGCGGTCGACGCCCCCTCCGCCCGTCCCTCCGCCACCGCCCCGGGCGCCGGCACCGGCCGGCGCAAGCAGGCCATCGCCCGCGTGCGCATCGTCCCCGGCACCGGCGAGTGGAAGGTCAACGGCCGCACCCTGGAGGAGTACTTCCCCAACAAGGTGCACCAGCAGATCGTCAACGAGCCGCTGGTCGCGCTCGACCTCATGGGCGCCTACGACGTCCTCGTCCGCGTGCACGGCGGCGGGCCCTCGGGCCAGGCCGGTGCGGTGCGCCTGGGCGTGGCCCGGTCGCTCAACGGGATCGACCCCGAGCTGAACCGCCCCGCCCTGAAGAAGGCCGGGCTGCTCACCCGGGACGCGCGCGTCCCCGAGCGCAAGAAGGCCGGCCTGAAGAAGGCCCGCAAGGCGCCGCAGTACAGCAAGCGCTGACGAGCGCCGACGACGCCGCGGGCGTCGCGACGCACGACCCGGAGGCCGGTGGGAGCACTGCTCCCGCCGGCCTCCGGCGTGGGCGGGCCGGACCGGGTCCGCCGCACAGGTACGGCATACTCTCTGAGGGTCCGTGACGGGTCCGGACGCAGGACGAGGAGACGAGGCAGAGCACATGGGACGACTGTTCGGCACCGACGGGGTGCGTGGCCTGGCCAACAAGGACATCACCGCCGAGCTGGCGCTGGACCTGTCCGTGGCCGTCGCGCACGAGCTGGGCGGGCACGGTGCCTTCGGCGGCCACCGGGCCACCGCGGTCGTCGGCCGGGACCCCCGGGCCTCGGGGGAGTTCCTCTCCGCCGCGGTGATGGCCGGGCTGGCCTCCGCCGGGGTCGACGTGCTCGACGCGGGCGTCCTGCCGACGCCGGCCATCGCCTACCTCACCCAGCGGATGAACGCCGAGATGGGGGCGATGCTGTCCGCCTCGCACAACGCCATGCCGGACAACGGGCTGAAGTTCTTCGCCCGGGGCGGGCACAAGCTGGCCGACGAGATCGAGGACCGCATCTCCGGCCGCGTCGGCAACCACTGGGAACGTCCCACCGGGGCCGCCGTGGGCCGCATCCGCCCGTTCGACCGGGGCGCGGAGTTCTACATCGAGCACCTGCTGGAGGCGGTCCCCGGGCGGCTGGACGGGCTGCGGGTGGTCATCGACGCCGCGCACGGGGCGGCCTCGGTCGTCGGGCCGGAGGCCTTCCGGCGGGCGGGGGCCACCGTCGACGTCATCGGCGGCGACCCCGACGGGCTGAACATCAACGACGGTGCCGGCTCGACCCACCTCGAGCACCTGCAGGAGGCGGTGCGGCTGCGCGGTGCCGACATGGGGGTGGCCTTCGACGGCGACGCCGACCGGTGCCTGGCGGTGGACGCGCAGGGCGAGCCGGTGGACGGGGACCAGATCATGGCCATCCTCGCGCTGTCCATGCACGAGGGCGGGGAGCTGCACGACGACACCCTGGTCGCCACGGTGATGAGCAACCTCGGGCTGATCCGGGCCATGGAGGCCGAGGGCATCCGGGTCGTGCAGACCGCGGTGGGGGACCGCTACGTGCTGGAGGAGATGCGCCGGCACGGCTACTCCCTGGGCGGGGAGCAGTCGGGCCACGTCATCATGCTCGAGCACGGCACCACCGGCGACGGGGTACTGACCGCCCTGGCGCTGGGTCAGCGCGTCGTCTCCTCCCGCACGACCCTGCGGGACCTGGCCGGTGTGATGACGCGGATGCCGCAGGTGCTGGTCAACGTCCCCGGGGTGGACAAGTCCCGGGTGGACAGCGACGCGCTGGTCACCGAGGCGGTCCGCGCCGTGGAGGCCGAGCTGGGCGCCGAGGGCCGGGTGCTCCTGCGCCGTTCCGGCACCGAGCCGCTCGTCCGGGTCATGGTCGAGGCCGACTCCCAGGACCGGGCCCAGGGGTATGCCGACCAGCTGGCCGGCGTGGTGCGCGAGCGCCTGACGCTCTGAGGGCTCAGGCGCTCGAGTCCTGCGCCGGTGCCGGGGAGGTCTCCGCCGGCCCGTCCTCGGGGGCCTGGGCCAGCTCGGCCTCGATGTCGGTGACGAACTGCTCGATCTCGTCCACCCCGTTGACCGGGCCGCCGGCGAGCAGGCCGTCGGCCCCCAGGAGCACCGCGCCGGGGCTGGTCCCCACCCCCAGGTCGTCGTAGACGCGGGAGCCGGGGTCCCACCAGATGCCGGTGGACGACGCGTCGACCGCCGTCGCGTCGAACGGGTGCGGCACGAGGACCAGCTGGACCCCGAGCTGGGGAAGCCGGTCGCGCCATCCGGGCAGCCGCTGCAGGGCCTCGTGCGTCGGCCCGCACCAGCAGTTGGCGAGCACGAGCAGCTGGGCCTGGCTGCGCGCGAGCTGGTGCAGCGTGACCGTGCCGTGGTCCCGACCCACGAGCACCCCGCGGGGTATGGGGGAGCGCACGTAGTCGAGCTCGGGCTCCTCGGCGGGGGGCCGGTCGGGCACCGCCGCGGCGGCCCCGTGCCCGGGGCGACCTCGCCGCCGGGAGGACGGCCGCGGGGCCGGGCCGCCGCCGAGCACCATGACGGCCACGGCCGCGAGCGCGACGGCGAGGAGCAGCCACCACCCGTCGTTGGCGGTGTAGCGGCCCAGCAGGGCCCCCGTGCTCGAACCGGCCAGGCCGACCCACAGGGTCAGGCCGGCCAGGGTCACGAGCAGGGTGTTGCGCGCGACCGTCCGGCCGTTGATCCGGTGGTCCCCGATCCGTCCGAAGCAGCCGCAGGTCGGCCGTGGGTCGAAGCCCATGGCGCGCACCACCACGACCCAGAAGGCGACGAACAGCCCGAGGGCGAGCACCGCGCCGAGGAGGAACGGCCAGCGCCAGGGGGACAGCAGCAGGGCCGCGGTGACCAGCTCGACGACCGGCAGCGCCCGCGCGGTCGGCCGGTTGGTCACCAGGGGCGGCAGGCGCAGGAGGCGCAGGACGCTGTAGGTGGAGCCGGTGTCGCGCAGCTTGGCCACCCCGCTGAGCACGAGGACGGCGGCCAGCGTCAGCGGGGCCAGGGACAGGGCGGGGTGCATGCGGCCACGATACGGGAGTCGCCCCGGGACGGTGACGCGTCATCCAGCGAGGGGGCGACCTGCCCGGGCACGGTCAGACGAGCTGCTCCATGCGGCCGGTGTCCACGTCGTAGAGGAAACCGCCGACGGCGACCCGGTCGCCGATCAGCGGGTGGCTGGTGACGCGGTGCACGTCCTCCACCAGGGCCGCCCGCTGGTCGGGGACGACGTGGAAGTGCTGCCACCAGGCGTCCTGGCCGGAGAGCTCGGTGATGGTCTCGCGCAGCTCGTTCTCGGACATCTTCGTCATCGCGCAGCGGGTGTGCGGGACGACGAGGACGCGCTGCACGTTGAGCAGGTGCACGCCCAGGACCAGCGCCTCGAGCGCGGCGTCGGTGACCCGCCCACCGGGGTTGCGGAAGATCTTGGCGTCGCCGTGCGTGAGGCCGAGCATCGTCAACGGCTGGATCCGCGAGTCCATGCACGTGACGATGGCCACGCCCGCCCGGGCGACGCCGTCGAAGCCGCCGAGGGTGAAGCTGTCGGCGTAGTCCGCGTTGGCCGCGAGCAGGTCGGCGAAGGGGGAGGCCGGACCTGCTCCGGTGCCGGCCGGGGCGTCGTCGTGCTGCGTCATACCGAGATCCTCTCTGAGGTGGTCGGGTCGGGCCCGAAGGGGCGGTGGCGGGGTGGGGCGGGTCAGTCCAGCTCGGCGAGGTCCGCCCGGGTCGGGGCGGCGGCCCCGGCCCGCCCGACCGTCCAGGTGGCGCAGGCGACGGCCCTGCGCAGGGCGGGGGCCAGGTCCTCCAGGTCGGAGCGGCGCAGACGCTCGCGCGCCGCGGCGGAGCCGAGCAGGCCGGCGTCCAGGAGCCCGCTGAGCAGTCCGGCCATGAAGGAGTCGCCCGCGCCCACGGTGTCCACCACCCGGGCCACGACGGGCTCCAGCTCGATCGTGGTGTCGGTGCGGGACAGGTGCACGAGCGCGCCGTCCCCACCCCGGGTGACGACGACGACCTCGGGCCCGAGCCGGCCCCAGAGGTGGACCACGTCCGTCACCGGGGCGTCGTCGTAGAGCCAGCTCACGTCCTCGTCGGAGGCCTTGACCACGTCCGACAGACCCATGCACTCCTCGATCCGCGAGCGCACCTGGTGCGGGTCCCCCATGACGGTCGGGCGGCAGTTCGGGTCGTAGGAGACCGTCGCGGTGGGGCGGGCGCGGGTCATCAGCGCGAGCACGGTGGAGGCGCCAGGCTCGAGCGTGGCGGCCACGGACCCGGTGTGCAGGTGACCGATGCCGTGAAGGTCCTGGGTGCCCACCTGCCACAGCAGGTCGAAGTCGTAGGTGGCCGACCCGTCCGCGTCGAGGTGGGCGGTGGCCGTCGACGTCCGGGCGGCGGTGTCGGAGCCGGGGGTGAGCACGACGTCGGCGTCGAGGAGGTGCTCGCGGACCCGGGCCCCGCGCTCGTCCTGACCCAGGTGCGCCGTCAGACGGCTGTCGTGGTCGAGCGCGGCCAGCCCGACGGCCACGTTGGCGGGCGAGCCTCCGACGTGCTCGGTCCTGCCCTCGCCTCCGTGCGGGACGACGACGTCGACGAGGGCTTCTCCGACGGTGAGGACGGCTGGCTGGTCCATCGTGGTGCCCGTCAGCCCCGGGTGGCTTCCGGGGACAGCGAGTCGGCGATCTTGGCCACCTTGTCCAGGCGGTGGTGGGAGGTGATCTCCCGGATGGTGCCGGAGCGGGAGCGCATCACCAGGGAGTGGGTCACGGCCGTCCCCGAGCCGTAGCGCACCCCGGCGAGCATCTCGCCGGTCGTGATGCCGGTGGCCACGAAGAAGGCGTTGTCGCCGGTGACCAGGTCGTCGGTGGACAGCACCCGGTCCAGGTCGTGCCCGGCGTCGACGGCCTTCTGCCGCTCCTCGTCGTCCTTGGGCCACAGCTTGCCCTGGATGACACCTCCCATCGCCTTCATCGCGCAGGCGGTGATGATGCCCTCGGGGGTGCCGCCGATGCCGATGAGCATGTCGACGGAGGACTCCTCGCGGGCCGCGGCGATGGCGCCGGCGACGTCGCCGTCGGTGATGAAGCGCAGTCGGGCGCCGGCGTCGCGGACCTCCTGGGTGTACTGCTCGTGGCGGGGCCGGTCGAGCATGATCACGGTCAGGTCGTCGACGAAGCGCCGCTTGGCCCGCGCGATGCGGCGCAGGTTCTCCTTGATCGGCAGGCGGATGTCCACCCGGTCGGCCACGTCGGGGCCGACCACGAGCTTGTCCATGTAGAACACGGCCGAGGGGTCGTACATGGTGCCGCGCTCGGAGACCGCCATGACGGCGATCGAGTTGTCCATGCCCTTGGCCGTGGGCGTGGTGCCGTCGATCGGGTCGACGGCGACGTCGACCTGGGGGCCGGTGCCGTCGCCGACCTTCTCGCCGTTGTAGAGCATCGGGGCCTCGTCCTTCTCGCCCTCGCCGATCACGACGACCCCGTCCATGGCGACCTGGCTGATGACCTTGCGCATGGCCTCCACGGCCGCGTTGTCCGCCAGGATCTTCTCGCCACGGCCCACCCAGCGTCCGGCGGCCAGGGCCGCGGCCTCGGTGACCCGGACCAGCTCCATGGCCAGGTTGCGGTCGGGGATGACCTGCTCGGTGCTCGGACGGGTGGGCTGCGGCTCCGCGACCATGCGGGACTCCTTCGTCGGTGGTGACTGCGACGCGCTCTGCCGGCCAGCCTAGCGGCCGTGGGTCGTCACGGTGCCCGGGGATGGGACGATGGGCCGGTGAGCCAGAGCACCCGACCGACGCCCGGCCCCGACGAGGTCCGGGGCCGCCAGGAGGCACCCGCTGCGCCCGCCCAGGACGGGCGGCAGAAGCGGCTGGCGTCCTGGACCTTCCGCAACATGGTCGTCTCGGTGCTGCTCGTGCTCGTCGTGGTGCTGGCCTGGTGGTCGATGACCTACCAGCCCGACGAGTCGCAGCGGCGGCCCGCCGAGGTGGAGCAGGTCGTGCCGTTCGCGGTCGACCAGGCCGACTGGCCGGTCTGGGTGCCCGACCCGGGGGAGGGGTGGACGCCCACGGTGGCGTGGTTCGACGCGCGGCTCGCGGGGGTCCCCACGTGGCACGTCTCCTACACCACGCCGGACGGCGAGTACGCCGCCCTCCACCAGGCCACCGACGTGACCGACGCCTGGGTGCAGGAGGTGCTCGGGGACGCGCAGGAGGTCGGGGAGCAGGACCTGCCCGGCGCGACCGGGACGCAGACCTGGCAGGCGTGGGAGGGGCCCGTGCCGAGCAACGTGGAGCGTGCCTGGGTCCTCGGGCCGCAGGGGACCGGCGGGTCCACCGTGGTCGTCAGCGGGACGGTCGCCGAGCACGAGGCGGCGGAGCTGCTGGAGTCGGTCGAGGCACGGGACTGACCTGCGGACCGGCCGATGGTCGGCGTTCGAGCAGGTGTGTCGGTGGGGCCTGCTTGGGTGGGGGTATGTCGTTCTCGTGGGG
>NZ_VFXM01000023.1:0-18606 GCF_006519705.1 Ornithinimicrobium kibberense
TCCGGCTCGATCCGCACGACTACATGCTAAGAGCAACCACCCAGCATTTGGTGTGGCAAACGCGCTGATCTGCCGCCCCTCGGGAGTTCTTTCGCGGGCCGCGACCGCTCCGGCCTGTAACGGGTCCCACTGTGCTCACTCACTCGGGAACACGATGGTGCCTGCCCACCCGGTGTGCTCGGTGCCTCTTTGGAATCTCGTGCCGTACGTCAAGTCCACCCCGTCCACCACGATCACTGTCTCAGCGTCCACGGGAGCGACCTTCAGGACCATCTGGTCCCAGCTGAGGTCTTCTCCGTGGACACCGAGCGGGTAACACTGATGCTCGACCTGGTCGCCGTAGACCACTCCGATTTCAGCCCCGTCGCAGAGGAGGACGTCGGTCTGCACCTCACCCCCGAAGACATGTACACGTGGCGTTGCCTCGATGAGAGTGACGTGGGGGCGCTCTGACACTCCTGTCATGTCGACATACACAGGCGTGAGCCGATCCGGGCGAACGCCGAACTCACCTCCGACGCTGCCGAACACACTGGGGTGTGACCATCACCATCCGGCGGCGAACAACGAACTTCCCAGGAGCAATGCGACGGCAGCCTGGCGCCGCGACCGGCCAGCAGAAGGCCCGCGCCTCTCGGCTGACTTCCCCTGGTCAAGCAACGTCCCACTCGCTGCATCGTCGGTGATGGTCATGGCACAGTGTCCAGCCCGGGAGTGCAGAACACAAGCACGGGCCCCGTGCAATAGATCGCAACTGGACGCCGCAGCGGACATGCTCATCTGCCGCTGTGTTCGTTCACCGTAGCGCGTCGAGGTGGACGGTCAGAGTCAGCCCCAGACGCTCACAGGGCTCACCGTGGCAGGGTGGAGCACGGAGCGAGGGACCGGGATATCGCGGCGTGGTCTCCCGAGCGCATGATCCCCCATGCCGGGACTAGGCGTGACACGAGCACGGGCACTCACCAAAGCTGAAGAACCGGGGGCACCCTGAGCAGTAGCCAGTCATGCACCATCCCGAACGTTGAATCGCGAAGCCGCGTCCAACACGGATCTTCGCGCCAGATCGCAGACCCTCGGGTGCAGGCTCCCTCTCCACCTTTCGAGGCGACTCTGCTGGGTCCGCCGTCGGGCGGACCTGCGATGACGCTGGACTCACTCCGCCCCGGAGATCCATCTTCCTGGCTCGTTCACCGTCTGCCCAGTATTCCGGCAGGGGCTTTCTGGGGAGGATCGCTTGCAGTCTGTCTAGGGCCCCGAAGTTGAGGAAATGTCGGACATCATCGATGGTGGCACTCTCGTTGGAAACGAGCTTTTGGTGAATTCTTTTGAGCTCGGGAGCTTCCCTGAGCCGCAATTGTGCCTCTGGCGTCAAGGTCTCTGTGTCGAGCAAGAGCATGAGCAGATTCCAGCTCGCCGCAAAATCTCGCATGAACTCACGCGGCACGGGTATCCGCCACATCCCCAGACCTGGGTCGAAGCGTGGGGACTCGGGGACCCCTGCGCGCTCTTCGTACATGGCTGCCCGTACGTTAGTCGGGACAAGAAGACTCTCCGTCAATTTCACGGTTACACCGATTACTCGGCCACGCGAATACGTCCGACCATCCGTTACTTGCCTCCTATTGCCGATCCAAAGATCCGCTTTTTCAGCCCCATTCAGACGTGCGTCGGCCATGACACTAGGGTTTCGCAATGCGGACGCCAGAGAATCCATGAGCGGGTATAGGTTACGTGGCGCGCCCCTGTGGCCATCAAGATACTGGATGTGCTTTGGGTCCCATCCTGAGGCGTGGAGCTGATCACGCAACTGTGCCGCGGTCACCTGGTCGAAAGCGACGTGCACGGCTGTAAACGGTGGGTGAATCTTCGCTTCTGACATCACGGGCCTGACCTGCTGGATCAATCGAACGTCGCCTCGGTTGATCGCCCCCTCAAGAACCTTCTCGAAGACCTTCCCCCTCACCCCCCGGTTCCTAGGATCGAACACTTCCCTAAGGCGATGCAGACTCCCTGGGCTGTCTCGACGACGACTCTTGGCCTGGTTGTGGTACGTCGCCTCGAGAGTGTCGGTAAAGATGCCTCGGAGCCGCTCGACCCCGGCTCGCCTGGCTTCCAGCGTTCTTGGGTTCTCCTGGGAAGGGCCCATAAGAACATTCAACACCCAGCCCCCGGGGGCGAGGCAGTCGACGGCGTCTCCAATCGGGCCAACCGTCCGGCTTGACTCTCCGAACCCGACACCGCAGTAGTTGTGCCCCGTGCCGAGGCGGAGCTGGTAGGTGGACCCGCAGGCGCAGACCCGTGCTGGACGAAGGACGACGACTCCGCCGAACTGCTGCTGCCCGACGCCGCAGTCGACTGGATCGAGGGATTCGCCAACCGGGATTCACCACCGAAGCGCTGAAGCTTTCGGTCAGCGCACGCTTCTGGTTCCCCTGTGTGTCAAGGGGCCCGGTTCCGTCGCTTTCTAGGGTGCGCCGCCGCTGGTCGCCGTCAAGGTCGTTCGTCCGGTGGGGCGCTGCACCTTGACGGCTCCGGCGCGGTGACGCGGTGTGGCCGCTGCCGGGACCCGGGAGGGGGTGGTCGCGCGGGTCGGGCGGGGGTAGCGTCGGGTGTGCGGGTCCGGGAAGTGGCTGGTCCGAAGTGCCGATGCGCGGGGGCAGGTCGGCCGCGCTGGATACGTCAGTCGCCCCGCAGTGCCCCAGCGTCTGGGTTCTCGAGCGGTGCGGCGTCGGCGAGGAGCTGGCGGTACACCACATCTGACAGGCGCCGTTTGAGCGCGCGCAGCGCCTCTATCGACGTCTTTCCGGTGGCGACCTTGCGGTTGAAGTAGGCCCGGCCCTCGGTGTTGTTGCGCAGCTGCACGGTCGCGGCGATGTGCAGGACGTGGTTCATCCGCCGGTTCCCCGCGCGGGAGAGGCGGTGAGGATCTGCTGGCCGGAGGAGGCGTCCAGGGGCGCGGTGCCGGTCCAGGACGCGTACCGCGCCCTGGTCGGGAACCGGGCGACGTCACCGGTGTCGGCCAGGATCCGGGCGGCGCCGGCGGGGCCGATGCCGTGGATGTCCATCAGGTGCGACCCGCGGGCCAGGACGGCGGCCTTCAGCTCGGCCTTCATGGCCTTGAGCTTGGCGTCGACGGCGACCAGGTCGGCGACCTCCTCGACCGTCATCCGGCGCCGGGTCTTCCCGGCGACGTCGCGGGGGCGGACGCCGGCCAGCATCTTCTTGGCCTGCAGCGCCGACAGGTCCCGCTTCCTCGTGCCCGGGATCAGCTCACCGAGAAGCCGTTGCAGCCGGTTGACCGTCTGCACGCGCAGCCGGGATAGCTCGTCCCGGCGGTCGGCCAGCATCCGCAGCGCCTTGAGTTCTCCGTCGGGGTGCACCACCCGTAGCCCGGGGGTGCGAACGGCGACGACGGCGATCGAGTGCGCGTCCAGGGCATCGGTCTTGCGGTTGTGGCTGGTGTCGAACAACCGGACCCGGGCGGCCAGCTTGGCCGGGACGTCGACGACCCGTTCGCCGTCCTCGACCAGCCGCTGGTCCAGTGGCCGTCCGGTGCCGTTGGCGCCCTCGACCGCCCAGAGACGGTGGCGGAAGGTGCGCACGTAGGACCGCATCGCGGTGTACCCGCGCTGGTCGGTGTCGAACCGGCCGGTGGCGACCAGCCGTTCCTGACGGTCCACGATCTCGATCGTCGCGGACAGCTTGTGGGGGTCGACCCCGATGATGACCTCTGCCATGCTCCTCGCCTCCAACAGGCGTCTCGAACCGGATAAGGAACGGCGAGGTGGGCAGTGCTACTACGAGCAGGGCAGTCCCCTCTTGAGCCACGCCTCGTCAGCGGCGCCCGACGAGGCACAGTCCAGAAGAGAGCCACAACCACACGGGCTGGGCAGCCGCGATAGGGAGCGTCCCGCCGGGCACCTAGACCGAGTCTGGCCCGACCCGGTCATGACGCGAAGTCTCCTAGTAGCCGCACTGCGGACGCGGTAGCGTCCGCTCCTGCCGCATCCGTGGCCTCTGCGGTCATAGTGTCGGCTTCTAGGCGAGATGGTTGGTGATGACATCTCGCGCAGCTCGCTGATCGAGCGTCCAGGCCACCCAAGTCGAAGAAGGCAACATCCAAGGCGATATCGAACGGATGAGGACCAAGGCCTCGGTCGTCCCCGGCGTCTTCTGTGGCAGGTTGAGGCCTCGTTCCGGATGTCCAAGACCGACCTCAAGGCCCGGCCGCTGTTCGCCAGGAAGCGTGACGCGACCAGGCCCACCTGACCATCGTCTTCACCGCCCTGGCCCTCTCCCGCGAGATCCAGAACCGCACCGGCCTGGCCGTCCGCACGGTCGTCCGCCAGCTGCGCTCAGCCACCGTCGCCATCAACGCCACCCGCCAGACGTTCCCCTCCCAGATCCCCGCCGACAAGCAAGCCATCCTCGAGGCCATCCAACGCGGCGGGCTCACGCACTAACGAAATGACCAAACTCAGGGGGCGTCGGAGACGGGTTAGCTGTCGGAACCTCCTTTCAGCCGCCGCTGACCAGAGTGTTGCCGCCTGAAGGCCAGGACGCCCGCGCATAGGCCTGCGATGAGCATGGCGACTCCCCACCCTCTCCAGGCGACGTCGTAGCCCCAGGTCGTCGCGGCGGCTCCGAAGATTGGGGGACTGACAGAGCCCCCGATCGCCCCTCCAACGAGGAGCACTCCGACGACCGCTGCGGAGTTCCCGGGATACCGACGCGTTCCTTGGGCAACGAGCAGCCCTCCGAAAGCCCAGCCGAGGGCGAAGATCAGCAGGAAGCCAGTGACGATTGCCGACCACGCGAGGGTTCCCACGAGAATGCTTCCTATGCCGGCTGCGATGAAGGCTGGTGCCACGAGGGCGAGCTCATCCCAGCCGGTGACGTCGGTGAGGCGCCCCGCTGCGACCCGGCCGACAGCCGCAAGCAATCCACCCACTGTGAGGAGTGCACCCGATCCAAGAGCCGCGGGCCCCGCCACCTGCACCGTGTCGCTCAGGAATGTTGTGGAGATGTTGGTCAGGCCGAACCCCAGAGCCATGAGAGCGGCCAGCAGAACAATGCCCTGGCGTGAACCGCCCTCGATAGAACGTTTCTGCGTGCCCGGCTCGTGGTCTACGCACCACAGAGCTAGCACGGCGGCAAGCACGGCCGTGACCGCCGTGACGCCAGCGAAGCTTGCGCGCCAGCCGACACCCAGGGTGGCGAGCATCCCGAACGCCCCAGCGACCGCGACGGCTACCGGTTTAGCGCTCTGGAACCAGCCGAACGCAACACCGTGACCGCCTCCTCCCACCGAGTTCTGCAGAATTCGCCCGGCTGACATCTGGTAGGTACTGCTCGAGACCCCGCTGGCGAACAGGCCGATCGCCAGCATGGGCAGACTTGAAGTCGCCGCTGCCGTGACGCCCCCCGCGATGCCCAGCCCAGTTGCGGTCAGGACCGCTCGGGGCAGGGAACTCCTATCGAGCCACCGGCCCAGACCGAGAGATGCCACGGCCAGCCCGATGGTGTAGCTCCCGGCCACAGCACCTAGACCGCCGGCGTCGAACTTCAGGTCGGCCATCACCTGCGGCCCGTTTGCGCCCAGAAGGAACACCGGCAGAACGGAGCCAACCGTCACCAGCACGACCAGGGGGACCAGGCCGGCGTCACTCACTGCCCGGCGGGAACTCACTCCACGAGGAAGTCGGCGTTAGCGCGCCTGCGGCGGGCCTGGACGATGGAGAAGGTGAGCAGCAGAGCAGCCGCCACCAGTACCCCCAGGGAAATGGGACGGGTGACGAAGATGGACCAGTCGTCTCCGGACATCACCAGACCACGCCGCAGGTTGCTCTCGATGATGGGACCGAGAATCAGCCCAAGGGCCACCGCGGCGATCGGGTAGTCGTACTTGTTCATCAAGTAGCCGATAAACCCGAAGGCGAGGGCGACCCACAGGTCGTAGACGCGCCCCGTGGCAGCGAACGATCCCACGAACGAGAACATTGCGATGCCTGGCAAGAGGATGCTGTAGGGCACCATCGCGATGCTCGCCAGGGGTTTCGCCAGGAGCAAGCCGATGGCGAACATCAGGATGTTGGCAAGGAACATGCCGACAAACAGGGGGTAGACCAGGTCTCCGCCGCCGGTGAAGAGCCGGGGGCCCGGTTGGATGCCCTGCACCATGAGGGCTCCCAGCATGACGGCCGTGACGGCGTCACCAGGGATACCCAGTGTCAGCAACGGCACCATGGCGCCGCCAGTCACCCCGTTGTTGGCGGCATCCGCCGCGGTCAGGCCCTCGATCGATCCCTTGCCGAACTCCTCTGGATGTTTGGAGTACCGCCGGCTCTCGCCATAGGCGATAAAGGAGGCCATAGCTCCGCCGCCGCCCGGGAGAATACCCACGATGATGCCGATAATGGATCCGAGCAGGACCGGCCTCCCCGTGCGGCGAATGTCCTTCCGGCTGGGTAGCACGCGGCCGATGGCAGCCACCGCCCGCGTACCCAGTCGGTGTTCGCCAGCGAGGCGAAAAACCTCGGCCAGCGCGAACAGCCCGATGACGGCTGGGAGGAAGGGAATGCCTGTCGTGAGTTCTCTTTGCTCGAACGTGAAGCGAGGCTGGGTGACGAGGGGGTCCATCCCGACAGTCCCGACCAGCAAGCCGAAGGTGGTGGCCACGACGGCACGTGGCACGGACCGTCCACTGACCGCGATCACGGTCGTGAGGCCGAGGATGCCGACCGCGAAGTACTCCACGGGAGAGAACTGCAGCGCTACCGAGGCCAGCGGCGGGGCGAGGAAGCTCAGGGCGAGGACACCAAGCAGCCCGCCTACGACGCTCGCCCAGGCCGCCATGCCGACTGCACGTCCCGCCTGCCCACGAAGGGCCAGTGGGTAGCCGTCGAGCACAGTGACGGCGCCAGCGGGATTGCCGGGCGTCCTCAACGTGATCGAGGTGATCGAGTTGGAGTACATACTCCCGCTGAAGATCCCGGTGAGCATGAGCAGTGAGTGGAGGGGGTCCAGCTCGAAGGTTAGCGGCACGAGCAAGGCGATCGCGACCGTCGCAGTCAGTCCTGGGATGACACCGACAAGGAGGCCGGCCAGCACGCCGACCATGATCCAGAACAGACTGGCGGGGGTAAGGACCTCACCGATGACTGCTGCGAAGTCCACTAGAAGAACACCCCCCGCGGCAGGTTTGCACTGAGCCCGACCACGAAGATGTAGTACGCCGCAGCGACCAGTCCCGCGGCAATCACCGCCGACCCTGCAAGCCCCCGCACGGATGCGCCGCGCAGGAGAGCGCTCAAGGCGAAGCAGTACACGAAGGTCGTCAGTACGAAGCCCAGCACAGGGATGACGACGACGTAGAGCACGCTCAGCACAAGCGTGGAAACAGCACGGATCCACGTTGTGCGGGAGACGAGCCGTTCCTCCTGCCGCGTCGGCTCTGCAGCCGTGGTGACAGGCTGCGTGGCCGACACCTCAGTGGGGCTCGGCCGCACGCGACGGCGCCGCCTGAGGAGTTCCCAGACGCTCAGCAGCGCGGCGCCGACGAGGACAGTCGCGACGATGCTCGGGTACAGCCCTGGGGACGTCCGCGCCGTCGCGTTGTCGGGGAATCGCGTGGAGGCCACCAGAATGACGGCGCCCAAAGCGACGAAGCTGACGGGCAGTATGAGCTGGGACCACAGGGCGCCCGTCAACTCCGGCTCGGGCGAGGTGCCCGTCACCTCGTGAAGGTTTTCCTCGTCTCCCATGTGATGGCGGTCAGCTGCCCGTGAGGTCAAGGTCGCTCAGGACCTCCTCGACGACCGGCGCCATGTCGTTGAGGCGGTCGGTGAAGGCTTCAGAGTCCAGGTACTCCAGCTGCAAAGACATCTCCTCAGCCGCCGTCTTGAACTCCTCAGCGTCATACGTAGCCTTGAGGGCATCGACGAGCGTCTGACGGACCTCTTCGTCCAGGCCTGTCGGTGCGGCGATCCCGCGGAAGCTCGAGTGGGCCGGTACGTCAAAACCCTGCTCCTGGAAGGTCGGGGTGTCCGGGTAGGCCGGCGAACGCTCATCGGCGAAGACCCCGAGCATCTTGAGCGTCCCGTCCTCGACGTACTGAGCCGGCGCCGTCGGGCTGGTCACAATCGCATCGACGTGCTGACCGAGAAGTGCGGTGAGCTGCCCGCCGCTTCCGTCGAAGGGTACGTACTTGTACTCGCCACCGACGCTCTTGGCGAACAGGCCGGCTCCCTGGTGGAAGACACCGCCGAGACCGGACGTGCCGAAGGACACCTCGCGGTCAGCGTTGACCAGGTCCTCGATCGTCTGGAAGTCACCCTCGGAATGCACGTAGAGAGCGAGCGGCTGGGACTCGAACTGCATGAGGAAGTCGAGGTCCTCCAGCTGGGTGGCGTTTTCGTCCATGGCCTGGTTGGTGAGGATGTCATAGGTCACCAGACCGATCGTGGAGCCGTCAGGCTCGGCATCAGCGAGCTCGGCCCAGCCCGTTGCACCATTGGCCCCCGGCATGTTGGTTGCTGTGATGGTGGTGTCCAGCTGGTCCTCAAGGTGGTTCGCGAACTGGCGTGCCGCCAGGTCGGAGGAGCCCCCAGCGTCCCACGGGATGATCATGTCGATCGGGCCATCCGGGTACGCGGATGCGCCGCCGCCCTGACCGCAGGCCGTCAAGGACCCTGCCATTCCGATCAGAGCCAGTGCAGTAAGTCCTTGCCGTCCGTTCATGTTCTTCCTCTCGACGAGCACGCGGTGTGTACCGCGGCTTCTTCTACGCTGAAGTGCCAGTCAGTATGCAGGTTCGCATGCAAACGAGTCAACGGCTTGCCGTTATGTCGCGACCGGTTGCCTCAAGTGCCTGGACCAGGCCTCCCAGACCTCCGTCGGCTCTGAGGTTTCCGCACGCGTCCCAGACTTTCTGCAGCTTCTCGGCCTTGATGGCTTCGTTCAGGCTCATGAAGCGGGCGTAGACCTCCTCCTCGCTCAGCGGGTTTTCAGGGCCTCCGCGAGCCACGGTCCGCTCGGCGACGCGCTCGGTGCCGTCGGCGTACCGCACGGACACCCGGGCTGGCCTCACGGTGTCGTCCGTCAAGTGCTGGCGGGTAGCGTGCGTGTCCTCCACCACGTCGACTCGGGCCGCCAGCCCCAGGAGCTCGGGGTCCTGCAGTGCACCAGGTTCTGTTTCATTCGGCCCCACGCGACCTCTGGCAAGGGCCGCCGCCACCACCCACGGGATGGAGAAGCGCGCCCCCTGCGGGGTGCTGGGCCGACGCTCGTCAAGCCGGTCGGCGAACACGTGGGTGGCGACGGTGACCCCGACGATGTCAGCCGTAGGGGTCGTCGGGTCGTGCAGGTCGAGCGCCGCGTCGATCGGCGAGTGGGAGAAACTACATGCGGCATGGACCTTGACGTAGGTCTCCAGAATGCGCCACCGCTCTCCCAACACCTCCAAAGAGCGTCCTGCGGCTTCGCGCCCGGCACCGACGACGTCGAACCACCCCATCGGGGCGTCGAGCAGGTCGTGAGGTCCACCGAGCCCCGCGGCCGTGAGATCGGCCGCAAGGATCGCCATGGCGGCCGGCCACCCCCCGTAGAAGTCCTTGACCGGTCGGCCGGCGCTGAACGCCAGAAACGGTGTGATCGGCCCGAGCACCGCACATCCCATGACTTGAGCCGTCTGATCGGGTGCCATGCGGCGCAGCCGGGCGACCGCGGCACTCGCACTGAGCATCCCCACCAACCCCGGGATGTGGAAGCCCCTGTCGTACTGCGCATCCGGGCTGATTGCCTCGCCGATCCTAATCGCCAGTTCGTAAGACGCGATCAAACCGGCGAGCAGGTCCTCCCCGTCGGACTCACGAACCTGAGCGTCCATCAGGAGTGCCGGAACCGTCGTCACCCCCGGATGGACGTGACCGCCGCGGTGGCCATCGTCGAGCTCCGCGTGGTGGGTGCTTGTGCCCATGACGGCAGCAGCCCAGAACGGCGACAGACGTTCCCCTCGTCCGGGAAGAACGCACGGTCCCTGACCCGCGGAGCGCCGGGCCACGTGGAGGAGCTTGTCTGTCACTGCCGACGATGACTCGGACAGGGCGATACCCAGCAGGTCACGCAGGGCCAAGATGGCTCTGTCCACTACCGGGTCCGGCACGTCAGCCAACGCCAGTCGGCTCGCGAAGGTGCTCAGCTCTTGCGTTACGGCACTCATATGTCCTCCTGGTGCGCGAGGGAAGTGGTTGACTCCCTATGCTTTGCATGCAATATTGCATGCCCAACGAGGGGCGGCAAGAGCCACCCCAACCACGGGAGGACAGGAACCCAATGGCATCGCTGCGTGGAGCGGACATCCTGGCTGAGTCACTGATCCAGGCTGGGGTCACCACCATCTTCGGAGTGCCAGGAGACACCGGCGTTGTCTTCTACGACGCCCTGTACTCGGTCACCGACAAGCTGAGACACGTGCTGGCGCGCGACGAGCGGCATGCCGCGGCCATGGCGGACGGTTACGCGCGTGTGACGGACCGGGTTGGTGTCGTGGAGGTCTCCTCGGGCGGAGGCACAACGTATGTGGTGGGTGGGATGGGTGAGGCCATGGCCTCCGGGATTCCCATGCTGCTCGTAACCTCGGACATTCACCGGAGCAGCCGCGGAACGGGTGCGCTCACCGAGATCGACCAGGTCGCCCTGTTCTCTGCAGTGACTAAACGAACCATCGTGGTGGAGCACGCTGCTGACATCCCGCAGGCCGTCCAATCAGCCCTGGGCGCTGCCGCAGAGGGACGTCCGGGACCGGTGGCCTTGATCTTCCCCGAGGACGTCTTCGACGAGATCGTCGAGGCGCAGACACCGGTTCTCGGAGAGCCGGAGCCGCAGTGCGTGAGTGTGCCGGCGTGGCGTGACGGCGCAGACCCGCAGGCGGTTGCCGAGGCAGCCGAACTGCTTGCGGGTGCGGAGCGGCCCGCCGTGATGGCTGGTTCAGGTGTGCACAGCTCGCAGGCATGGGATGCACTTCATTCCCTTGCGGATGCAGGCGCGATCCCGGTGGCGACCACGATCCACGGCCGCGGTGCCATTGCAGACAGCAGTCCGTGGTCGTTGGGTGTGGTGGGGAACAACGGCGGTCGACCCTACGCCAACGAATACTTGGCCGCAGCAGACGTCGTGCTCCTCATCGGGACCCGGGCCAACGCCACGGACACCAACAGCTGGCAGGGCCCGGCGCGGAGCGGTACTGCGGTCATCCAGATCGATATCGACCCCGACCGGGCTGGACGCAACTTCCCCCAGGCAGTACGTCTGGTCGGCGACGCCCGGACAGTGCTCGGGCAGCTCGCGGAGCACCTGCGTCCTGCCTCTGAGAGCGTCCGAGAGGCCCGGGCCCATGACCTTCGTGAACGGCGGTCCGAATGGGAAAGAGAACGAGACTCCACGGACCTGGCTCCCGGACAACTTCTGCCTCGCGACGTTGTGGAGGTCGTGGACCAGGTGCTCGGTCACGCTGCCCTCTGGGTCGCCGACCCGGGAACGCCGACACCCAACGTCGCCACTTTCCGCAGGATCCAAGAGGCCGGCCGAACGGTGGTGATCCCCCGCGGCCATGGTCCCATGGGTTACGCCATACCCGCGGCGGTCGGCATGTCGGTCGCACAGCCCGACACGCCGGTGGTCTCGGTCACCGCCGACGGCTCCTTCGCGATGGCCTGCGGGGAGCTCGAAACGGTGAGCCGACTCGACCTACCCATCCTCTTCGTGCAGTTCACCAACCACTCTCTCGGCTGGATCAAGATGCTGCAGCACCTCTACTCCGGTCGTCGCTACTTCGGCGTCGACCCTGGCACCATCGACGCCGTCAAGGTCGCCGAAGCGTGCGGCATCAGAGGAGAGCGTGTGACGAGCATCGATCGCCTCCGAGAACTCGTGTCAGAGTTCGCGCATGACCCGAAGACTCTCTACATCGACGTCGAAGTGCCGCACATGATCGACGTGCTTCCCCCGGTGCCGGCGTGGGAAGCGTCGCTCGCAGGCACGTCAGAGCGTCCTGTGTACTGACATGTCCTCGTCGTCTGGTCCCGCCGAGAGCCCCGGCGGTGGCGTCGAGATGCTCTCCGAGCGGGTATATCAGACTCTCCGCAGCGAAATCGTGCACGGAGACTTGTGGCCGAACCAGCCAATGGTAGAAGCAGAGATCGCTGAGCGGCTGCAGGTCAGCCGCACCCCCGTTCGCGAATCAATGCAGCGTCTGGCCTCGGACGGCCTCATCGTGTCGCGCCGCCGTCGCTGGGTCGTCTATGAGCACACCCAGGACGAGATTCGAGACATCTACGAAGTTCGAGCCGCACTGGAGTCACATACCGCCCGGCTTGCGGCACAGCGTGCAGACGAGGCCGACAGGGATGCCCTGTCCACGGTAAGCGGTGAATCCTCACACCTGCGCTTCCTCGGGGGTCGCGCCCGCATTGACGCCAACGAGGCGTTCCACGACCTCGTTGTCCGGGCCGCACACAACAAACGCCTCGGCGAGGAGATCGTGAGAACCCGCCTCTACAGCTTCAACACGCGCATAGTCGCTGCCTACGACCGCGACCTGCTGGCCCGCTCCTGGGGAGACCACGAGCAGATCGCGGCCGCCGTCCTCGAGGGCGACGCAGACCGCGCCGCCGAACTGGCACGCGCCCACGTCGAAGATGCCATGGCGATCATCCTCGACCGGTCATGACGCGCGGCATCCGCGCTAGGCCGGCCACCGTCCCCTGCCTCGATCATGTCGTGATCGGGACGCGCGATCTACCCAGAGGTAAGCAGACCTTGGTGAAGGCCGGCTTCACACCCGCCACCGGGGGTGAGCATGAGGGGCGGGGTACCGCGAACGAACTGGTGAGGCTGCAAGAGGGGTACCTTGAACTGCTCACCGTCGTCGACCGTGACCAAGCGATGGCCGCGGGCGGCAGCCGCCGACAGGTCGTGGACTTCCTCGACGCTCAGCCGATCGGTCTGCTCGGGTATGCGCTCGAAGTCCACGACCTCGACCACTGGCTGGAATCTTTAAAACAAGACGACGTGTCTGTCACCGGACCGCATCTCATGAGTCGGACCCAGCCGGACGGGCGACGACTCAGCTGGCGCACGGGCCTCATCCATGATCGCCAGTGGCTCACGCCCTATCCGTTCCTGATCGAATGGGCGGAGCCGTCGGAGGACCGCTGGGCGGGAGCACCGGCCGACCACGCCAATTGCTCGGTGGCCATCTCACGTGTCGAAGTGAGCAGCAGGGACATCCGGGAAGACGTGCGCGTCTACCAAGCCTTGGGCGCGTACGTCGATTCGCACGACCGGCAGTCCACAATGCTTACGTTGGGACCACTCAGCGTTGAATTGACTGCTACCGAAGCCTCATGCGGTCACCTGAGCCATGCGGTTTGCTCGTCATTTCCAGGCACACGGAATTCGGCACACGCGAAAGCTCTTCATGAAGGGGAACTCGGGCTCTGGTTGTCCCTGGATGCATCAAGGAAGATGCGCGGCTAGGAGAAACAACATTCACGGTGCATCAGCCGTCCCCGAGGGTTTCTTCATCGGACCGTGATGCGCCTCGGGTATCGCTGCACCGCCTGCGGCGAGCGGACGAAGCTGATCGCGCCCGGCAGGGACGAACGGTTCGCGACCCCACGGGTGACATCCGGTATTGCCGCGTGGAGGCCGGCTACGCTCGTCCGACTTTGCCGCGTGGAGGACGGCTACACTCGTCCGACCCAGTCGCATTGACGTGGGACGCACGCGTCCGCCGCAACGCATTCCTGCAGGCTGAACCGGAATCACCATAGGGTGCACGGATGAGCACGTTCACCTGCGTCGAGTGCGGTCGAATGTTCAGGGGTCAAGCACGTCGAACGGCGACTGGACGCCGGGTCTGCACCAAGTGCGAGCAGGGTGTTCTCGGCGCAGCGGCGGGGGTCCTCATGGCGCAGCGGCAGGGCGCAGACCCTGTGGCCGGTGCGATCTCCACCCGGGGCTGGCTACAGCGAATCCGCTTGTTGCGCGGAAAGGATCAGTAGTCACCAGCCCTCCAGCGTGACGTCCGACTTTGCCGCGTGCAGGCAGCACATTGTTGGAGATCGGGGTGTCGCTCGCCCTGTGGTGAGGTCACCCCTCCCAGGCCTTCGGAGGGTCCTGCCCCAGCGCCATGCGGGGAGGCTCGATCGTCAACCTGGGCGACGCGCCTGCTCGACATCGCGGAGCAGGGCGGCGCTCACATCCTCCCACCGGCCCTGCGGCTCGCGGGGCATGCCCGGCTCCAGGACCGAATGCCACCCGTCGCGCATCACCCCCCGGTGGTTGAGCAGGGCGGGCACAGACAGTGGTCGAGGAAAGCCGTTGCGCCACATGGGCTTGTAGCTGGCGACATTGCCAATGTTGGCCTGCCAGACCAGCAACTCCCAGCCGAGGACGTCGAAGGCGTGGTCGACCGCGAGGGTCACTGCGGCGGTCATGATGCCCCGCCCCCGGAATCGTGGATGAGTGACGTAACCGACGTCGCCCGAGGCGTGCTCCCCCTCGCCACCGCCGGATCGCAGGTCGATCGTGCCCGCATACTGCCCGTCCGCCTCGATCGCCCAGGAGATCTGCTCAGCGGACGGCTCGATGATCTGCTCGAGGTAGTCCCGCGCCATGTCCTCGGTGTACCCCGTCGGCACGGTCGTCCACCGGACCGACTCGGGGTCCAGGCACCGCTCCAGCACCGGTCGCAGGTCCGCCATCGTGTGCGGGCGCAGCGTCACCACGCCGCCGGCGAGGACGGGTGTCTGGAGCGGTTCAGGCATGGGCGAAAGCATAGACATACCGACCACGGAGGCTAGGTTTGGGTGCCCGGGCCTCTAGCTAGCGTTGTTACCGGTTCCGCGCCAAGATCTTTCCGGACTCCCTTCCATGAGCGCCTCGTCGAGCAGGCTGCCGACGTGGGACGACGCGCGGTTACATGTTCCGGATGAACGGCAACCAGGCGGTGGAAGAGCCATAGCGAATCCGAAAACCGTGCTCCCACGCCTCGGGTGACAAGCGTCCGGTTTTGCCGCGACCGGCGAGTTGACGACCGCTGAGGCGCCTTTCCGCATCAGTTCTCCCCAGCGGGACCTCCAGCCGTGCCTCTAGTCTCATCGTCATGGCCTTGGACACCGCAACACTTCTGCCTGAACAAGTCGCCTTGCTCGAACTCGGCGACGCCGTTGGACTGGCCAACCGCTATCACCCTGAAGCCGTCGTGCTCCATGATCGAGGCGCAGTGCAAGGTAGAGACATCCTGAATCTCTTCACCCAGGCCGTCACACCGCCACGGCGCATCCTCAGGGCCACCGCGGTGTGCCGCACGGAGGACACGCTTCTCTACGACGTCGTTCAAGACGTTGCCGGTGACACGGTGCGGATCGTCGGGTCGTTCGTGCTTCGTGACGGCCTCATCTGGCGGCATACCTCGCTCGAGGTGCCGGTCGACAGCTGACCGCGTTCCTCGCCCTACTTTGCCGCATGCTTCGCGTCCACCGGCCGCTGCTCGTAGAGTGCGCCCATGTCTGAGAGTGTGTCGGCTACATGCTCGTTCTGCGAGCTCTCAAGCCACCCTGGAGAAGCGAGCATCGCCGCTCGCGACGAGCTGGCCGTGGCATTCATGGACGCATACCCGGTCGCCCCTGGGCACGTGCTCATCGTGCCCCGCCGACACGTTCCCTCGTTGGCTGACCTCAGACCGGACGAGGGCGCCGCGCTGTGGAGCATGACGCAATTGATGGTCCGGAGGGTCAAGGCAAAGCACGCCCCGGCGGTGAATCTGCACCTGTCCGACGGTGCAGAGGCCGAGCAGGATATTCCCCACGTCCACATGCACGTTGTTCCGCGGCATGGCAACGACGCTGTCGCGGTCGAGCTGCCGGGCACGCGCGCGACCAGGGACGAACTCGACCGCGTCGCGGCCTCGCTTGCCGCGGACTGACTGACCATCCTCTACTGCCGCGACCCGCACGGAGCGGGCGTCTGCTCGCCGTCACTCCCGGGTGATTGGATGGCTGGGTGCTGCCCACAGTGATGCCGGTGCTCCAGAACGGAGTCGTTGTTCTTCGGCCGTTCGAGGACCGTGACGTGCCCTTGGTGCAGTCCGTCGCCGGCGACGACTTGATTCCCCTGATCACGACCGTCCCCGCGGGCGGGACCCGAAAGGAGGCGTTGGAGTACATCGCCAGGCAGCACGAGCGTCTGTGCACCGGCGCTGGCTACTCATTCGCCATCGCCGAGGCCGACACCGGCCAAGCAGTCGGGCAGATCGGACTGTGGCTGCACAGCATCTACGACGGACGCGCCAGCACGGGTTACTGGATCGCACCGCAGTACCGCCGACGCGGTTACCTGCGGGCGGCCCTGCAGGCGCTCACGGCGTGGGCGCTCGCTCTGGAGGAGGTCGAACGCCTGGAGCTGTATGTGGAGCCGTGGAACGAGGGGTCCTGGCGCGCTGCCGAGCTGTGCGGTTTCGTCCGCGAGGGTCTTCTGCGGTCCTGGCAGTGGGTGGGAGCCGAGCGTCGAGACATGTACATGTACAGCGCGCTACCCGACCCGCGACCCGCGCAGTCGGCCTGAGCTCCGACTCCCTCCTTGGGCATCGACCAGCACGATCTCACCATGCCCGACGGCCCGTGCAGACTTCCGTGCTGTCGCAGGGCGGCAGGCCGTTCTTGGGCATTCGATGACCGCGGGGATGGCAGCATCGTCGATGTGCAAGTCACGCTGCAGTTTCACCCAGACTGGCCTTTCGGTGACGGGTTGGTCATCCAGGCGCTCGCCCGTGATGGGCGCTACCGCAGCCAGTTCGAGACGGGAACATCCAATGGTGGCCTGACGGCTTACGAGGGCGGGGACCGCTGGCGTTGGGAGAACCGTCTCTTCGGCGGGCGTTACGACGGTGCCGCCCACAGCCGACGTCCGGTGTACGGGGCTTTGAACTTCGATGGTGATCCCTATGGCGGCTCCGTCCGGTTCGGATCGGCGCATCTTCGCCTGCGCGAGGAGGTCATGGATCGCTGCACGTTCTGCTTTCCAGATTCCGTCTTCGAACCCGCAGCGGTCTGCGGGCTGGGCGAGGTCGACGAACTGATCCGACTGGCACGCTCGAGTGACCTGGATCCGCTGGATCGGTATGTCGAGGCGCATGTCCACGGTCAGGTGCTCATCGACCGCGATGTCGAGGCTGTTGTCCTGGACCCCTGCTACCAGGGCACAGACGTTGAAAGAGCAGCTGAGGCCTTGGGTTGTCAGGTGGAATGGCATCCAGGCTTCACGACCGCCACCGCATCACTGGACCCCATCTATCGGGGTGCCGAGTACGTGGAGCTGGCCCAGTCGATGGAGACAGTGCTCACGCCCGACGTGATCGGGCAGGCCGCGCGCTCAGGAGACCACCAGCAGCAAGCCCTGAAAAGGGTCTGGCACTATCTCGCCTGATTCGGTCAGCGGGCATAGCGCCCCACTACGTGTCGTCATTCCCTGCGCCCGGGAGACATCTTGTATGCCGCTGATCACGAGCCAGCTCGTAGGGTTGGGGTGTGGTGGCAGACATTCGCGCAGCACTCCGCACCTTCTACGACGGCGAGATGACCGACCGTGCGTCTCGACCGGTAGCGCCGGAGCGCGTCCAGCGGCTGGAGGACTTCTTGAGCGCACTCAGGGAGCGAGACGCGACGTCGGTGTTCGAGGTCGGCTGCGGAGCTGGCAGGGACGGTGCGGTCATCCAGCGAGCAGCCTTCGATTACACCGGCGTGGACCTGTCCGCGACCGCGATCGAGGTCTGCTCAACGCTCGGCCTGCGTGCCGTGCGCGCCGATGCCACTCACTTGCCCTTCGAGGAGACCACCTTCGACGCTGCGTGGAGCATGAGCACGCTCATGCACCTGCCTAACGACGATTTCGGAATCGCACTTGCCGAACTGCGACGCGTCGTGCGGCCCGGCGGAATCGTTGACATCGGTGTCTGGGGTCATACCGAGAATCGAGACTGGTCCAGCAGCGACGGCCGGTTCTTCCGTCACAGATCCGACGAAACGCTCAAGGAAGAACTAGCCCGAGTCGGCACGATTGTCGACTTCGCGACCTGGGGGTGGCTTGAGGACGCAGGGCACTACCAATGGGCCAGGATCGAGGTCCCCAGCCAGTAGACCCGGTTCACTCTCATGCCGCAGGCAGTGTCCTCTAGATCTCTCGCGTGGGCAGTGCTTCTTCGCTGGCAACGTCACCATCGCGCCGGACGATGTAGCCCCGCGCGCCTGGTCTCTCGGCAACTGCTTCGCGGAGTTCGGTGCCGAAGTAGACCAGGCCTGCGCCGTCGTCGGTGCAGTGGGTCTCGGGCAACTCGCCCCGAGCGACGAGCTGGTGCACCAGCGGGCGACGGTCCTCTTCGCTGTCGTAGTGCACGCCGCTGCCGTAGGGCAGGAAACCCAGGGCGTTGGTGATGTTGCGCAAGGGTGGACCGAACGAGTCCGTGGGGCCGCCCATGTACCAACAGATCGAGCCAGCGCTGATGCCAGCCAGCACGACGCCGTGCTGCCAGGCGCGATGCAGCATGGC
>NZ_VFXM01000024.1:0-10430 GCF_006519705.1 Ornithinimicrobium kibberense
GCCATCGCCTCCACGGTCGCAGCCCCCAGACCGAGGTCGGACAGGACACGACCCACGGCCCCGACCGGATCCCGCAACGTCAGCCCTTGGTCGTGCTCGACCGCAGGCTCCGCCCAGGCCCCAGGGCCGGCCAGCTCCTGCCACTCCAACGACTCCCCCACCGCGCACGCCTCCCCGTCGTAGGGCTCCAGGTCCTCCCANCGGACTGGCCACCACCACCGGCCACCCAGGACACCTCTCGACCACCGACACTGCGACTCATCGAACCCCTCCTCCCCCGGCGTCGATACCCTCGCCGCTGACCCCATCTTAGGACACCTGTTCGAACCCTGCAAGAGTTGTGCACAGCTCGCGTACGCCTGCAGGGTGTGCCTGCCTACCGGTTCGGGCACCAGCAGACCGCAGTCGTGGGGCGTGTGTCGGGGGTGCTGAACAGGGGGACTCAGGAGCTCCGTCGGACCCGCCTGCGTCCGGGACCGACCCGCCGGGCTCGGGGGCCCGCCGGGCTCGGGGGCCCGCCGGGCTCAGGGGCCGTCGAGGCTCAGGGGTCGACGTCTGCGGCCGCCCGGCGGGCGAACACCTCCTGGGCCAGACGGGTGGTCGGACCGGCCTCCTCCCCCAGCGATCGCGGCATGACGACGGGCGCCGCGAGCTCAAGCCCGGTCGCCGTCGTGGCGGGGCCGGTCACCTCGATCCGGGTGACCGCGCAGACGTCCCGCACCGAGGAGGTGATCCACACCTCGTCGGCCTCGTCGAGCACGGCCATCGGCAGGTGCCCCTCGACCACCTCCACCCCTTCGTCGCGCAGCCACTCGATCGTGAGGTCCCTCGTGACGCCCGCCAGCGGTCCGGCGGTCAGCGCCGGCGTCATCACCACGTCGCCGAGCACGACGAAGACGTTGGACCCGGTCCCCTCGCACAGCTCGCCGGCCGTGTTCGGCAGCAGGGCCTCGGCGGCGCCTGCCCGCTTGGCCGCCGCGAGCGCGACCACGTTGTCGGCGTAGGAGGTCGTCTTCAGCCCGGTCAGCGCACCCTTCTCGTTGCGCGCCCAGGGAACGACGGCCACCGCGGTCGTGCGCGGCGGGGGCTCCTGCTCCTGGGCGGTGACGAGGTATGTCGTGCCCTCCGTCCCGCGGTCGCTGCCCAGGGGGCCGGGTCCGGCGGTGACGGTCCACCGGAGCCGTCCGAAGGGCATCGGCGCCATGGCCAGGACGGCCTCGATGCCCTCCTGCACCCGGTCCCGGTCCAACGGCGCCAGCCCGAGCCCCGCCAAGGACCGGTCCATCCGGTCGTGGTGCCGGGACAGGGCGAAGACCTGCCCGTCGACGACCTTGGCGGTCTCGAAGACCCCGTCCCCCACGGTGATCCCGTGGTCCAGCGGCGTCAGGGCCGGTTCGTCCGGCCGGACCAGGTGACCGTCGACCCATACCCGCACCTGCGGCATACCAGCTCCCATGGGGGTCACTCTCGCACGGAGGCGACGGGGCTAGGCTCTGGACCGTGGTCAACGCGCTCTACCTGTCCTCGGCCGAGACGCAGTCCGGCAAGTCCGCCCTGGCCGTCGGTCTGCTGGCCGAGCTGTGCGCCCGCGGGGGGCGGGTGGGGGTGTTCCGCCCCGTGGTCCTCGACACCGCCCACGACCCGCTGCTCGAGCTGCTGCACCCGATGTCGACCTCCCCCGCCGACCCGTCCGCGGCGGTGGGCGTGACCTACGACGACGTCCACCGCGGGCAGGAGGCCGCCGTGGGCACCGCGGTCGAGCGCTTCCACGCCTACGCCGCCGAGCACGACACCGTGCTCGTCGTCGGCTCGGACTTCACCGGCGTGCCGGCCCCCACGGAGTTCTCCGTCAACGCCACGATCGCCGCCCACCTGGGCGCGGCCATGGTCCTGGTCGTGCCCTGCCGCGACCGGTCGGTGGACGAGAGCGTCACCGCCGCCCAGGTGATCTACTCCGAGGCGCGCAGCCGGCACGCCGACGTCGCCGCGGTGATCGCCAACCGGGTCCCGTCCGAGCAGGGCGAGGCGGTCCGGGCGGGCATCGTCGAGCGGCTCCGCTCGGAGGTGACGCCCACCGGCAAGCGACGGGCCAACGTCGGCGCGGGGGTGCCGGTCTTCACCGTGCCGGGCGACCCGTTGCTGAGCGCCCCGACGATGCGCGACCTCATGGGCGCCGTCGACGGCCGCCTGCTGCTCGGCGAGGAGACGCTGCTGGACCGCGAGGTCACCGGCATGGTCGTGGCCGGGATGACGATGCCGCACGTGCTGGACCGGCTGCACGAGGGCTGCGCCCTCATCTGCCCCGGCGACCGGGAGGAGGTGCTGCTGGCCACGCTGCTGGCCCACCGCGCCTCCACCTTCCCGTCCATGTCGGGCATCCTCCTCAACGGTGGCTTCCTGCCCAGCGAGCAGGTCCACCGCCTGGTCGAGGGCGTCGGCGTCGAGCTCCCGGTCGTCACCTGCACCACCGGGACGATGACCACGGCCACCGCCATCTCCCGCGTGCACGCCCGCATCGGCCCCGGCTCGACCCGCAAGATCGAGCGCGCCCGCACCCTGGTCCACGAGCACGTCGACATGGACGTGCTGCTGCCCGTCGGCGGGCACCACCCGGTGGGCTCGGCCGGTCCCCGGGTGATCACCCCGCTGATGTTCGAGCACGAGCTGACCGCCCGGGCCCGCGCTGCCGACGCCCACATCGTCCTGCCGGAGGGCATGGAGGACCGGATCCTGCGGGCCGCGGACACCCTCCTGGCACGGCGGGTCGCCCGGCTGACGCTGCTCGGCGACGAGGACGAGGTGCGGGCCCGTGCGGCCACCCTCGGCCTGCACCTCGACGAGGCCGCGGTCGTGGACCCCCAGACCAGCGACCTGCGGCAGGGCTTCGCCGAGGAGTACGCCCGCCTGCGGGCCCACAAGGGCGTCACCCTGGAGCACGCCTGGGACGTCGTGGCCGACCCCGCCTACTTCGGCACGATGATGGTGCACGGCGGCCGGTCCGACGGCATGGTGTCCGGCTCGATCACGACCACCGCCCACACGATCCGGCCCGCGCTGGAGGTCATCCGCACCGCGCCCGGGGTCTCGGTCGTCTCCAGCGTCTTCTTCATGCTGCTGGCCGACCGGGTGCTCGTCTACGGCGACTGCGCCATCAACCCCGACCCCACCGCCGAGCAGCTGGCCGACATCGCGGTCTCCTCGGCGCGCACGGCCGCCAAGTTCGGGGTCGACCCCCGGCTGGCGATGCTGTCCTACTCCACCGGCGGCTCGGGGTCCGGCGCGGACGTCGAGAAGGTCCGCGCGGCAACGGCACTGGTCCGGGAGCAGGCCCCGGAGCTGCTGGTCGAGGGCCCGCTCCAGTACGACGCGGCCGTCGACCCGACCGTCGCGGCGACCAAGATGAAGGACTCCCCCGTCGCCGGCCGGGCCACGGTGCTGATCTTCCCGGACCTCAACACCGGCAACAACACCTACAAGGCCGTCCAGCGAAGCGCCGGCGCCATCGCCATCGGCCCGGTCCTGCAGGGGCTCAACGCCCCCGTCAACGATCTGTCCCGCGGGGCGACCGTGCGCGACATCATCAACACGGTGGCGATCACCGGCATCCAGGCGAGGGGCTGACATGGCAACGACCGGCGAACTCTCCCCCGGCACCCGGCGCGTGCTCGTCGTCAACGCGGGCTCGTCCTCCCTGAAGTACCAGCTCGTCGACCCCGACACCGGCGCCTCCGACGCCACCGGGCTCGTCGAGCGGATCGGGCTGCCTGCCGGGCGGGTGCGGCACACCTGCGCCTCGGGCACGCACACGCACGAGACCACCGTCCCCGACCACGTCCGCGCCATGGAGCTGCTGCGTGCCGCCTTCGCCGAGCACGGGCCCGACCTGGCCGAGGTCGAGCTCGTCGCGGTCGGCCACCGGGTGGTCCACGGCGGTGCGGACTTCAGCGAGCCCACCGTGGTGACCCCCGCCGTGCTCGACGCCGTGCGCCGGCTGATCCCGCTGGCCCCGCTGCACAACCCGGGCAACCTGCAGGGCATCGAGGTCGCCCGGCAGGTGTTCCCGGACGTGCCGCAGGTGGCGGTCTTCGACACCGCGTTCCACCAGTCCATGCCGCCGGAGGCCTCCACCTACGCCGTGCCGCGGTCCTGGCGCGAGCAGTACCGCGTCCGCCGCTACGGCTTCCACGGCACCTCGCACGCCTACGTCTCCCGGCGGGTGGCCGACCTCGTCGGGCGCCCGGTGGAGGAGCTGGCCACCATCGTGCTGCACCTGGGCAACGGGGCCAGCGCCACCGCGGTGGACGGCGGGCGCAGCGTGGACACCTCGATGGGCCTCACCCCGCTCGAGGGCCTGGTCATGGGCACCCGCCCCGGCGACGTCGACCCGGGTCTGCCCCGCCACCTGGCCGAGGTGGCCGGGCTGGCGGTCGAGGACTACGACCGGGCGCTGTCCAAGGAGAGCGGCCTGCTGGGTCTGACCGGGTCGGCCGACATGCGCGACGTGGGGCGCCGGATGGAGGAGGGCGACCCCGACGCGCGGCTCGCCTTCGACGTGGTCGTGCACCGGCTGGTGCACTACGTGGGGGCGTATGCCGCGGTGCTGGGACGGCTGGACGTGATCGCCTTCACCGCCGGCATCGGGGAGCACAGCCCGCTCGTGCGCGCCGCCGTCGTGGAGCGGCTCGCCGGGTTCGGCCTGCGGCTGGACGAGGCGGCCAACGAGGCGGCCCACACCGAGGCGCTGATCAGCACCCCGGAGAGCTCGGTGGCCGTGTGGGTGGTCCCGACGAACGAGGAGTACGAGATCGCCCGCCAGGCCGCTGAGCTGGTCGCGCCGGCCTGAGCCGCCGGCCCGGCGGCAGGGGCCTCAGCGGACCCGGTGGGCGGGCGGCCCGGGCACGGCGTGCAGGAAGGCCGGGGCGTCCAGCCCCTCCCGGGCGAACGCCTGCGCCACCGACTCCGCGACCTGCTCCACCTCGGTCCTGGCCACGAGCACGACCGCCGACCCGCCGAAGCCGCCTCCGGTCATCCGGGCCCCAGGGGCTCCGGCCCCGAGCGCGGCCTCGACTGTCAGGTCCAGCTCCGGGCAGGAGACCTCGTAGTCGTCCCGCAGGGAGGCGTGCGAGGCGGTCATGAGGGAGCCCACCCGGGCCACGTCCTGCTCGCGCAGCGCGGCCACCAGGTCCAGCACCCGCTCGTTCTCGGTCAGCACGTGCCGGACCCGGGGCAGGGCGTCGGGTATGCCGTGCAGCACCCGGGCGGGCCCGGCAGGCCGCTCCCAGTCCCGGTCGAGCACCTCCGGGTCGAGCTCCCGCAGGGACCCGACCCCCAGCGCCGCGGCCGCCTCCTCGCAGGTGCGGCGTCGCCGTTCGTACTGGCCGTCGCCCAGGGCGTGGTGGACCCGGGTGTCCACCACGAGGAGCTCGTGGTCGGGCAGTGTCCAGGCCACCGGCACGACGCTGCGGTCGCGCGCGTCGAGCAGCAGCAGGTGCTCGTCGACCGCCCGCAGCGAGACGGTCTGGTCCATCCCGCCGGTCGCGGCGCCGGCCACCTCGTTCTCGGCCCGCACGCACACGCCCACCAGCTCCGCCTCGGACAGCCCGTCGAGCTGCGGCACCAGGTCGCGCAGCGCCAGCCCGGCCGAGCAGGACAGAGCGGCCGAGGAGGACAGGCCCGCCCCGAGGGGGACGTGCCCGTCGACGAGGACGTCCATGCCGACCTCGGCCGCCCCGGCGCGCTCCGCCAGCACGGACGCCACCCCGGCGACGTAGGCCGCCCACCCGTCGGGACTCCCCTGCCGGACCGTGGTGACGGGACCCTCCCAGCCGTGCGGGGCCTGCAGCGAGGCCACCCGCAGGAGCCCGTCGTCCCGACGTCGGACGGCGGCGTAGGTCCGGTGCGGCAGTGCCAGCGGCAGGGCGTAGCCGCCGTTGTAGTCGGTGTGCTCCCCGACGAGGTTGACCCGGCCGGGGGCCGCCCAGACCCCGTCGGGCAGGTCGCCGAACCGGTCGAGGAACTGCGTGGACAGGGAGTCGGCGACGTCCGTGTCCACCGCGGGCTCGAGCCAGGTCAGGGGCCCGGCCCCACGCGCGCCCCGCGTGCTCACCGGGCCTCCCCGACGTGCACGAGATGGGTGTGCTCGGGGTGCAGCGGGAGCATCGGCAGACCGACCTCGGCCAGGACCCGTCCGGGCAGGACCACCCCGGTGCGGGCCCACGGGACCATCGGCCGTCGCTCCAGGACGCCGTCCCCGCCGGGGTCCGGCACCGTCACCCGGTAGCGGCGCTCCGGGTCCAGGCCGGGCAGCCGCACCCGGCCCGGGCCGGAGACCGGGCGCCGGACCGACACCACCCCGTAGAGCGCCTCCGAGCGGTCCTGGGCGACGACCCCGTGCACCCAGGTGTCCTCGTCGTGGTGGTCGCCGTTGACGACCGTCCCGCCGTGGAGCAGGTCGCGGTGCTCGCGGTGGAAGGCGACCCAGCGCCCCAGCACGTCGAGCTCCTCCTCGGAGGCGGTGGTGAGGTCCCACTCGATCCCCATGTGGCCCCAGATCGCGGTCTGGGCGCGGAAGGACAGGTCGTGCCGCCGGCCGGTCGTGTGCGACCGGGGCGAGCCGACGTGGGTGCCGACCCAGCCGGGGGGCAGCAGGGCGAAGGTCCACCGTTGGATCTGCTGCCGCTCCAGCGGGTCGATGCAGTCCGAGGCCCACACCCGCACGCACCGGTCCAGCACGCCCAGGTCGATGCGCCCGCCGCCGCCGGCGCAGGATTCGATCTCCAGGCCCGGCCGGACGGCGCGTAGCTCGTCCATCAGGCGGTAGGCCGCCAACGTGTGCGCCCGCACCCCCGGCTCTCCCCCCGGCGTGTGCCCCGCGTCGTTGAGGTAGCGGTTGTGGTCCCACTTCAGGTAGGCGATGTCGTAGGTCCGCAGCAGGTGCACGATCTGGTCGCGCACGTGCGCGTAGGCGCCCGGGTGACCCAGGTCGAGGACCTGCTGCTGCCGGGAGTCCAACCCCCGGCGCCCGCCGGCGCTGAACAACCACTCGGGGTGCGCCCGGGCCAGGTCGGAGTCGAGGCTGACCATCTCCGGCTCCACCCACAGCCCGAACTCCATGCCGAGCCCGTGCACGTGGTCGACGAGAGGCCCCAGGCCCTGGGGCCACACGTCCGGCGAGACGACCCAGTCGCCCAGGCTCGTGGTGTCGTCGCGGCGGCCGCCGAACCATCCGTCGTCGAGGACGAACCGTTCGGCGCCGACCCGGGCCCCCAGGTCGGCCAGCGCGGTCAGCCGCTCCAGCGACTGCTCGAAGTAGACCGCCTCCCAGGTGTTGAGCGTCACCGGCCGCGGCCGGGAGGGGGCGTGCGGTCGGGAGCGCAGCCAGGCGTGGAAGCGGCCGGCGACCTCGTCGAGGCCGATGCCGTGCGCGGCATACGTCCAGGGGGTGGTCATCGACTCCCCCGCGTCCAGGCGCACCTCCCCGTGCTCCAGCGCCTCCCCTGTCCCCAGGACCCGGGCGCCGTTGGACAGCCGCTCGGCGTAGGCCTGCTGGTTGCCGCTCCAACCCAGGTGCACGGCCCACACCTGGCCGTGCCGGAAGCCGAAGCCCGGCTCGCCGGCGCAGAGCAGGTGGACCGCGTCCAGCCCCGTACGCCCGGTGCGCACCTCCCGGGAGTGCACGCCGGCCGAGAACGGCTGACGCTGGGGGATGCGCTCGTAGGTGTGCCGGCCGGTGAAGTCGAGCAGCTCGGTGGCCCGCTCGGGCACCGGCAGGGCGGTCCGCACGGCGCCGACGTCGTAGGTCTCCTCCCCCGTGTTCGTCAGGGTCGAGCGGGAACGCAGGAGCCCTCCCGGGTGCAGCTCGACCTCCAGCACCAGGGAGAGGTATGCGGCCGGGTCGGCCGCGTGCACCACGACCCGCTGGGTCCCCTCGGGCGCGGTCGCGCTCTCCGGGGACCGGGTCGTGCGGAAGGCGGGCGACCAGTCCCGGCCGGACCGGGAGCCCTCCACGCCGGGCCGGCCGATCCAGGCGCGCCCGTGCTCGGGCAGGAGGGCGACGCTGTCCGCCACGTCGAAGGGACTGTCCCCCAGCGCCTCCCGCCCGGCGAGGGTGAGCGCGACGAGGTCGTCCTGGTCCAGCTCGCCCAGGTCGACGCCCCAGTGGCGCACAACCGGGAGGAGGTCGTCGACGAGCTCCAGCACCAGGGAGGTGCCGGCGGCTCGCAGGTGCAGGTGGCGGGGGGGACCGGACTCGGCGGGACTCACGGCACCACCTCACCGGAGAGGGCCGCGCCGTGTCCAGCCGGGCCGGACCCCGCGCCTGCTCGGTACAGTGGAAGCCACCGGATCACCGGGCCGACGGCGTGGGCCCACGAACGAGGGAGCTGCCCTGGCATCCCCGTCACGAGGGGGTCGGCCTCGGCCGCGCGGACGCGGCCGCGGCTGCTGGGGCTCGACGCGGCCCGGGGGCTGGCGATCATCGGGATGATCGTGGTCAACGTGGGACCCACCAACGCCGACACCGTGCTCGAGCGGCTCTACCTGGTCCCCTACGGCCGGGCGTCGGTGCTGTTCGTGGTGGTCGCCGGGCTGGGGATGGGCCTCTTCCTGCAGGGACGCACCGGCACGGCGATGTGGCGGGCCCTGACGTGGCGGGTGCTGCTCCTGCTGGTCCTGGGACTGCTGCTGCAGACCCTCACCGACCGGGTGAACGTCATCCTGGCCACCTACGCCCTGCTGTTCCTGGTCGCGCCCCTCGTGGGGGGCCTGCGCACCCGGGCCCTGGCCGCCCTGACCGCCGTCCTCCTCGTCGCCGGCCCCGCACTGATCGTCGCCACCGGCCTGCTCATCCCCGGCGTGGCGTCCATGGAGGAGGGGGTGAGCCTGACCTCGCCGCCGCTGGCGGGGCTGTCCTCCTTCCTCCTCACCGGCCCCTACCCGCTGGCCAGCTGGACGGTGCCCTTCCTCGTGGGCATGCTGCTCGCCCGGGCCGACCTGCGGGACGTCCGGGTCCTGCGTCGGCTGGCGGTGTGGGGGGGGCCGCGGCCGCGGTGCTGGGGTGCCTCGTGGCCGACTACGCCTACGCGGCCGTCGGCCCGCGGGCCGACGACGGCTGGCTGCGGCTGCTGACCGGCGTCGCCCACGGCCAGATGCCGCTGTGGCTGGTCAGTGCCAGCGGCGGCGGGGTCATGGTCGTGGCGGTGTGCCTCTGGCTCTGCCGGCGTCCGGGCCGTCCCCTGCGGTGGCTGGGGGTCCTCCGCACCTACGCGTTGAGCATCTACGTCGCGCACGTGCTGGTCCTGGCGGTGCTGCCGCCGCCCGAGGGACTGCTCTCCTTCCCCGTCGGTGCAGCGGTCAGCACGGCCATGATCGTCACGTTCTACCTGTTCGCGCTCGCCTGGGGGCGCACGGGTCTGCCCGGGCCCCTCGAGTGGGTGCTGCGGCACCCGTGGATGCGCCCCGCCCCCGCGCGGGCCCGGTCGGCCGGGGGCACCGCGGGGAAAGGCCGGCACGCATGACGGCCGTGCCGCGGTCCCCCCGGCAGTTGGCGTCGGTCTCCCTCGCCCTCGTCCTCCTCGCCGGGTGCATGGGCCCGGGACCGGACGCCCCGACGGGGAGCACCACCCCGCCCCCGGCCACCGACGACGTCGTGGCCAGCACCGCGCCCTCCTCCGTCCCCCCGGACGACGACGCGGCGACGACCACGTCGGCCCCTGCGGCCGGCGACGGGGTCGAGGACGAAGAGCCCGGGACGGCCGCCGACGACACCCGGTTGGCCGTCCACGGGGTCTCGGCCGGACACCCCCTGGCCGCGGAGGCCGGCGTCGAGATGCTGGAGCAGGGCGGGACCGCCGTCGACGCCGCCATCGCGGCGGCCTTCGCGGACGCGGTGGTGCAGCCGGTCACCTCGGGCCTGGGCGGCGGCGGCGCCGCCCTCGTCGCCGTGGACGGGGAGGTGACCAGCTTCGACTACCGCGAGGTGGTCAACGAGACCGGGGTCATCCCCCCGGGCGGTGCCGGCATACCCGGCTTCGTCGCCGGCATGGAGCGGCTCCACACCGAGCACGGGCAGCTGCCGTGGGAGGAGCTGCTCCGGCCGGGGATCGAGCTGGCCGAGGACGGGGTCCCGGTGTCCGGCTTCCTCGCCATGACGCTGGCGATCCCCGGCGTGGACGGCATCACCGCGGACCTGCCCCACTTCCGCGGGGCCGACGGGGCACCCCTCGACGTACGTGGTGCCGATGGACGAGGCCCGGATCCGCTTCCGGTTCGTCGACGACCCGCCCTGACCTGACCCTCGGGAGCGCGCCCCCACGCATTCCCCACGCGCGGGCAAGAAGAAAGCCCCTGACCGGCGTTTTCGCTGGTCAGGGGCTTCTACTGCTGGTGGGCGATACTGGGTTTGAATCCGATTCCAACGAATCTCTGCGTAC
>NZ_VFXM01000025.1:0-7571 GCF_006519705.1 Ornithinimicrobium kibberense
CGCTGCCGCCCTCGCCTGGCGCATCCCCGGAACCACCCCGCCGTCCCACCGGGCCGCACCCCTGCCCTGGCTGCCCGACGTTCCACCGGTGCTTCGGCAGGACGCGGAGACGAGCGACTACCTCGACCGGCTCACCCACCGGATCGACGACCTCAAGCAGCGCGTCGCCGACGAAGCCCGGCAGGCGGGGGCAGCCGACCGGATGCCGTGGCAGCGGACCCTTCCGCCCGGCGTCGACGACCGACTGACCGGCGATCTCGCCGTCTGGCGCGCGGCTCACGGCATCTCATCCAGCGAGCCCAGCCCCACCGGACCGCCCATGAAGGAGCCCGGCGTCGTCACGCACCAGACACGACTCGGCCGACGGTTGCGCCCGTCGCCTCCGGTCGGCGCCGTGCCGACGCCAGCCTCAGTGGGCGAGAGGTTGCGCGCTACCCAGCGACGGGCAGAGCGTCATCCGCTGGACAGACCCAGATCGCAGCAGTTGCCCGGTCCTTCCCGGTAACCGGTGGGGCACGTGGGGGCCTGGTTCGCTTGCTTACCCCCAAACGTGCCAGGCGAGGGTCAAGTCCGGTGGAGTGGTGTACGAGGTGATCCCTCGATGAGGGGTTAGGCGGTCAGGGCGGGGACGAGCGTGGTACTCACCTCCTCGGTCGGCTCAGTCGGGGTGAGGGCGGTGCGGCAGCGGGTCAGGACGTCGAGTCCGATGTAGCGGCGTTGCTCGGCCCAGGCGTCGTCCTGCTCGGCCAGGACGGCACCGACGAGGCGGATGACGGACTCGCGGTTGCGGAAGACGCCCACGACGTCGGTGCGCCGGCGGATCTCGCGGTTGAGCCGCCCGCCCGAGGTTGTTCGACCAGATCTGGCGCCACACTTCCTTGGGGAAGGTGGTGAACGCCAGGATGTCCGAGCGGGCCTCCTCCAGGTGCGCGGCGACGGCGGGCAGCTTCTCGGTGAGCGCGTCCAGGACGCGGTCGAACTGGGCGTGCACCGAGGCGGCGTCGGGCTGGTCGTACACGGAGTGCAGCAGCGCCTTCACCCACGGCCAGGAGGACTTGGCGTGGTGGCCATGAGGTTGGCGGCGTAGTGGGTGCGGCACCGCTGCCACGCCGTCCCAGGCAGCGTCGCGCCGATCGCCTCGACCAGGCCGGCGTGGGCGTCGGAGGTCACCAACCCGACCGGACCCGCGGCGGTCAGGCCACGGGCGACGAGGTCGCGGAAGAAGGCGAGCCAGGACGCGGTGCTCTCGCCGGTGGCGACCTGGATGCCCAGGATCTCCCGGTATCCCTCGGCGTTGATCCCGGTCGCCACCAGGGCGCAGACCTTGACCACGCGGCCGCCCTCGCGGACCTTCAGCACCAGGGCGTCGGCGGCGACGAAGGTGTAGGGCCCGTTGTCCAGGGGTCGGGTGCGGAAGGACTCCACGTGCTCGTCCAGCTCGGCCGCCATGGTCGAGACCTGCGACTTGGACAGGCCGGTGATGCCCAGCGCGGTGACCAGCTTGTCCATCCGCCGCGTCGAGACACCCAGCAGGTAGCAGGTCGCGACCACCGTGGTCAGCGCTGCCTCGGCGCGGCGGCGCCGCTCCAGCAACCAGTCGGGGAAGAAGCTGCCCTCGCGCAACTTGGGGATCGCCACGTCCAGGGTGCCGACGCGGGTGTCCAGGTCCCGGTGCCGGTGCCCGTTCCTGCGGTTGGACCGGGTCTCGGTGCGGGTGCCGTAGCCGGCGCCGCACACGGCATCGGCCTGCGCCGAGAGCAAGCTGTTGATGAACGTGCCGAGCAGCTCGCGCATCAGGTCCGGACTGGCCTGGGCCAGCTGCTCGTGCAGGAACTGCTCAGGGTCGATAATGGGGCCAGCGGCCATCGTGGTGCTTCCTTCTCGAGTCGGTTGTGAGAGATCACTCGAAGGAACACACCGGTGGCCGCGCCTACCTCAGCAGGACACGCTCACCCGGGTGCTCGTACACCACTCTGCAGGACTCCACTCCAGGCGAGCATCCGGTGACCGGGATGGACGGTCGGGGGCCGAACCTAGAGTAAGACGCCCGTGGCGGTTGGTGACGATGGACATGGCCGCGAACCTGCATCCCAGTCTTGACGTGCGTGCGGTGAGAGCGCCACGCGGGTGGAGGTCTGGAGGGGAAGGGAGCATCTGGCTGGGACGCGTGCGCAGGACCGCGCGCAAGACCAAGATTTTACTGAACCTGTACCGTTTCGTTACCTCCGACCCTAGTAAACGGCTCCGCCATCTGCGTAGTCTGCTGGTGCGGGGGGAGCGCGCTACACCGGTTACGGCTCGGTTCACCTGCGGGGGCAGATCGATTCCGCGAACTGTCCAGACTCATCAATGAAGAGGAGTTGGGATGAAGAGCATTCTTCGGAGAACGACCGCGATCGCGGCTGCTAGTCTGGTCACTCTAGGCGCTGCGGCGCCCGCGATGGCCGCGACGGCAAAGGTGGGTGGGGGTGACTGGCACTACGGTACCTACCTAGTCTGGAACGGGAAGGCGTGCTATTCGAACTACATGCACTACGGCGTCTCCCATGGGTCGACAGCAATCATTGCTTCTGCTCGAGACTCCGACTGGCAGGCGGCAGGTCGCTGGTCCGAGGCGGTTGCCGTGGCTGGGGTTGTGTATGACTGCAGCACGTACTGGCGGACGTGAGGGCCGTCCCCAACCGAGAGCATGCGGTATGACCGTAGGCTCTTAACCTAGGCTTCGGCGTTGGGTCGCGGTACGCGGCTCAACGCCGAAGCGTTGCACGGGTTTGGGTGGATCGTGAGATGCCTATTCTCGTTGATCGGCAGCGGCGGATATGTGCGGCGCTCGAAGAGAACTCTAGTCGCGGGGGTAAGCATGATTAACATTCTGTCGGGAGCGACAGTTGTGGCACGCGTCGTAACTGCAGTAGCCGTTTTGCTGGCACTGCCTATACCCACCGGATGGGGCTTACCCGGACAGGGATCAAGCCTGGAGGGGACGCCTGCCGAAGGCTATGGCGTTTTCTTTCCTGAGTTGGTTGGTGAAGACGCAGAGGAGTTTTCCTCAGGGGGGCACCGAACCGAAGTCGCGCAGGCTGGTCCGCTTTACGCGGAGCTAAACAGCCGAGGAGCATTATATGTTGACGCTTCCGCTTTCTCCTCCCCGCGACCGTATGTGACCGGACTTCCCCAACACATCCTAACCGTCAACCCCAACTATCTGGCTTCTCAGCGGCTCTTGAAGGACGAAGGCGGGGTAGTCGTGGTGCCCGACTCTGAAGAGGCATGGGTTGTCCTCGTCCCCGTCGAGTACAGGACATACGAAGCACCAATTCGATCGTACTTCGGAGAGTACCGAAGTGAGTCGGCGCCTCGATCCCAACGGGATGTCCTCGGTCTCGAGGTACCAGCCCACCTGGCCAAGCAGGAGGTCAAGATTGTGTGGCTCGCCGAGGGGTCCAAGGCCTTTAGCCATGATGCGCGCGTCGCCCCCCACGCCGATCACGTTGTTGATAGGCCAATCATCGAAGTCGTCACAATGAGGAACTCTTTAGAAATTGATCGCATGAACACCGTGACTGGGAACGTCAATGCCCCACTGAAGGTGCCACTTCGCGGATCGGCTGCCGAAACCTACGACGCACTGGAGGCAGTACTGGAAAGTTTGGAGCTTGATGATAATCTCGTCGCCATTGCAGATGTGCAGCATCGCGATGCTGGGAACCCATTCAGTCACGCTTCTCCGGCGGTAGCTGCAGTGGCGCTCATGGCCTACTTCACACTTTGCTTGGGCGAGGCCTTGCGTGGTCGAGCCGGTCACGCATCACGTCTGGGCCGCTCGACACGCGATAGGTGGTTCGGGCGGTTCGCCTTAATATGGATTTCAGCGCTGATTTTAGCATATGGGTTTCTTTTTGCATTGGAGCCCAGCGCACTGGGCCACATAGTTTTTGTGGCCATGTTGGTCGTCCCCACCGCATTCCTAATCGAATTCGCGTGCCGTGCGTTCCTGAGCGGGCGCCACGGAGAGGTGGAATCGACCGGCGGTGTGCGAAGGTGAACGAAGGATTGCTACCATTTTCCGCGGCGAGGGTCAGGTAGGGTGGCAATGTTCTAGTACTCCAGCTGATGTCGCGGGTAACGCAATCGGTCTTAGGGCTGCCGTAGGCGCCATCACAACAAATTGATTCGACTTCCTGGAGGGCATGATGAAGACTACTGCGTTGGTGGCATCACGGGCGATTGACCTGTTCAAGACTTACGGAGAGGGCGCCACGTCCGTGGCGGCTCTACGGGGCGTTTCCGTGGAGGTTCTGGCGGGCACTTTCACAGCGATTATGGGCCCGAGTGGCTCGGGGAAGTCCACGTTGATGCATCTACTCGCTGGGTTGGATACGCCCACGTCCGGTGACGTTCTGCTTGGCGGATGTGAGCTGAGTGCGTTGTCGGACGCGGATCTGACCGTGGTTCGCCGTGAGCAGGTGGGCTTTGTCTTCCAGGCGTTCAACCTTCTTCCGACGCTGACGGCCGAGCAGAATATCCGGTTGCCTCTGGACCTGGCGGGTCAGGATGTCGACGAGGCCTGGCAGCAAACGGTGGTTCAGGCTCTTGGTGTGGCTGACCGGTTGGGCCATCGCCCAGGTGAGTTGTCCGGCGGACAGCAGCAGCGGGTGGCCCTGGCGCGGGCCTTGGTGACACGACCAGCTGTGATCTTTGCCGACGAGCCGACGGGCGCCTTGGACTCTGTCACGGGCGCCGAGGTTCTCGCCCTGTTCCGGCGATCGGTCGACGAGTGGGGACAGACGGTGGTGATGGTCACGCACGACGCGCACGCAGCTGCGGTCGCTGACCGAGTAGTTCTGCTCGCTGACGGCCAGGTGGCCGGGGAGGTACTGGATCCTGACCCGGACTCGGTGACGGCCGCCATCCGCGACCTGGCCACGGTCTGATGGGCGCCCGGCGGTGGATGCTGGCGGGGTTGGCATCCCGTGGACGGCGTCTCATCTCGGCCGCGGTGGCGGTTGTCATCGGGACGGCCTTCCTGGCCGCGACGTTGTCGCTGATCGAGACGGCCGCACGTGGCGTCCAGGACTCGGTCGCCGCCGGTCTGCGCGACGTCGACCTGGTCCTGACCGGCGCTGACGGCGCGCTGCTGACTTCGAGCGATGTGGTTGCAGCGGCCGGGGTGTCGGGGGTCGCCAGGGTGGCGGGTCAGGCCGAGGTATATCTGCAGGTGGGTAGGGAGATCGTGGTGGGTGGGACCTCTCCGGACCCGGGCGCGGTGCTGGTCGAGGGCCGTCTGCCGCAATCGGCAGGCGAGGTCGCGGTCAACAGGGCGGCGCGCTCGGCCGGGATGGGTATGGGGGAGGCGCTGACGCTGTCCGGGATGGCACCACCGGATGCGGGCGCGGACCCGCCTGCGGTGGACGTCGTGGTGGTCGGGGTGGTCGACCCGGCACCCGGCTCAAGGCTGAACATGGGTCCGAGTTTCCTCGGTACGGACGACATGCTCCGCCAGGTCGACCCGAACCTGTCCTACACGGCGCTGCACCTGCATCTCCACGATGGTGCCGACGTGGCTCAGGTGCGTGCCGGTCTGCTCGACGCCGTCCCCGGGGCCTGGCAGTACACCGGGCAGGAGCGGGCGGAGGCTGCCGTGGAGGCCACGAGCGGCGGGGCCGGCTTCATGACCGCCCTGGCCGCCGGGTTCGCGGCCGTGGCGCTCGGCACTGCCGCCATCGTGATCGCGAACACGTTCACGATCACCCTGGCCCAGCGGCAACGCGAGCTGGCGCTCCTGCGCTGCGTCGGGGCCAGCAAGAACCAGGTGCGCCGTCAGGTCCTTGTCGAGGCGCTGGTGCTTGGCGTCGTCGGCTCGGCCTTCGGCGTGCTGCTGGGCCTGGCGACCTCTGCTGCCCTTCTGACCCTGGCGCGACGCACCGGGCTAGAGGTGATCCCCACGGGGACAGCTCTGGCCGTCACCCCGGCGGCTGTGCTGATCCCACTGGTCGCCGGTGTGCTCGTCACGGTCTTGGCCGGCATGTGGCCAGCCGCTCGCGCCACCCGCGTCGCGCCGTTGCAGGCGATGCGTCCCGCCGCACCGGCGGTTGGTCACACCCTGCCGCGGTTACGTCGCCTCTTGGCCGGCGGAGCTGTCTTCGTTCTCGGGGTGGCGCTGATGGTGGTGGGCGCGGTCTTGCCCGACCCTAACGCCGGTATCCTCGGAGGGTTGATCTCCTTCGTCGGGGTCATGATCGCCACCGTGGTTCTCATCCCAGCATCAGTGCGCGTCCTGGGTGCACTGCCCGCGCGGGTCGGTGTTCCGGGACGACTCGCGGTCGACAACGCGGTGCGCCACCCGGGCCGGGCCGCGGCGACGGGTACGGCCCTGCTCGTCGGGGTCACCTTGATCACGATGACGAGCGTGGGCGCCGCGACGGCCGAGCGGACCGTGATGGGCGAAATCGATGACGCCTACGCGGTCGACCTCCTCGCGACCGCACCCGACGACCTCACCAGCCCCGGCGGCGCGCCCCGCCTGGAAGCCCTCGACCCGGCCCTGGCGACCACTTTCGCGGCGGTTGACGGCGTAGCCGCCACTCGCTCCGTTCCTACCACGATCCTGGGAATAGGCGAATGGGAAGACCCGATCCTGACCATCGGCATCGACACCGACAGCGCCGACGTCGTTCGCAGCGCCACCCAGCTAGCGTCGCTGGAACCGGGCACCCTGGGCATGGGCAATGTCACCCAGGCCATACACGGCATCGAGGTCGGCGAGCAGGTAACCATGAACGGCCCGTCCGGCACCCGAGAGCTCCTTGTCGTGGAGTTCGGGCTCGGCGAGGGAGTGGTGGCCGTCAACGATGAGGACCTCGCCGCTCTCGGCGGTGACCAGGTCCGCCGCAGCGTGCTCCTGGTCGGACTCGACGACGGCGTCAACCCCGTCCAGGTCCTGGACGACCTGCAGCAGGTCGCCCAGGAGGCGGGAGTGGTCATCGACGGGCCCGCGGTCGAACGCGCCGGAATCGTTCAGATCCTGGACGTCCTAGTCCTGCTCGCTACCGCCCTGCTCGCCGTCGCGGTCATTATCGCCATCGTCGGGATCGCCAATACCCTGTCCCTGTCAGTGATCGAGCGGCATCACGAGCACTCCCTCCTACGCGCGCTGGGACTCACCCGCAAACAACTTCGCCTGATGCTCCTGACCGAAGGGGCACTGCTCGCACTCGTCAGCTCCCTGATCGGCGTGGCCCTCGGAGTCCTCTACGGACGGCTCGGCGCCCAGACCATCCTCCCGGAACAGGTCCAGACCGAGCTGGCGATCCCGGCAGTCCGCATCGCCCTGATTCTAGGGGCCGCACTGGCAGCTGGTCTTCTCGCCAGTGTCCTACCCGCGCGCAGAGCTGCCAATACGGCGCCGGCTCAAGGGTTAGCGGCCAACTAGTATGCGACTGCCGTCCTTCGCGACCCCCGACGCTGCGTTCATTTGCCTACTGCTTTGCCGACGTTGGGTCTGCTGCTCCTATGCGTTGTCAAGCCGCGGTCAGCCATTGGGGCTTGTATGACTTGGAGGGCCTCCTGGT
>NZ_VFXM01000026.1:0-5308 GCF_006519705.1 Ornithinimicrobium kibberense
GAGGGAACCGCGGTCCTCGAGGGGTTCGTCGTGGGCACGCACACCGGGGAGTTCGCCGGTGTGGCCGCCACGGGGCGGCAGGTGCGCATCCCGCTGGTCGTCAGCTACCGCATCGCTGACGGCCACGTGCAGGAGGCCGACGTCTACCTCCTGGTGTCGAACTTCCTGCAGCAGGTCGCCTGACGCCGGGCGCACGGGACAAAGGAAGAGATCATGGTCATCCGGCTCGTCGCACCGGTCGTTCTCCTGAGCGGCCTCGGTCTGGTGTTCCCGACCCCGGTCCCCGGGACCCCACCCCCCTCCTGGACCCACGAGCGGNCGAGTGCGAGGAGGGAATGGTCCACACCTACCTGAACCCTGCCGGTTTCGGCACGCCCTTCCACCTCGTCGGCACGAACGAGGTCATCATCCCCATGCACGTCGAGATCGTCCTACCATCGGGCGAGGGTCCTTTTGTGACCATCGACATCCCAGGGTTCGACGTCGAGTCCCGGGACGCCGTCCACTGCTGGTATGTGGATCCTGCCGGTCTCGAGGTGGACTTCTGGGGAGCCCGCCGCTAGAGGCAGCCAACCCTGCTCGGCGAGGTCACCGATGAGGACGTTGCCGCCTACTCCGGCTGGTGACCGTTCTGCAGGATGGCTCTTATTGGAGCGACACCATGCCATAACAGAATGCCGAGCGGGTTACTGAGCCACCTGGCGGCCATCTCCACCCGCGTGTCCCGGTACATTGCTCCGCCGTGTGTCCCAGGCGAGGCATCGGGAGGGGGACTTGCCCACATGGGACACACACCTTCGAGATCGCCGTCAACACATAACAGCAGCTCAGGCGGCTACCCTAGCCCTCGAGCGTTCGCGTCTTGCGCGTGGCTTCCCCTTTCCGGCCCCCAGTCAGCTGGCGCTGCGAACCGAAACGCTGATGTACGTGACAGCACGACGCCCGCCGCTCAGCGGTCCTCCGGTCGGCGGCCGCGCCGTGGCGTCATTCCGCCCAGAATGGGTCACGGCCGGATCCTGTGTTCGCGGCCCCGCAGGGCCTCCGCGACACCTGAGGGTCGGGACATCACGACTCCGCCGAGTTGAGGATGTCTCCCACCGACTGTCGGCGGCGTGCCGAGCGCCGGCAAACGACTCTCCACGACTGGTCCTGCTTCGCGCGCTTCTTCAAGATCGGCACGTGAGCCCAACGCCACCATGCGAAGATCTACCGCACCGCATCAGCGCAGACCTCCGTCGCAGGTGCGCACTCACTCAATGTGCCCGAGTCCACTCAATGTGCCCGAGTCCTTTCCAGACGTGCCGTGGTGCTCCTGGTCCCGATTTCCGACGCCGGCATGCTGGTTGGTGCGACTAGAACCGGCTGACACACGCAACAGCCATTTGTACGACACGCTCTGACCAGACCTGTCCGATCCCAGCAAACTCGCCCAGTCTGCACTAGGCGTCAGCCTTGTCAAAGCGACCCAGACTTGCGCACAACCTTACCAACTACGCGTCTTCGACAACGGACCAACCTCTCTCGTGCAGCGCATGCTCAGGGACCAGGTCCCTTTGTTCCGGAGTGATTAGAAGCCGTAATCCGTAGATGGAGTCGGCAAGCGGCTCCAGCGTTGACACGGGAGTGCCCCTGATGTTCAGGAGCGAAAGAAGCTCAGCCGACATTAATGGAGATATATCTGACACTGCTGTGTAAGCCACATCTACGTGCCGCAAGCGCACGTGCTCCGACAACGCGCTGATGTCCGACACCAACGTACGCTTCAGGCTCAGGGTTCGGAGACCCTTAAGGTCTCCAAGTGGGTCGATAGAAGCCAGCTTCCGCGCACCATCCAGAACAAGGTCTTCGAGAACGTGACAGGCAGATAGAGCATCCACACCTTCTAGCTGGGTCCAACCGAGTAGGTACATGAACCGCACGAGCCTCGGCATCCCGTCCAGAGTGCGAGTCGTGCTTGCCGACCGGACATAAATGTGCCGGAGATGCCCCAAAGCGGCAATGTGGCCCACGTCCTCGCCGCCCTCTCCCAGTTCCACGGGAGAATCGGAGGGAGCCGAAACAATGTGTAGAGTCCCCAACCTCGAAAAATTTTCCAAGAACCGAAAGGAGCTAGGCCGGGGGACGCCTCTTAAATTTAGGCGTGCGAGATCGGGAGCCCGTACCTCAGATAGCGCTTGGGTTGATGCCTGGCCAACACCCAAAGCGATCAAACGCCTCAACGAGTTCAACGCAGTGAGGTCCGCGAACTCCTGCTTGCTGAAGAGTTGTACAACTTGCAGCGAAGGCGGCAGGGCTGGAAGAACGGTGTCCGTTAGTCCCGACATGACAACACTGTCGAGCTGCGCGAAAGCGCTGATCCCCTCCAATGAGGTGATGGTCGAGTGCGGGTCGATTAGACTTCGCACGGCGTCGGGCGTAGGAATATCTCCCAATCGCTTCACTGCACGTGGGATCATCAAAGACACCTTGGGGCGCGATGGCACCAGACTAAGGTTTTCTAGCACTTCCAAATCGCCAACGTCAATGCGAAGGGCCCCTAGCTTAGCCTTAGAGAGGACACGCGCCGCGTACTCCGTCCTATCATAATAATCCCATGCTCGAAACAGTTCTTTCAAAACCGTCACACGGTGGTCTTCGGCATAACGCGCCAAACCTTCCAATGCGGACTCGCTGCCGATTATAGACAAGGCGCGCACACACGCTGCGGCTTCTGTGGCGTAGCTACCGTCTGCAAACGCAGAAAGCGGTGCGACCGCAACCTCGCCCGCAGAGGCCACAGCCTTGGCATCGGTCATATTCTGCGGCGGCAGGGCGCCTGCCAAGGCTGCATGAACCCTTTGTACAACTCCTGGAGAGACTTCCACGGCCGTCTCGAGTGCAGCCACGGCCAACAGATGCAGACGGTGCCGGAGCGGCGCCTCTTCCACTCCCCGATCAAGGAGTCCTGTCAACAATTCATCTGCTTGGCTCCCCGTGGCGTGACCAGCGGCGAGGATAACCGCTTCGCGCCATTGGTCGGAATGTGCGCGTGTGATCAGATACGGTATGTCCCCCCGGTGCATTGCCCGAGCAGCACCAAGATATTCCTGAAAAGTGCGATGCACAAAATCCATGCGCCCAGCAACGGGCTCACGTATTAGTCCACTACGCAGGAGAAGGTGTTGGTAAACTGATTCCGCACTTTCCTGAATTGCGGGCATGTTTTCAACGCGGTCTGCAATTACTCGAACCGCCTGGGCGACGGTCATGTCGCTCTTGTCATTATGTAGAAGCCAGTGGGCAATTTCTTCCATGAGGACTTGCTTCTCCCTTAAAGAGAGAGCCAGGGAGTCCTGCATCAAGATCTCTCGCTCCACGTCGCGCCTGTCCAACAGCATCTCCAAGGCTATCCGGTACAAGCCCATTCGATCCCCGGGGAGCTGCGTACGGCGTTCAAAGTTCAGGGCGCATAACATGGCGCAGAGTAGTGGCAATGTCGCCAGCGAACGGATGCTGCGGTTATCACGTATCACTGCCACTAGTTTTCCCTGGAAGGAGCGCAACTCTGCTACAGCTTCGGCGTCGTCTCCATACTGGGCCGCCGCGGCGTCATGCCAGTGCTGTATGAAACCCTCGATGTCTCGGGGTGACATTGGAACCAACTCAGCTGTAGAGAAGTCTTTTCCTGCGAGCCACCGGCCGGGAACAGCGGGTGGGCGGCTCGTCACCACGAATGTACAATCCGGGAACGTATCTACTAGGTCGGTCAGCCATACCTTCGCATCCTCCCGGCGCTGGTCAGGAAGCTCGTCCACTCCGTCGATTAGGATCAGTCCCTTGCCAGCCTCCAACTGCCGGTGAACCCAGGCGTGGGGCATTGCGCCCGCCAGAGTGGCTGCCGTGAATTCTAAGAACTGTTCGGGGCTGGGCAGAACCGAATCGACGTATCGTCGTAGCTGTATGAAGAATGGCACTTTTTCGGACCATATGGCTAATGGCCCTTCCAGCTTATTCCTAGCGGCACTCACGGCGATCCACTGCAGTAACGTCGTTTTGCCAGAACCGGCTTCCCCGCGGATCAGATGCCTGTCACCACTAGCCAATGCAGCGTCAACTCGCACCGATGCATCCCCGGAGGCCGCGCGAGGATTTGCCTCATGCATTGCTAGCAATTCTATGCTGGAACCCTCTTCCCAAAGGTCGGGTTGCGATGGTTCTTGATACTGGTGACCATCGTCATCCCGGGATGCCGAAAGCGTGATGTAAGCAATGCTCAGGGCCTGCTCGCGGGATGCTCCGCTAAGCGCCAGGCCGAACAACTTCAACTTGTCCAAGGATCTCGCCAGGTGCCACTGATAACGCTCCCTGAAGTGCCCGTCTTGATCGAGTGGCCGATTTTCGAGAACGGACAGGCCATCTAAAACGCGCGCGAGGCGTTCGAGAATAAGCGACTCTCGCCGAAGTATCTCTTGGAGAGCTTCTGGCCCGAAGGCTGGAAGGTTCAGGGCCATGTCGATGATGAAACGTGACGCTTGTTTCGTCAAGCGATCGAAAAGGACTTGCGCCGACTCACTCAGAACCGAACGCTGCCTGGCTGCGGGCAACTCTCGAAGGATTGACTCCAAGGCGACGGGATCTAGATCTGTCGAAAAGAGCACAGCCTTGTCAAGTTGTTGAAAGCCGTCTACGACATCCTTCACGGCCTCGATCGCCGCCGCCTTCTCGTGCTCAGGAAGTCCTGGACCTTCGCCATCAACAAGCGCCTCTACAACGTCAGAGACTCGTTCGGCCATAAGGTCGAACTGTCTGGCGGTACGCCGGCGGTCACGCAGCTTTGGTATATGATCCGAAAGCAGGTCTACAAAATCATCGGTGAGGCGGAGACCGACGTCTTCTTGTAGCCAAAATCGCACGACTGCTCTCACTGTTGCCGTGCCCAAACTTAGGTATATGGCTTCGAGCATTTTCGCTCCTTATGGGGGTCCGGGACGCTGGGCCGATCCTCAGCGGGTATACGACGGTTATCCCTGGCACAGTATGCCAAAAACTCCCTATGGAGTGGGTCCGTAGCGAGCCAATGTGCTCGGGCTGAGGATCCGCGCTCCGGTCCGGGATGGACCAGCTTCGCGACGGCCACCGGCCACGAATGAGTGTCCGCAACCGGCTGCGGGGCGCTCGCCGCGCGCGCCAACGCCGTGCTGGAGCCAGCACCCTCCCCCGGATCGGGCCGCCCCCTCACGTTCTGCGTCCGGGTCCGCGAGAACTTACGCAACTGCCGCTGTGAACGCGTAGCGTCCGACCATGCCGCGTGGAGGACGGCTACGCTCGT
>NZ_VFXM01000027.1:0-5164 GCF_006519705.1 Ornithinimicrobium kibberense
AGACCCCCGCTTGACAGAGAAGGGAGCCAAATGAGTGCGCTACTTCATGAAGCTGCGTTGGGAAACCACACCGCTCAACAACTCCGCGATCGTCCGCCAGCCAGACGACGACGTGAGAACAAGCTGGTGGCCGTGCAGCTCGAGCCGGACGAAGGCGTCCTCTCCATCCTCCGCGCGGATTGAGACGCCATGACAGCGTTCCGTCTGCCGACACCCTCTGGACGGAGGCCACGTAGCCCTCGTTCGTCAGCTCCAGCTCGATCTTGTCAGCGCGTTCCGCGTCGGTCACACGGGCATTGTGCTCTATCGGATCGCGGCTTAACAGGATGTCGACGGAGCGCGCACCGGCGGTGCACCCATACTGGTACCGTGAGGCGCCGGTCCCGATGTTTCGCTGAGCCGTGGCCACAGGACGCCCGTCTCGATCCATACCGCGACGGGGTGTTCGAACTCCGCAGCGACGGGCAACTTGTCGGGTATCTGACCACCACCGTTGGCCCTATGCGCTCGTTCCCTGCCTTCTGGATCAGGCAGGAGTGGCTCTGGGCTCAGCCGCACTGGCTCGATGGCCACCCCCAAGAGCCGGAGGAAGACTACGGTCCCGGCTGGTACTTGATCGAGCAGCTGCAAGCCGGTTCGTTCGAGACATTCGATGCGCAGGCAGATGAGATGGTCACCTGCGAGGCGGTCCAAGTATGCGGACCTGAGCGCGATCGCCTTTGGCGTCGGTACGGTCTTCCCGACGCCGCCGACTGATGTGGCATGAGCGGATGCCACTCGGCCGCCTCGTGGGCGTTCTGCCGAATGGGTCTTGCGAACTTCGTGCAGACTGCTGTCATGGCTGACATTGAGGTCGTCTGGGCTCGCGTCGAGAAGCACGCTGGGGAGACGTTCAGGACCGTCCGGGGCCTCGAGTTCACCTATCGAGTGCCGGGAAGATTCCTCCGCGTCGCCCGAGATGGTCGCGACATCAATCGCTCACTCTCTCGTACAAACTTTCAGAAGGCCCTGCAGGCGATGCCCGCGGCGCGCCCTGGGGACATCCGCGATCGCCAGGGCGCCTCCTATACGTGGGCGATACTCATGGACCAGCGGATACGCGGAACTGACTGGTGACCTGCCGTGGATCGGAGGAGAGGATGCCACGGGCCGGCACGGTTACTCGGCATCGAGGTGCTCATCATGCGTCGTGTCCAACTGCGTCGGCGCGTGGCTCGAGGCCCGTCGCTACATTAGCGTCGCGGATGGACTTGGCGGTGGACCTCAGAAGCTTGTCCAGGGCGTCATACATCGCCAAAAACGCTTCGACTGCCCAAGAGACGAGCTCCTCCTTGGCGCCAGGGGTCAGCGCCAAGACGTCAACTGGTGTGTGGTGCGTCGCTATTCGGCAGGCGCGCCGACCCTCTAGTCGCTCGTAGGCGAGGTCAAAGCCGACGCGCTCATTCCAAATCGCTTGCTCGGCCTCGAACTTGTCGTACAGCGCGGTGTTGCGGATGCCGTCCCCACTGTCCAGATATGCCTCCACCCGTAGCCGACCGTCTTGTATCTGCGCGAGCCCCCAACTGCCAAACGGCCCGGAAGCAAAGGTGATCCAGCTGTTGTTGCCGTTGCGCGCGGGGACGCGCACGGCGGGTCGACTGCTGTTGACCTGATCGAGGATCTCAGCGAACAGATCCTGCCGGACTTCGTTGAGTGGCGTTGCGACTGACCCGCTAGAACCGGCGGGAACGGACTTGACGCCCTTGGCCCAGTCGTTGGGCCGCGACACGACCTCGAAGACTGGGGCCCGTGGACCCTGTTCGCCGATCTGAACCACTCCCACCTCGACGCCGAAGAACTGAATGCCTTGGTCGGTCCGTTCGTTCAGCCAGTCCAGAGTGCGGCGGAAGTCGTCCCGGAACTGGCGAGACACCCAGATAACCGTGGACGCTTCGAGCCCAGCGGCATAGACCAGGCACTGCCCCAGATGAGAGTGATCAGTCCTCTCCAGCTGATTCTCGATGATCACGACCCGGCCATCGTCGTCCTCGGCCTGGATGTCGAGCCGGAACTGTCCGACGAGCACCTCCGTGCCCACCACAGTGAGGGTCATACCGAGTTCGTCGGCTAGCACGTCCAGGTTTTCGGCCAACCACGGCGTGAAGTCACCGGACTCCGACGTCCAGACCTCGCGAGGATCAGCAACATGCCGCAACCGACCGAGGTTCTTGCTGTCCAGCTGCATCGCGGGCCTCGTCTCCGTCACGTCGTCAGACTCCACCGATGTTACGGGACATGTTCAACCTGGCGGCGTGATCCGCAGGGCCGTGACATCGACGCCACACTTCAGCTGGTCTGGGGCCCTTGGCAGTATCACCGGCATCCTGCAGGCGGCAGAAGAGTGCGTATCCAGGGCAGCCGCTAAGGTCTCGTTATGAGGCCATCCCCGGGGGAAGTCGCGTCGCAAGTCACCGCCATCGTGGAGTCGCCGTGGCCCCGACACCTTGAGGATGGTTGTCCCTGGCTGCAGTCGTTGGGCATCGAAACCGACACAGCGGAGGAGACCCCACGCCGGGGCACTAGTCGCTCCTGGCACCTGGCGGCGATGCCCGACTGGGGAGCGGCCCGTGCAGGGTGGGGCACCTACCGGGACGAGTTCGCCGACATCTTCTGGTTCTTGTGGGACGGCGAAAGCGCCGCTGATGTCCTGCGAGCGGCTGGCGAACTGGCTCGCGCCCTCACCGATGCCTTTGGCGATCCTCGCGAAGTCACCGAGGCAACTCAGTACAGCGGAGGCTCGTGGTGGTGGCAGCTGGAGCAGCACAGCATCGAGATGTACGCCTATAGCGGCGCAGTCAACCCAGACGGCTACCCGACCGGGTCTCCCTGCGTGCAGCTACAGGTCGACCTCCGCGCAGTGGCTGAGCCGCGAGAGTCGGAAGCCCGCCGCACCCACAGGTGACCAACCACCGTTTTCCTCCAGCCAGCGTCGGAAAGGGTGCCCACGGCGCACTACCCGTTCATCGGATGCGCGCCCTGGCGGCAGTACAGGTCGTTTCGTTTTCGCGCCGTGGCTCCGTTAGGGCGGCGGCGGATTGATGGTGTCGCTCCAGTCCGTGAGCCTGTCGTCGTCGCGCATCTCGAACGCTTCCAATCGCGTGTCAGAGAGAAGCGCCTTCACGAGCTGAGCGGGACCGGCCACGAGGGTGCTGTCGCGGTCGATGTCTGTGGAGATGACCCGACACCGACGTCGCTCTCCTCTGCGACGGACCCCTCGCCGACTGAGCGCTCGCGGCCGGCATCCTGTCCGTGTGCCGATAGGCCTCGCACCGCTCGGCAACGCAGCGTGGCGTTGCGTCGCGACCTGGCGACGGCTCGGCGGGGCGCGATCGTCTCGTGCGTTGGCGGACTACGGGAGCTTGGACGCGAGGACGTCGGCCGCCAGGATCTCGGGTGCTGCGCCGAGGAGGTGCTGGTTGGCCATCAGGGCTGCGACGATGGCGCCGTTGGCGTGGGCGTCGCGAGCGGCCTCGTCGGGGAATGCATCGAAGATCCAGAAGGTGTCGGCGTGGGTCCTGACCGCGAACCAGACAATCGTTCCTACTTCTTCGTTGGCGAGCGCGACAGCGCCGGCGAGCAGATCGGCGAGCGCGTCGTGCTGTCCATCGGCCGCGACGATCTTGGCGACGAAGGCATACGGAAGTGATGCGGGTGTGGACATGAGGGGTTCTCCTAGGTGTCGAGGTTTCTTGGTGAAGCGAGTTCAGCGTATGACGAGCAAGGGCATGTGAGAAGTGGCGTATACGACAGTATTGCTATTGTTCGCGCCATGCGTATCGGACTGATCGCGATCGACGGCTGCTTCGGTTCGGCTGTCGCGTCGGTCATCGACATCGTGCGGGTGGCCGACGGAGCCCGCGGCGATGTCGACCCGCGGATCGACCCGATCGAACTCGCCATCCTCGGACCGAAACGGAGAGTGACCACGACGGCATCGATGACCCTGTCGGTGGACCACCCGCTGTCGGAGTCCGCAGAGTTCGACGTGGTCGTCGTCCCTGCGCTTGGAACCCTCACGGCCGCCGCTACCAACGACGCCCTCCAGAGCCGAGATGCTCGTTCGGTCATCGCCTCGCTCGGGCGCCTCGACGACGCGACCACCCGGATCGCCGCGGCGTGCACCGGCGTGTTCGCTGTCGCCGAGACCGGACGGATGCATCATCGGCGGGCGACGACCAGCTGGTTCCTGGGGCCGGAGTTCCTGAAGCGCTATCCGACCGTCGCCCTCGATCTCGACACCATGGTCGTGGTCGACGGGAACCTCGTCACCGCCGGCGCCGCGTTCGCCCACATCGACCTCGCGCTCTCACTCGTGCGATCGATCAGCCCCGACCTGGCGCAACATGTCGCCAAGCTCCTCATAATCGACGAGCGTCCGTCGCAGGCGGCCTTCGTCGCCTACGAACATCTCCGGCACGAGGACCCGATCGTCGTCGAGTTCGAACGCTTCGTGCGCGCCCGCCTGGACGAATCGTTCAACGTCGCCTTCGTCGCGCAGTCGCTCGGCACCAGCCGGCGCACCCTCGAACGACGAGTCCGTGCGGCGCTCAACCTCACTCCGCTCGGCTTCGTCCAACGGCTTCGCATCGAACGAGCTCGGCACCTCTCAGCAACCACGGACCTCACCTCCGCCGAGATCGCGCTACGGGTCGGCTACGCGAACGCCGAGACTCTGCGCTCCCTCCTGCGTAGGGAGCGACGCCGTTCCTGACCTATCGCCATGCCTGTAGCCGGTGTCCTAGTGCTCGACTGGAACCACCTCTCAGCACGTCGCGTCGACGCTCCTGCGTCGCCCCTGGACGACCCACTCGACACGCCCGCAGCACAGGCCAGTGACGTGTCCCGGCTTCCCGGACGGTCGGGGTTGGGTGGCTGTGATGTCGCTGCGTTCTCGTCGAGGGGGTCAGCAGACTCGATCAGGGTCGATTGGGATGAGACGCGAAGGCGGTCAGGTCAGGGCGGCCGAAGCCGGCCGGCGGGGTAGCGTCGGTCACGTCGAGGTCTTTCGGATGGATGGCGTAGGAACTTCCATCGTCGGGAGACCTCGACGTCTAACTGCGGACCGACGCGCCCGGCCGACCTACACCCTCATCTGGGAAGAGATTCCCTAACGGGTTGTCAAGGC
>NZ_VFXM01000028.1:0-4641 GCF_006519705.1 Ornithinimicrobium kibberense
GGCGAAAGCCTGATGCAGCGACGCCGCGTGAGGGATGACGGCCTTCGGGTTGTAAACCTCTTTCAGCTCTGACGAAGCCTTTGGGTGACGGTAGGAGCAGAAGAAGCACCGGCTAACTACGTGCCAGCAGCCGCGGTAATACGTAGGGTGCGAGCGTTGTCCGGAATTATTGGGCGTAAAGAGCTTGTAGGCGGTTTGTCGCGTCTGCTGTGAAAGCCCGGGGCTTAACCCCGGGTCTGCAGTGGGTACGGGCAGGCTAGAGTGTGGTAGGGGAGACTGGAATTCCTGGTGTAGCGGTGGAATGCGCAGATATCAGGAGGAACACCGATGGCGAAGGCAGGTCTCTGGGCCACTACTGACGCTGAGAAGCGAAAGCGTGGGGAGCGAACAGGATTAGATACCCTGGTAGTCCACGCCGTAAACGTTGGGCGCTAGGTGTGGGTCCCATTCCACGGGGTCCGTGCCGCAGCTAACGCATTAAGCGCCCCGCCTGGGGAGTACGGCCGCAAGGCTAAAACTCAAAGGAATTGACGGGGGCCCGCACAAGCGGCGGAGCATGCGGATTAATTCGATGCAACGCGAAGAACCTTACCAAGGCTTGACATGTACCGGAAACTCCCAGAGATGGGGGCCCCGCAAGGTCGGTACACAGGTGGTGCATGGTTGTCGTCAGCTCGTGTCGTGAGATGTTGGGTTAAGTCCCGCAACGAGCGCAACCCTCGTTCTATGTTGCCAGCACGTGATGGTGGGGACTCATAGGAGACTGCCGGGGTCAACTCGGAGGAAGGTGGGGATGACGTCAAATCATCATGCCCCTTACGTCTTGGGCTTCACGCATGCTACAATGGCCGGTACAGAGGGCTGCGAAACCGTGAGGTGGAGCGAATCCCTTAAAGCTGGTCTCAGTTCGGATTGGGGTCTGCAACTCGACCCCATGAAGTCGGAGTCGCTAGTAATCGCAGATCAGCAACGCTGCGGTGAATACGTTCCCGGGCCTTGTACACACCGCCCGTCAAGTCACGAAAGTCGGTAACACCCGAAGCCGGTGGCCCAACCCCTTGTGGGAGGGAGCCGTCGAAGGTGGGACTGGTGATTGGGACTAAGTCGTAACAAGGTAGCCGTACCGGAAGGTGCGGCTGGATCACCTCCTTTCTAAGGAGCATCTTGGCACCTGGTGCCCGTCCCGGTTCGGGGTGGGTGGCCGGTGTCTGGTTCCCGTTGCGTGGGCGTTCGTCCCACGGCGGGTGCTCGGGTGGAACATCAGTATTCCGTCGCCGTTCCCGGTGTCCTGTCCCGGTGGCCTAGTACGACCTGCCTCCTCGTGTGGGGGTGGGTGTGGAAGGGTCCGCCTGGGTGGGGTCGGGGGTGGTGCTGACACGTTGTTGGGTCCTGAGGGATCGGGCCCCACCTGGGTCCTTCGTGCGTGCACGGGGGGCCGGTGGTGCCGGGCCTTCTGGAGTGCCGGGGCCCTGGGTGCTGTCCGTACCCGCGTCGTCCAGCTGTTGCTGGGTGGTGTGTGTGGCGGGAGCGTTTGCCTGGGGTTGGCCTGGTCGTGTGTTGAGAACTGTACAGTGGACGCGAGCATCTTTGTGGCTTAATTTTGTTTCAAGTTTACAAGGGCGCACGGTGGATGCCTTGGCACCAGGAACCGAAGAAGGACGTGGGAATCTGCGATAAGCCTCGGGGAGTCGATAACCAGACTTTGATCCGAGGATTTCCGAATGGGGAAACCCGGCTGGACTCATCTCCAGTCACCCGTACCTGAATATATAGGGTGCGTGGAGGGAACGCGGGGAAGTGAAACATCTCAGTACCCGCAGGAAGAGAAAACAACATGTGATTCCGTGAGTAGTGGCGAGCGAAAGCGGACGAGGCCAAACCTCAGCTGTGTGATCACCTGGTAGGGGTTGCAGCTGGGGGGTTGTGGGAGTGTGTGTACCGGTGCTACCACGCCGGTGCGGAGTAAGAAATCGAGTTCATAGGCGAAAGGTCTGGGAAGGCCTGGCACAGACGGTGAGACCCCGGTAGCCGAAATGTTCTCGACTCCGTATCGCACGTCCCAAGTAGTACGGGGCCCGAGAAATCCCGTACGAATCTGGCAGGACCACCTGCCAAGCCTAAATATTCCCTGGTGACCGATAGCGGACAAGTACCGTGAGGGAAAGGTGAAAAGTACCCCGGGAGGGGAGTGAAATAGTTCCTGAAACCGTGTGCCTACAATCCGTCGGAGCCGGCCCGTGGGCTGGTGACGGCGTGCCTTTTGAAGAATGAGCCTGCGAGTTAGTGCTCAGTGGCGAGGTTAACCCGTGCGGGGTAGCCGTAGCGAAAGCGAGTCCGAACAGGGCGTATGAGTCGCTGGGTCTAGACCCGAAGCGGAGTGATCTACCCATGGCCAGGGTGAAGCGCGGGTAAGACCGCGTGGAGGCCCGAACCCACTTAGGTTGAAAACTGAGGGGATGAGCTGTGGGTAGGGGTGAAAGGCCAATCAAACTCCGTGATAGCTGGTTCTCCCCGAAATGCATTTAGGTGCAGCGTCATGTGTTTCTTGCCGGAGGTAGAGCTACTGGATGGCTGATGGGCCCCACCGGGTTACTGACGTCAGCCAAACTCCGAATGCCGGTAAGTGAGAGCATGGCAGTGAGACTGCGGGGGATAAGCTTCGTAGTCGAGAGGGAAACAGCCCAGATCACCAGCTAAGGTCCCTAAGCGTGTGCTAAGTGGGAAAGGATGTGGAGTTGCGAAGACAACCAGGAGGTTGGCTTAGAAGCAGCCACCCTTGAAAGAGTGCGTAATAGCTCACTGGTCAAGTGATTCCGCGCCGACAATGTAGCGGGGCTCAAGCACACCACCGAAGCTGTGGCAACGACATATTCGCTCGGCCCGTCCCCTCGTGGGGTGGGTCCAGGCGTGTCGTTGGGTAGGGGAGCGTCGTGCCGCGGGAGAAGCATCCGAGTGATCGAGGTGTGGACGCGGCACGAGTGAGAATGCAGGCATGAGTAGCGAAAGAAGAGTGAGAAACTCTTCCGCCGAATGACCAAGGTTTCCAGGGTCAAGCTAATCTGCCCTGGGTAAGTCGGGACCTAAGGCGAGGCCGACAGGCGTAGTCGATGGACATCCGGTTGATATTCCGGAACCGGCGAAGGACCGCCCAGTACCGAATCACGTGATGCTAAGCGCCTGAAGCCGTCGCAGACCCTGCTCCCTTTCGGGGGGGTTGGTGAGCGGCGGTGGAACGCGCGACCCGAGCGTGTAGTAGGTAAGCGATGGAAGGACGCAGGAAGGTAGCCTCCGCGTGGCGATGGTTGTCCACGTCCAAGAGCGCAGGACCGGGGAGAGGTAAATCCGCCCCATCAGTTGTCCGAGGCTTGATGGTGACCGTGTATGCGGGAAGAAGGGTGATCCTATGCTGCCTAGAAAAGTTCCTAGCGAGGTCCGAGCCGCCCGTACCCCAAACCGACCCAGGTGGTCAGGTAGAGAATACCAAGGCGATCGAGTGAATCGTGGTTAAGGAACTCGGCAAAATGCCCCCGTAACTTCGGGAGAAGGGGGGCCCGACGTGTGAGACCCCTTCGCGGGTTGGCACGGAGGGCCGCAGAGACCAGGGAGAAGCGACTGTTTACTAAAAACACAGGTCCGTGCGAAGTCGCAAGACGATGTATACGGACTGACGCCTGCCCGGTGCTGGAACGTTAAGGGGACGGGTCAGTCGCACGTGTGCGGCGAAGCTCTGAACTTAAGCGCCAGTAAACGGCGGTGGTAACTATAACCATCCTAAGGTAGCGAAATTCCTTGTCGGGTAAGTTCCGACCTGCACGAATGGCGTAACGACTTCTCCACTGTCTCAACCACGAACTCGGCGAAATTGCACTACGAGTAAAGATGCTCGTTACGCGCAGCAGGACGGAAAGACCCCGGGACCTTTACTATAGCTTGGTATTGGTGTTCGGTACGGCTTGTGTAGGATAGGTGGGAGACTGTGAAGCGGGCACGCCAGTGTCCGTGGAGTCATCGTTGAAATACCACTCTGGTCGTTCTGGATGTCTAACCTCGGTCCGTGATCCGGATCAGGGACAGTGCCTGGTGGGTAGTTTAACTGGGGCGGTTGCCTCCCAAAAGGTAACGGAGGCGCCCAAAGGTTCCCTCAGCCTGGTTGGTAATCAGGTGTCGAGTGTAAGTGCACAAGGGAGCTTGACTGTGAGACAGACATGTCGAGCAGAGACGAAAGTCGGGACTAGTGACCCGACGGTGGCTTGTGGAAGCGCCGTCGCTCAACGGATAAAAGGTACCCCGGGGATAACAGGCTGATCCTGCCCAAGAGCTCATATCGACGGCATGGTTTGGCACCTCGATGTCGGCTCGTCGCATCCTGGGGCTGGAGTCGGTCCCAAGGGTTGGGCTGTTCGCCCATTAAAGCGGTACGCGAGCTGGGTTTAGAACGTCGTGAGACAGTTCGGTCCCTATCCGCTGCGCGCGGAGGAAACTTGAGAAGAGCTGTCCCTAGTACGAGAGGACCGGGATGGACGAACCTCTGGTGTGTCAGTTGTCCTGCCAAGGGCACCGCTGATTAGCTACGTTCGGACGTGATAACCGCTGAAAGCATCTAAGCGGGAAGCACACTTCAAGATGAGGTTTCCATGCCCC